>NZ_CP077725.1:2567500-2927500 GCF_024730565.1 Clostridium sp. CM027
ATCTGACTTAAATGTCCGCCTACGCATCCTTTACGCCCAGTAAATCCGGACAACGCTTGCCACCTACGTATTACCGCGGCTGCTGGCACGTAGTTAGCCGTGGCTTCCTCCTCTGGTACCGTCATTATCGTCCCAGAAGACAGAACTTTACAACCCGAAGGCCTTCATCATTCACGCGGCGTTGCTGCGTCAGGGTTTCCCCCATTGCGCAATATTCCCCACTGCTGCCTCCCGTAGGAGTCTGGACCGTGTCTCAGTTCCAATGTGGCCGATCACCCTCTCAGGTCGGCTACGCATCGTCGCCTTGGTGAGCCGTTACCTCACCAACTAGCTAATGCGCCGCGGGTCCATCTCAAAGTGGAATTTTCCGAAGAAAAATCCTTTGATGTTTCGATCATGCGACCAAAACATATTATGCGGTATTAATCTCCCTTTCGGGAGGCTATTCCCCTCTTTGAGGCAGGTTACCCACGTGTTACTCACCCGTCCGCCGCTAATCCACCCCGAAAGGTTTCATCGCTCGACTTGCATGTGTTAGGCACGCCGCCAGCGTTCGTCCTGAGCCAGGATCAAACTCTCAATTTAAAAGTTTACACTTTTTTAGTTGAAATGATTAATCTGCGACAACTGTTAAGTTGTTACGCAAGCTCATTACATACTTTTAGTCTTACGACTAAATTTTACTTTATACTAAAGTAATTAACTGGTTTAGCGAAATATTATTTCGCTATCTTTACCTATTTCTCTGTTTAATTTTCAAAGACCAATTTGTTTTGTCATCATGTGACGACTTCTACTATATTACTAGGTATTTCTTGTTTTGTCAACACTTTTATATGATATTTAAAATTTTTATATTTTTAATTTTAAAAATCTCTTTCTTTCCATTTGAAGTAACAATAGTAACTAGTAAGTAAAAACATCTAATAATATATGGTTTGTATTTATTCTTTATGATTATTACTCTCTCTATGGTTATTCCTATATTAATCTCATAATACAACTCCTGTAATATTAACGACTTCAGAAGGAGATTTATACTCCCGCTTATATCAGTGAGAGTATAAGTCTCCTTCTGAAATGCCGTTAAAACTATGGATATAACCTTTTATTTTATTTCTACATCATATTTGTTTTTTAATTCCGTTATGGCGCTTGTATATTTTTCATTTTGTTTTTGGTGTGAAATATTCTCCAAAATCATAGGCCTAGATTCTTCCAAGGATTTCACATCTTCTAGACTTTTCTCATCTAATTGTATTAAATGATATCCAAATTGAGTCTTAACAGGTTCACTTATTTCACCAACCTGTAGTTCAAAAGCTACTTTTTCAAATTCAGGAACCATTCTACCTCTAGTAAAACTACCTAAACTACCACCTTGCGCTGATGATGGACATTTAGAATATTTTTTAGCGGCTTCCTCAAAAGACATTCCATTAGTTATTTCCACTTTAATTTCTTGCATTTGCTCTAGGGTATCTACTAATATATGTTTAGCTGATGCAGTCTCGCCACTTTTAAACATTTGACTGTTATCTTTATAGTACTTTTGGATCTCTTCCTCTGTTATATCTAAATCAGCCATTATATTTTTGACGCCTGCTTGTATTAAAACATCTTTTTCTATCAACTTCATTTGTTCTATATAGTCTGCATCTTTCTCCATATCATTATCAAGAGCATAATTATATATTAATTCAAAATTTATCATTTGATCTAAAAATTGTTTTTTACCTTCTTCTGTTTTGTAGTGCTCTTGCGTTTCCTGTGGAAATCTTAATAATGATCTTTTTATATCTTTTTCAGTTATTTTACTTCCATTTACTATAGCTAAAACTTTATTCTCCATAATTACTCTCCTTTAAAATTATTATAATTATATATCTTCATTATCATGATACCATAAAAATAATGAAAAAACACAATCAATAAAATGTTATTTAAAAATAAAAAAAGCACTTCATAAAGAAGTACTTTTTTGGTGGCTTACCGGGGAATCGAACCCCGGACACCATGATTAAAAGTCATGTGCTCTACCAACTGAGCTAGTAAACCATGTTTACCTGGCGACAACCTACTCTTCCACAAGGTCACCCCTGCAGTACCATCGGCGCATTGAAGCTTAACCTTCGTGTTCGGTATGGGAACGGGTGTTACCTTCATGCCATAATCACCAGATTGAGAATATAAATATTCTCTGAAAATTGCACAGTGAATTAGTCTTCTTCCTTACGTCCGAAGCTTCGCGTTATTTCTAATTATTTAGGTCAAGCCCTCGACTTATTAGTATTAGTCAGCTGAACATGTTACCATGCTTACACCTCTAACCTATCAACCTGGTGGTCTTCCAGGAGTCTTACTAACACCGCACTTACGTGCGAGTTATGGGAAATCTCATCTCAGGGTGGGCTTCACGCTTAGATGCTTTCAGCGTTTATCCCTTCCAAACATAGCTACCCAGCGATGCCACTGGCGTGACAACTGGTGCACCAGAGGTTTGTCCATCCCGGTCCTCTCGTACTAAGGACAGCTCCCTTCAAATTTCCTACGCCCGCGACGGATAGGGACCGAACTGTCTCACGACGTTCTGAACCCAGCTCGCGTGCCGCTTTAATGGGCGAACAGCCCAACCCTTGGGACCTACTTCAGCCCCAGGATGCGACGAGCCGACATCGAGGTGCCAAACCTCCCCGTCGATGTGGACTCTTGGGGGAGATCAGCCTGTTATCCCCGAGGTAGCTTTTATCCGTTGAGCGATGGCCCTCCCACGAGGTACCACCGGATCACTAAGCCCGACTTTCGTCCCTGCTCCACTTGTAAGTGTCGCAGTCAGGCTCCCTTCTGCCTTTGCACTCTTCGCGCGATTTCCAACCGCGCTGAGGGAACCTTTGGGCGCCTCCGTTACTTTTTTGGAGGCGACCGCCCCAGTCAAACTGCCCACCTAACAATGTCCTGTGACCAGATTCATGGCCTCCAGTTAGAACCTCAGTACTGTCAGGGTGGTATCCCAAGGATGACTCCACACAGGCTGACGCCCATGTTTCTCAGTCTCCCACCTATCCTGTACAGACAATACCGAAATTCAATGCTAAGCTACAGTAAAGCTCTACGGGGTCTTTCCGTCCAATCGCGGGTAGCAAGCATCTTCACTTGCACTACAATTTCGCCGGATGTGTTGTTGAGACAGTGCCCAAATCATTACGCCATTCGTGCGGGTCGGAACTTACCCGACAAGGAATTTCGCTACCTTAGGACCGTTATAGTTACGGCCGCCGTTTACTGGGGCTTAAGTTCATACCTTCGCTTGCGCTAAGTAATCCCCTTAACCTTCCAGCACCGGGCAGGCGTCAGCCCCTATACATCAGCTTTCGCTTTAGCAGAGACCTGTGTTTTTGCTAAACAGTTGCTTGGGCCTATTCTCTGCGACCTACTTACGTAGGCACCCCTTCTCCCGAAGTTACGGGGTCAATTTGCCGAGTTCCTTAACAACAATTCTTCCGATGGTCTTAGGATTCTCTCCTCACCTACCTGTGTCGGTTTGCGGTACGGGCACCAATATCCTCGATAGAGACTTTTCTTGGCAGCGTGGAATCAGATACTTCAGGAATAAATTCCCTTCCCCATCACATCTCAGCGTTAAGAGCAAACGGATTTGCCTGTCTGCTCCGCCTAAATGCTTAGACACACATCCAATAGTGTGCACATCTTATCCTCCTGCGTCATCCCATTTCTAATAACGTCCATTGGTGGTATCGGAATATCAACCGATTGTCCATCACCTACGCCTTTCGGCCTCGGCTTAGGTCCCGACTAACCCTGAGAGGACGAGCCTTCCTCAGGAAACCTTAGGTTTTCGACCGTTAAGATTCTCACTTAACTCTCGCTACTCATGCCAACATTCTCACTTCTGTACCGTCCACCACTCCTTACGGTATGACTTCAGCCAGTACAGAAAGCTCCTCTACCGCGTACACAATTGTGTACACCCATAGCTTCGGTGGTAAGTTTTAGCCCCGGACATCTTCGGCGCAGGATCTCTTGACTAGTGAGCTATTACGCACTCTTTAAATGAGTGGCTGCTTCTGAGCCAACATCCTAGTTGTCTTAGAAATCCCACATCCTTTTCCACTTAACTTACACTTTGGGACCTTAGCTGATGGTCTGGGCTGTTTCCCTTTTGACTACGGATCTTATCATTCGCAGTCTGACTGCCGAAATAAAAGTATATGGCATTCGGAGTTTGATAGGGTTCAGTAACTGTTGTCAGCCCCTAGCCCATTCAGTGCTCTACCTCCATTACTCAATTAATCGACGCTAGCCCTAAAGCTATTTCGAGGAGAACCAGCTATCTCCGAGTTCGATTGGAATTTCTCCGCTATCCACAGCTCATCCCATGGTTTTTCAACACCAACGTGGTTCGGACCTCCACGGAATTTTACTTCCGCTTCATCCTGGCCATGGATAGGTCACCCGGTTTCGGGTCTACGACATGCAACTATGCGCCCTATTCAGACTTGGTTTCCCTTCGGCTCCGTACCTTAAGTACTTAACCTTGCTACATATCGTAACTCGTTGGCTCGTTCTACAAAAAGCACGCCGTCACACATATAAAGTGCTTCGACCGGTTGTAGGCACACGGTTTCAGGTTCTATTTCACTCCCCTTCCGGGGTTCTTTTCACCTTTCCCTCACGGTACTTCTTCACTATCGGTCACTAGGTAGTATTTAGCCTTGGGAGGTGGTCCTCCCAGCTTCCCACAAGGTTTCACGTGTCTCGTGGTACTCTGGATTAGATCTGACTGTTTTTCCTTTTCATTTACAGGCCTATTACCTTCTGCGGAGCAGCTTTCCAGCTATCTTCAATTAAGGAATTGCAGTATTTATGATCTATCCTCAACCCCCAGATCAAAGACCTGGGTTTGGGCTCTTTCCCTTTCGCTCGCCGCTACTTAGGAAATCGATGTTTCTTTCTCTTCCTCCGGGTACTTAGATGTTTCAGTTCCCCGGGTCTACCTCTGCATACCTATTTATTCAGTATGCAGTACATAGTTGTTACTATGTGGGTTCCCCCATTCGGAAATCTTTGGATCACAGGCTATTTGCGCCTACCCAAAGCTTATCGCAGCTTAACGCGTCCTTCTTCGGCTCCTAGTGCCAAGGCATTCGCCATGCGCCCTTTGTAGCTTGACCTTGATTCTGTCTATTTACATAGACGGTTATATTAATTTTGCGAAATTGTATTAAATCAATTTATAAACTACTTGCGTAGTTTTAATTTTTTTAAAACAACTTTTTTCACTGTGCAATTTTCAAAGAACATTTTAAGAAAAACTATTCATTATCTAACTCCTAAGAGTTAGATAAAATTAGTCTCTCAAAATTAAACAGAGAACTAGGTACGATTAATTACAATAGATATTTTTGAAGAACAAATTAATATTCTTCTATTGCATCGACCGAAGTCAATACATCTACTCCCTAGAAAGGAGGTGATCCAGCCGCAGGTTCTCCTACGGCTACCTTGTTACGACTTCACCCCAATCATCAATCCCACCTTCGGCCGCTGGCTCCTTACGGTTACCTCACGGACTTCGGGTGTTACCAACTCTCATGGTGTGACGGGCGGTGTGTACAAGGCCCGGGAACGTATTCACCGCGACATGCTGATTCGCGATTACTAGCAACTCCGGCTTCATGTAGGCGAGTTGCAGCCTACAATCCGAACTGGGATGAGTTTTTGAGTTTGGCTCCACCTTGCGGTCTTGCATCTCTTTGTACTCACCATTGTAGCACGTGTGTAGCCCTAGACATAAGGGGCATGATGATTTGACGTCATCCCCACCTTCCTCCCGGTTAACCCGGGCAGTCTCACTAGAGTGCTCAACTTAATGGTAGCAACTAATGATAAGGGTTGCGCTCGTTGCGGGACTTAACCCAACATCTCACGACACGAGCTGACGACAACCATGCACCACCTGTCACCCTGTCCCGAAGGACTTCGCCCATCTCTGGGTTATGCAGGGGATGTCAAGTCTAGGTAAGGTTCTTCGCGTTGCTTCGAATTAAACCACATGCTCCGCTGCTTGTGCGGGCCCCCGTCAATTCCTTTGAGTTTTAATCTTGCGATCGTACTCCCCAGGCGGAATACTTAATGTGTTAACGGCGGCACCGAGGTTCGACCCCCGACACCTAGTATTCATCGTTTACGGCGTGGACTACCAGGGTATCTAATCCTGTTTGCTCCCCACGCTTTCATGCCTCAGCGTCAGTTACAGTCCAGTAAGTCGCCTTCGCCACTGGTGTTCTTCCTAATCTCTACGCATTTCACCGCTACACTAGGAATTCCACTTACCTCTCCTGCACTCTAGACACCCAGTTTCAAATGCAGCACCCAAGTTAAGCTCGGGTATTTCACATCTGACTTAAATGTCCGCCTACGCATCCTTTACGCCCAGTAAATCCGGACAACGCTTGCCACCTACGTATTACCGCGGCTGCTGGCACGTAGTTAGCCGTGGCTTCCTCCTCTGGTACCGTCATTATCGTCCCAGAAGACAGAACTTTACAACCCGAAGGCCTTCATCATTCACGCGGCGTTGCTGCGTCAGGGTTTCCCCCATTGCGCAATATTCCCCACTGCTGCCTCCCGTAGGAGTCTGGACCGTGTCTCAGTTCCAATGTGGCCGATCACCCTCTCAGGTCGGCTACGCATCGTCGCCTTGGTGAGCCGTTACCTCACCAACTAGCTAATGCGCCGCGGGTCCATCTCAAAGTGGAATTTTCCGAAGAAAAATCCTTTGATGTTTCGATCATGCGACCAAAACATATTATGCGGTATTAATCTCCCTTTCGGGAGGCTATTCCCCTCTTTGAGGCAGGTTACCCACGTGTTACTCACCCGTCCGCCGCTAATCCACCCCGAAAGGTTTCATCGCTCGACTTGCATGTGTTAGGCACGCCGCCAGCGTTCGTCCTGAGCCAGGATCAAACTCTCAATTTAAAAGTTTACACTTTTTTAGTTGAAATGATTAATCTGCGACAACTGTTAAGTTGTTACGCAAGCTCATTACATACTTTTAGTCTTACGACTAAATTTTACTTTATACTAAAGTAATTAACTGGTTTAGCGAAATATTATTTCGCTATCTTTACCTATTTCTCTGTTTAATTTTCAAAGACCAATTTACTTTGTCATCATGTGACGACTTCTACTATATTACTAGGTATTTCTTGTTTTGTCAACAACTTTTTAAAACTTATTTTCATTTGAAAACATATTAAATAGTTATCAACACTTAGTTTATCGTGCACTCGTTTGTGACGACAAGGAGTATTCTATCATATAAATAAGAGTATAATTTCACAACATAGGTACTCTAGCTAGATTATATTCATATTTCTACATATAAGTCTAAATAATTCAATATTCCGCATCCTGATACACATGGGTAAGTATCATTTATACTAATGTTCTAGATACTCTGTTCAATATTATAAGACCTTTGTACGGCTTACCAAAATTCGTCGCTACTAATAGTCATGTTAATATATTTACATGATTCTTCATAATAACTATTCCACTTATAAAAGTAAATAGCTCCTCAATCAATACTCCAAGTATTCCAACTTTACCAAAACAAGTAAGGCCATTTCGGCTTCATTAGACTATTAAAATTTTAGTGTTAATTTTAATAGTTAATTATTTCTAACCAATCGAGAGGGATCTAAGTAATTAATTTATTTATTTAGATCCCTCTTCTGTATTCATAAAAATCCCATTTATCATTTCTCCACTTTCTAGATACTTTCGTATCAGAGACATTACTCTACTATCTTTAATATCTTTCGATAGCATCCTTATTAACTTATCATGATTTATCGTATCAAAGTGTTTAGAGATGTCGACATCTACTGCCCATGTATATCCAGCATTAATATGTCCCCTACAATTCTCTATCTAGAGTTTTGCTGCCGACTTCCTCCAGATTCCACCTCACGGTGGACACCCTTGTCTTAATCTAACGGTTGGTACCATTCCCCCGCATCGGACTTTCACCGACAAGTAAGCGCCAATTTCAGGCACACAATCGAGTAGGAGCTAAATAATTAATTTATTTAGCGACCTCTCACACCACCGTGCATACCGTTCGGTACACGGCGGTTCAATAGAAATTAATGTTTTAATAAATATGTCTCAGATATAGAAACTAATCCTATATTTTTAAGGTATTTATTGGTCAATGTTTTGTTTAATATAGGGCTATTGGATGTTCTCCAATAGCCTTTCCTTGTATTTGCATATTGCAAAGCTTTATTGTTTGGTATTCCTAATTTAACAAGGTTCCCATATTTTGTTTTAATCTTTTTCCATTGTTTCCAAAAACACATTCTAATTCTTCGCCTTAACCATTCATCAAGTGTTTTAAGAATACTTTTAATGTCTGCAATAGCAAAATAATTTATCCATCCAACTATCACTTGCTTAAGTTTCATAAACCTATATTTCATGCTCATCGCATTACTTCTTGAAGTTAATTCTTTTAGCTTTGCTTTGAATTTGATTATAGGTTTTTGAGGAACTCTCATTCTGTATTCACCTTTTGCCCGGTAAAATGAAAATCCTAAAAATTTAAGTTTCCAAGGTCTATCTACTGTACTCTTTTCTTTATTCACTCTAAGCTTTAACTTTTCCTCAATAAATCTCGTAATACTCTTCATTACTCTATTTGCTGATTTCTCACTTTTGACGTATATATTCGCATCATCAGCATATCTACAAAAGTTTAGTCCTCGTTTTGTTAGTTCTACATCGAGTTCATGTAACATTACGTTACTTAATAATGGGGACAAAGGCCCGCCTTGAGGTGCTCCTTCTTCTGTATTCATAAATACCCCATTTATCATCACTCCACTTTGTAGATACTTTCGTATCAGAGAAATTACTCTACTATCTTTAATATCTTCCGATAGTATCCTTATTAATTTATCATGATTTATCGTATCAAAGTATTTAGAAAGGTCTATATTCACCGTCCATGTATGTCCAGCATTAATATATCCCCTACATTTTTCAACAGCTTGTTTTCCACTTCTTAAAGGTCTAAAACCGTAACTATTATCAGAAAATTTCTTTTCATATACTGGTATTAGAGTTTGTGATATCGCTTGTTGAATAACTCTATCTAATACAGTAGGTATTCCAAGTAGCCTAATTCCACCGTCAGGTTTTGGTATTTCTACCCTTCTTACGGCTAGAGGTCTATATCTACTTTCTAATAATGATTGCCTTAATTCTTGTCCATGCTCTTTTAGATAATGTAGAAGTTCATCTACTGTCAAACCATCAATCCCATGACTTCCTTTATTGGCTTTTACTCTTTTATATGCTTTATTCATATTATCTCTCGATAATATCTGCTCGAGTAAACCATTATCATATTCATTCACATCGTTTCTTCCTTCTTCTGACATAGAGGAAATACTATGCACTTCTACATTACCTTCGAGTTCCACTCTATTCTCTCGTAGAGAGCCTTCTTTATGAAGTTGTCTGCTTTTATCATATTTTCTCGTATCCTTCAAAATTCCAAAACCTCCTATTGTTCAGTCCTTCCCACGCTAACGCGTTTTGCATGGTACTATGACGTCTGCTGACTTCTGATAGTTCAGCCATACATCACTGTATGGGTTGTTATTTCTAAATTCATATCCACAACTTACCTATCAGATCTCCCCGGGTAAGAACGCAATCTTTCACTCCATCTATCTGCTACATTTACACCACTTGTTTCGAATAGTTTTGGGCTTCGTTTTGTATTGCAAACTTACCCACAAGCATATGCCTTATATGTAGTTTCTGTTCGTCAGACCGGAGTTTGGCCGCCAACTTCCTTCAGATTCCATCTCACGATGGACACCCTTGTCTTAAGCTATGCACTTGGCACTATTAACCCGTGCTAGGGACTTTCACCCATTAGATTGCGCCCATGCCGGGCGCACAATAAAAACCGCTAAGTATAACTGAGGCCACTGAAAAACTATATGAAAAATCGTCATCTAATTAAAGATGGCGATTTTTTTATATAAAAGACTAAAAAACAAAAAGGAATTTTAAAAGATATGTCGAATTAGTATAGTAGAATAAAATAAAAGGGGCTAAACTATTATGCTAAAAGGACAATTGGAAATAAAAATAAATACATACCATAGCTTATATTCGTTAATTATTCCGAAAGATAACATTTTAAAGCAAATTAATGACCTTGTTGACTTTTCATTTGTTTATGACGAATTGATGATTAACTATAGTTCATCTATGGGTAGAGGTGCTATTAACCCCATAATGCTATTTAAATATTTACTTTTGAAAGTAATATATGAATTGTCTGATGAAGATGTTGTTGAAAGAACTCTTTATGACATGTCCTTTAAATATTTTCTAAATTTAGCCCCAGAAGAAACAAATTTAATAAACTCAAGTACACTAACTAAATTTAGAAAGCTTCGCCTTAAAGACATGAATTTATTGGATTTATTAATAAACAAGACTGTAGAACTTGCTATAAAAGAGGGAGTTTTAAAAAGTAAAGCAATAATAGTTGATGCTACGCATACCAAGTCACGTTATAACCAAAAGTCAGCAAGCGAGGAATTATTGAAACGTGCAAAAAACTTAAGAAAAACATTGTACGGAGTACATCCTGGTATTAAAGAAGAGTTACCTAATAAAGTTACAACTGGAGTACTTGAAGATATTCTTGAGTACTGCAAATTATTAATTGATACCATAAACGAGAAGCCAGAAACTGCAGCAAATCCAGCTGTGAAAACTAAATTAAACTACTTAATGGAAGCTATTAATGATGACTTAGAAAATCTAAAAATATCAAAAGATGAGGATGCAAAAGTGGGGCATAAAACTGAGGATAGTTCTTTTTTTGGATATAAATCACACCTTGCTATGAGTGAAGAACGTTTAATTACAGCAGCTGTTATTACAACTGGCGAAAAAAGTGATGGAAAGGAGCTCATAACCTTAATAGAAAAAAGCCGTGAGGCTGGTATAGATGTAAATGAAGTAATTGGAGATACAGCTTATTCTGAAAAGAAAAACCTAGAATATACAAAAGAAAATAAAATTGCATTAATTTCAAGACTAAATCCTGTAATTTCACAAGGAATGCGAAAAAAAGAAGATGAATTTGAGTTTAATAAAGATGCTGGTTTATTTGTATGTCCGGCAGGTCATATGGCTATTAAAAAAGCAAAACAGGGAAAGAAGAATGTTGGTAAAAATCAAGTGCTAACCTACTATTTTAATGTAGAAAAGTGTAAAAATTGTGTTCATAAAGATGGGTGTTATAAAGAAGGCGCTAAATCTAAAACTTATTCAGTTTCAATAAAGTCAAATACTCACAAAGATCAAATAGAGTTCGAAAAAAGTGAATATTTTAAAAAACGAGCTAGGGAACGTTATATGATAGAGGCTAAAAACAGTGAACTTAAGCACCAACATAGCTATGATGTAGCAATATCGTCAGGCTTAATTAGCATGCAAATGCAAGGTGCATTATCAATCTTCACTGTGAATCTAAAGAGAATAATTAAGTTGAAAAGCATGAAATAGGGCTTTTAAAACTTAATTATAAAATAAAAAGCATGAGATATCCCAAATATGGATATCTCATGCTTTTTCTATTCAAGCTTGAAAACTCTACTAAATAAAGAGTGCTTTTTTCAGCGGCCTCGTATAACTTAGCGGTTTTTTCTTACCTGGCGACAACCTACTCTTCCACAAGGTCACCCCTGCAGTACCATCGGCGCATTGAAGCTTAACCTTCGTGTTCGGTATGGGAACGGGTGTTACCTTCATGCCATAATCACCAGATTGAGAATATAAATATTCTCTGAAAATTGCACAGTGAATTAGTCTTTTCGCTCACGCTCAAAGCCTCGCTTCTTTCTTACGAAAGAAGTATATCGCATTACTTTTAATTATATATTTAGGTCAAGCCCTCGACTTATTAGTATTAGTCAGCTGAACATGTTACCATGCTTACACCTCTAACCTATCAACCTGGTGGTCTTCCAGGAGTCTTACTAACACCGCACTTACGTGCGAGTTATGGGAAATCTCATCTCAGGGTGGGCTTCACGCTTAGATGCTTTCAGCGTTTATCCCTTCCAAACATAGCTACCCAGCGATGCCACTGGCGTGACAACTGGTGCACCAGAGGTTTGTCCATCCCGGTCCTCTCGTACTAAGGACAGCTCCCTTCAAATTTCCTACGCCCGCGACGGATAGGGACCGAACTGTCTCACGACGTTCTGAACCCAGCTCGCGTGCCGCTTTAATGGGCGAACAGCCCAACCCTTGGGACCTACTTCAGCCCCAGGATGCGACGAGCCGACATCGAGGTGCCAAACCTCCCCGTCGATGTGGACTCTTGGGGGAGATCAGCCTGTTATCCCCGAGGTAGCTTTTATCCGTTGAGCGATGGCCCTCCCACGAGGTACCACCGGATCACTAAGCCCGACTTTCGTCCCTGCTCCACTTGTAAGTGTCGCAGTCAGGCTCCCTTCTGCCTTTGCACTCTTCGCGCGATTTCCAACCGCGCTGAGGGAACCTTTGGGCGCCTCCGTTACTTTTTTGGAGGCGACCGCCCCAGTCAAACTGCCCACCTAACAATGTCCTGTGACCAGATTCATGGCCTCCAGTTAGAACCTCAGTACTGTCAGGGTGGTATCCCAAGGATGACTCCACACAGGCTGACGCCCATGTTTCTCAGTCTCCCACCTATCCTGTACAGACAATACCGAAATTCAATGCTAAGCTACAGTAAAGCTCTACGGGGTCTTTCCGTCCAATCGCGGGTAGCAAGCATCTTCACTTGCACTACAATTTCGCCGGATGTGTTGTTGAGACAGTGCCCAAATCATTACGCCATTCGTGCGGGTCGGAACTTACCCGACAAGGAATTTCGCTACCTTAGGACCGTTATAGTTACGGCCGCCGTTTACTGGGGCTTAAGTTCATACCTTCGCTTGCGCTAAGTAATCCCCTTAACCTTCCAGCACCGGGCAGGCGTCAGCCCCTATACATCAGCTTTCGCTTTAGCAGAGACCTGTGTTTTTGCTAAACAGTTGCTTGGGCCTATTCTCTGCGACCTACTTACGTAGGCACCCCTTCTCCCGAAGTTACGGGGTCAATTTGCCGAGTTCCTTAACAACAATTCTTCCGATGGTCTTAGGATTCTCTCCTCACCTACCTGTGTCGGTTTGCGGTACGGGCACCAATATCCTCGATAGAGACTTTTCTTGGCAGCGTGGAATCAGATACTTCGGGAATAAATTCCCTTCCCCATCACATCTCAGCGTTAAGAGCAAACGGATTTGCCTGCTTGCTCCGCCTAAATGCTTAGACACACATCCAATAGTGTGCACATCTTATCCTCCTGCGTCATCCCATTTCTAATAACGTCCATTGGTGGTATCGGAATATCAACCGATTGTCCATCACCTACGCCTTTCGGCCTCGGCTTAGGTCCCGACTAACCCTGAGAGGACGAGCCTTCCTCAGGAAACCTTAGGTTTTCGACCGTTAAGATTCTCACTTAACTCTCGCTACTCATGCCAACATTCTCACTTCTGTACCGTCCACCACTCCTTACGGTATGACTTCAGCCAGTACAGAAAGCTCCTCTACCGCGTACACAATTGTGTACACCCATAGCTTCGGTGGTAAGTTTTAGCCCCGGACATCTTCGGCGCAGGATCTCTTGACTAGTGAGCTATTACGCACTCTTTAAATGAGTGGCTGCTTCTGAGCCAACATCCTAGTTGTCTTAGAAATCCCACATCCTTTTCCACTTAACTTACACTTTGGGACCTTAGCTGATGGTCTGGGCTGTTTCCCTTTTGACTACGGATCTTATCATTCGCAGTCTGACTGCCGAAATAAAAGTATATGGCATTCGGAGTTTGATAGGGTTCAGTAACTGTTGTCAGCCCCTAGCCCATTCAGTGCTCTACCTCCATTACTCAATTAATCGACGCTAGCCCTAAAGCTATTTCGAGGAGAACCAGCTATCTCCGAGTTCGATTGGAATTTCTCCGCTATCCACAGCTCATCCCATGGTTTTTCAACACCAACGTGGTTCGGACCTCCACGGAATTTTACTTCCGCTTCATCCTGGCCATGGATAGGTCACCCGGTTTCGGGTCTACGACATGCAACTATGCGCCCTATTCAGACTTGGTTTCCCTTCGGCTCCGTACCTTAAGTACTTAACCTTGCTACATATCGTAACTCGTTGGCTCGTTCTACAAAAAGCACGCCGTCACACATATAAAGTGCTTCGACCGGTTGTAGGCACACGGTTTCAGGTTCTATTTCACTCCCCTTCCGGGGTTCTTTTCACCTTTCCCTCACGGTACTTCTTCACTATCGGTCACTAGGTAGTATTTAGCCTTGGGAGGTGGTCCTCCCAGCTTCCCACAAGGTTTCACGTGTCTCGTGGTACTCTGGATTAGATCTGACTGTTTTTCCTTTTCATTTACAGGCCTATTACCTTCTGCGGAGCAGCTTTCCAGCTATCTTCAATTAAGGAATTGCAGTATTTATGATCTATCCTCAACCCCCAGATCAAAGACCTGGGTTTGGGCTCTTTCCCTTTCGCTCGCCGCTACTTAGGAAATCGATGTTTCTTTCTCTTCCTCCGGGTACTTAGATGTTTCAGTTCCCCGGGTCTACCTCTGCATACCTATTTATTCAGTATGCAGTACATAGTTGTTACTATGTGGGTTCCCCCATTCGGAAATCTTTGGATCACAGGCTATTTGCGCCTACCCAAAGCTTATCGCAGCTTAACGCGTCCTTCTTCGGCTCCTAGTGCCAAGGCATTCGCCATGCGCCCTTTGTAGCTTGACCTTGATTCTGTCTATTTACATAGACGGTTATATTAATTTTGCGAAATTGTATTAAATCAATTTATAAACTACTTGCGTAGTTTTAATTTTTTTAAAACAACTTTTTTCACTGTGCAATTTTCAAAGAACATTTTAAGAAAAACTATTCATTATCTAACTCCTAAGAGTTAGATAAAATTAGTCTCTCAAAATTAAACAGAGAACTAGGTACGATTAATTACAATAGATATTTTTGAAGAACAAATTAATATTCTTCTATTGCATCGACCGAAGTCAATACATCTACTCCCTAGAAAGGAGGTGATCCAGCCGCAGGTTCTCCTACGGCTACCTTGTTACGACTTCACCCCAATCATCAATCCCACCTTCGGCCGCTGGCTCCTTACGGTTACCTCACGGACTTCGGGTGTTACCAACTCTCATGGTGTGACGGGCGGTGTGTACAAGGCCCGGGAACGTATTCACCGCGACATGCTGATTCGCGATTACTAGCAACTCCGGCTTCATGTAGGCGAGTTGCAGCCTACAATCCGAACTGGGATGAGTTTTTGAGTTTGGCTCCACCTTGCGGTCTTGCATCTCTTTGTACTCACCATTGTAGCACGTGTGTAGCCCTAGACATAAGGGGCATGATGATTTGACGTCATCCCCACCTTCCTCCCGGTTAACCCGGGCAGTCTCACTAGAGTGCTCAACTTAATGGTAGCAACTAATGATAAGGGTTGCGCTCGTTGCGGGACTTAACCCAACATCTCACGACACGAGCTGACGACAACCATGCACCACCTGTCACCCTGTCCCGAAGGACTTCGCCCATCTCTGGGTTATGCAGGGGATGTCAAGTCTAGGTAAGGTTCTTCGCGTTGCTTCGAATTAAACCACATGCTCCGCTGCTTGTGCGGGCCCCCGTCAATTCCTTTGAGTTTTAATCTTGCGATCGTACTCCCCAGGCGGAATACTTAATGTGTTAACGGCGGCACCGAGGTTCGACCCCCGACACCTAGTATTCATCGTTTACGGCGTGGACTACCAGGGTATCTAATCCTGTTTGCTCCCCACGCTTTCATGCCTCAGCGTCAGTTACAGTCCAGTAAGTCGCCTTCGCCACTGGTGTTCTTCCTAATCTCTACGCATTTCACCGCTACACTAGGAATTCCACTTACCTCTCCTGCACTCTAGACACCCAGTTTCAAATGCAGCACCCAAGTTAAGCTCGGGTATTTCACATCTGACTTAAATGTCCGCCTACGCATCCTTTACGCCCAGTAAATCCGGACAACGCTTGCCACCTACGTATTACCGCGGCTGCTGGCACGTAGTTAGCCGTGGCTTCCTCCTCTGGTACCGTCATTATCGTCCCAGAAGACAGAACTTTACAACCCGAAGGCCTTCATCATTCACGCGGCGTTGCTGCGTCAGGGTTTCCCCCATTGCGCAATATTCCCCACTGCTGCCTCCCGTAGGAGTCTGGACCGTGTCTCAGTTCCAATGTGGCCGATCACCCTCTCAGGTCGGCTACGCATCGTCGCCTTGGTGAGCCGTTACCTCACCAACTAGCTAATGCGCCGCGGGTCCATCTCAAAGTGGAATTTTCCGAAGAAAAATCCTTTGATGTTTCGATCATGCGACCAAAACATATTATGCGGTATTAATCTCCCTTTCGGGAGGCTATTCCCCTCTTTGAGGCAGGTTACCCACGTGTTACTCACCCGTCCGCCGCTAATCCACCCCGAAAGGTTTCATCGCTCGACTTGCATGTGTTAGGCACGCCGCCAGCGTTCGTCCTGAGCCAGGATCAAACTCTCAATTTAAAAGTTTACACTTTTTTAGTTGAAATGATTAATCTGCGACAACTGTTAAGTTGTTACGCAAGCTCATTACATACTTTTAGTCTTACGACTAAATTTTACTTTATACTAAAGTAATTAACTGGTTTAACGAAATATTATTTCGCTATCTTTACCTATTTCTCTGTTTAATTTTCAAAGACCAATTTGCTTTGTCATCATGTGACGACTTCTACTATATTACTAGGTATTTCTTGTTTTGTCAACAACTTTTTAAAACTTATTTTCATTTGAAAACATATTAAATAGTTATCAACACTTAGTTTATCGTGCACTCGTTTGTGACGACAAGGAGTATTCTATCATATAAATAAGAGTATAATTTCACAACATAGGTACTCTAGCTAGATTATATTCATATTTCTACATATAAGTCTAAATAATTCAATATTCCGCATCCTGATACACATGGGTAAGTATCATTTATACTAATGTTCTAGATACTCTGTTCAATATTATAAGACCTTTGTACGGCTTACCAAAATTCGTCGCTACTAATAGTCATGTTAATATATTTACATGATTCTTCATAATAACTATTCCACTTATAAAAGTAAATAGCTCCTCAATCAATACTCCAAGTATTCCAACTTTACCAAAACAAGTAAGGCCATTTCGGCTTCATTAGACTATTAAAATTTTAGTGTTAATTTTAATAGTTAATTATTTCTAACCAATCGAGAGGGATCTAAGTAATTAATTTATTTATTTAGATCCCTCTTCTGTATTCATAAAAATCCCATTTATCATTTCTCCACTTTCTAGATACTTTCGTATCAGAGACATTACTCTACTATCTTTAATATCTTTCGATAGCATCCTTATTAACTTATCATGATTTATCGTATCAAAGTGTTTAGAGATGTCGACATCTACTGCCCATGTATATCCAGCATTAATATGTCCCCTACAATTCTCTATCTAGAGTTTTGCTGCCGACTTCCTCCAGATTCCACCTCACGGTGGACACCCTTGTCTTAATCTAACGGTTGGTACCATTCCCCCGCATCGGACTTTCACCGACACGTAAGCGCCAATTTCAGGCGCACAATAAAAACCGCTAAGTATAACTTAGCGGTTTTTTCTTACCTGGCGACAACCTACTCTTCCACAAGGTCACCCCTGCAGTACCATCGGCGCATTGAAGCTTAACCTTCGTGTTCGGTATGGGAACGGGTGTTACCTTCATGCCATAATCACCAGATTGAGAATATAAATATTCTCTGAAAATTGCACAGTGAATTAGTCTTTTCGCTCACGCTCAAAGCCTCGCTTCTTTCTTACGAAAGAAGTATATCGCATTACTTTTAATTATATATTTAGGTCAAGCCCTCGACTTATTAGTATTAGTCAGCTGAACATGTTACCATGCTTACACCTCTAACCTATCAACCTGGTGGTCTTCCAGGAGTCTTACTAACACCGCACTTACGTGCGAGTTATGGGAAATCTCATCTCAGGGTGGGCTTCACGCTTAGATGCTTTCAGCGTTTATCCCTTCCAAACATAGCTACCCAGCGATGCCACTGGCGTGACAACTGGTGCACCAGAGGTTTGTCCATCCCGGTCCTCTCGTACTAAGGACAGCTCCCTTCAAATTTCCTACGCCCGCGACGGATAGGGACCGAACTGTCTCACGACGTTCTGAACCCAGCTCGCGTGCCGCTTTAATGGGCGAACAGCCCAACCCTTGGGACCTACTTCAGCCCCAGGATGCGACGAGCCGACATCGAGGTGCCAAACCTCCCCGTCGATGTGGACTCTTGGGGGAGATCAGCCTGTTATCCCCGAGGTAGCTTTTATCCGTTGAGCGATGGCCCTCCCACGAGGTACCACCGGATCACTAAGCCCGACTTTCGTCCCTGCTCCACTTGTAAGTGTCGCAGTCAGGCTCCCTTCTGCCTTTGCACTCTTCGCGCGATTTCCAACCGCGCTGAGGGAACCTTTGGGCGCCTCCGTTACTTTTTTGGAGGCGACCGCCCCAGTCAAACTGCCCACCTAACAATGTCCTGTGACCAGATTCATGGCCTCCAGTTAGAACCTCAGTACTGTCAGGGTGGTATCCCAAGGATGACTCCACACAGGCTGACGCCCATGTTTCTCAGTCTCCCACCTATCCTGTACAGACAATACCGAAATTCAATGCTAAGCTACAGTAAAGCTCTACGGGGTCTTTCCGTCCAATCGCGGGTAGCAAGCATCTTCACTTGCACTACAATTTCGCCGGATGTGTTGTTGAGACAGTGCCCAAATCATTACGCCATTCGTGCGGGTCGGAACTTACCCGACAAGGAATTTCGCTACCTTAGGACCGTTATAGTTACGGCCGCCGTTTACTGGGGCTTAAGTTCATACCTTCGCTTGCGCTAAGTAATCCCCTTAACCTTCCAGCACCGGGCAGGCGTCAGCCCCTATACATCAGCTTTCGCTTTAGCAGAGACCTGTGTTTTTGCTAAACAGTTGCTTGGGCCTATTCTCTGCGACCTACTTACGTAGGCACCCCTTCTCCCGAAGTTACGGGGTCAATTTGCCGAGTTCCTTAACAACAATTCTTCCGATGGTCTTAGGATTCTCTCCTCACCTACCTGTGTCGGTTTGCGGTACGGGCACCAATATCCTCGATAGAGACTTTTCTTGGCAGCGTGGAATCAGATACTTCGGGAATAAATTCC
Source organism: Clostridium sp. CM027 (assembly GCF_024730565.1). Lineage (NCBI taxonomy): Bacteria > Bacillati > Bacillota > Clostridia > Eubacteriales > Clostridiaceae > Clostridium > Clostridium sp. CM027. Next base: position 2,586,950 of record NZ_CP077725.1, read on the forward strand.
CTTCCCCATCACATCTCAGCGTTAAGAGCAAACGGATTTGCCTGCTTGCTCCGCCTAAATGCTTAGACACACATCCAATAGTGTGCACATCTTATCCTCCTGCGTCATCCCATTTCTAATAACGTCCATTGGTGGTATCGGAATATCAACCGATTGTCCATCACCTACGCCTTTCGGCCTCGGCTTAGGTCCCGACTAACCCTGAGAGGACGAGCCTTCCTCAGGAAACCTTAGGTTTTCGACCGTTAAGATTCTCACTTAACTCTCGCTACTCATGCCAACATTCTCACTTCTGTACCGTCCACCACTCCTTACGGTATGACTTCAGCCAGTACAGAAAGCTCCTCTACCGCGTACACAATTGTGTACACCCATAGCTTCGGTGGTAAGTTTTAGCCCCGGACATCTTCGGCGCAGGATCTCTTGACTAGTGAGCTATTACGCACTCTTTAAATGAGTGGCTGCTTCTGAGCCAACATCCTAGTTGTCTTAGAAATCCCACATCCTTTTCCACTTAACTTACACTTTGGGACCTTAGCTGATGGTCTGGGCTGTTTCCCTTTTGACTACGGATCTTATCATTCGCAGTCTGACTGCCGAAATAAAAGTATATGGCATTCGGAGTTTGATAGGGTTCAGTAACTGTTGTCAGCCCCTAGCCCATTCAGTGCTCTACCTCCATTACTCAATTAATCGACGCTAGCCCTAAAGCTATTTCGAGGAGAACCAGCTATCTCCGAGTTCGATTGGAATTTCTCCGCTATCCACAGCTCATCCCATGGTTTTTCAACACCAACGTGGTTCGGACCTCCACGGAATTTTACTTCCGCTTCATCCTGGCCATGGATAGGTCACCCGGTTTCGGGTCTACGACATGCAACTATGCGCCCTATTCAGACTTGGTTTCCCTTCGGCTCCGTACCTTAAGTACTTAACCTTGCTACATATCGTAACTCGTTGGCTCGTTCTACAAAAAGCACGCCGTCACACATATAAAGTGCTTCGACCGGTTGTAGGCACACGGTTTCAGGTTCTATTTCACTCCCCTTCCGGGGTTCTTTTCACCTTTCCCTCACGGTACTTCTTCACTATCGGTCACTAGGTAGTATTTAGCCTTGGGAGGTGGTCCTCCCAGCTTCCCACAAGGTTTCACGTGTCTCGTGGTACTCTGGATTAGATCTGACTGTTTTTCCTTTTCATTTACAGGCCTATTACCTTCTGCGGAGCAGCTTTCCAGCTATCTTCAATTAAGGAATTGCAGTATTTATGATCTATCCTCAACCCCCAGATCAAAGACCTGGGTTTGGGCTCTTTCCCTTTCGCTCGCCGCTACTTAGGAAATCGATGTTTCTTTCTCTTCCTCCGGGTACTTAGATGTTTCAGTTCCCCGGGTCTACCTCTGCATACCTATTTATTCAGTATGCAGTACATAGTTGTTACTATGTGGGTTCCCCCATTCGGAAATCTTTGGATCACAGGCTATTTGCGCCTACCCAAAGCTTATCGCAGCTTAACGCGTCCTTCTTCGGCTCCTAGTGCCAAGGCATTCGCCATGCGCCCTTTGTAGCTTGACCTTGATTCTGTCTATTTACATAGACGGTTATATTAATTTTGCGAAATTGTATTAAATCAATTTATAAACTACTTGCGTAGTTTTAATTTTTTTAAAACAACTTTTTTCACTGTGCAATTTTCAAAGAACATTTTAAGAAAAACTATTCATTATCTAACTCCTAAGAGTTAGATAAAATTAGTCTCTCAAAATTAAACAGAGAACTAGGTACGATTAATTACAATAGATATTTTTGAAGAACAAATTAATATTCTTCTATTGCATCGACCGAAGTCAATACATCTACTCCCTAGAAAGGAGGTGATCCAGCCGCAGGTTCTCCTACGGCTACCTTGTTACGACTTCACCCCAATCATCAATCCCACCTTCGGCCGCTGGCTCCTTACGGTTACCTCACGGACTTCGGGTGTTACCAACTCTCATGGTGTGACGGGCGGTGTGTACAAGGCCCGGGAACGTATTCACCGCGACATGCTGATTCGCGATTACTAGCAACTCCGGCTTCATGTAGGCGAGTTGCAGCCTACAATCCGAACTGGGATGAGTTTTTGAGTTTGGCTCCACCTTGCGGTCTTGCATCTCTTTGTACTCACCATTGTAGCACGTGTGTAGCCCTAGACATAAGGGGCATGATGATTTGACGTCATCCCCACCTTCCTCCCGGTTAACCCGGGCAGTCTCACTAGAGTGCTCAACTTAATGGTAGCAACTAATGATAAGGGTTGCGCTCGTTGCGGGACTTAACCCAACATCTCACGACACGAGCTGACGACAACCATGCACCACCTGTCACCCTGTCCCGAAGGACTTCGCCCATCTCTGGGTTATGCAGGGGATGTCAAGTCTAGGTAAGGTTCTTCGCGTTGCTTCGAATTAAACCACATGCTCCGCTGCTTGTGCGGGCCCCCGTCAATTCCTTTGAGTTTTAATCTTGCGATCGTACTCCCCAGGCGGAATACTTAATGTGTTAACGGCGGCACCGAGGTTCGACCCCCGACACCTAGTATTCATCGTTTACGGCGTGGACTACCAGGGTATCTAATCCTGTTTGCTCCCCACGCTTTCATGCCTCAGCGTCAGTTACAGTCCAGTAAGTCGCCTTCGCCACTGGTGTTCTTCCTAATCTCTACGCATTTCACCGCTACACTAGGAATTCCACTTACCTCTCCTGCACTCTAGACACCCAGTTTCAAATGCAGCACCCAAGTTAAGCTCGGGTATTTCACATCTGACTTAAATGTCCGCCTACGCATCCTTTACGCCCAGTAAATCCGGACAACGCTTGCCACCTACGTATTACCGCGGCTGCTGGCACGTAGTTAGCCGTGGCTTCCTCCTCTGGTACCGTCATTATCGTCCCAGAAGACAGAACTTTACAACCCGAAGGCCTTCATCATTCACGCGGCGTTGCTGCGTCAGGGTTTCCCCCATTGCGCAATATTCCCCACTGCTGCCTCCCGTAGGAGTCTGGACCGTGTCTCAGTTCCAATGTGGCCGATCACCCTCTCAGGTCGGCTACGCATCGTCGCCTTGGTGAGCCGTTACCTCACCAACTAGCTAATGCGCCGCGGGTCCATCTCAAAGTGGAATTTTCCGAAGAAAAATCCTTTGATGTTTCGATCATGCGACCAAAACATATTATGCGGTATTAATCTCCCTTTCGGGAGGCTATTCCCCTCTTTGAGGCAGGTTACCCACGTGTTACTCACCCGTCCGCCGCTAATCCACCCCGAAAGGTTTCATCGCTCGACTTGCATGTGTTAGGCACGCCGCCAGCGTTCGTCCTGAGCCAGGATCAAACTCTCAATTTAAAAGTTTACACTTTTTTAGTTGAAATGATTAATCTGCGACAACTGTTAAGTTGTTACGCAAGCTCATTACATACTTTTAGTCTTACGACTAAATTTTACTTTATACTAAAGTAATTAACTGGTTTAACGAAATATTATTTCGCTATCTTTACCTATTTCTCTGTTTAATTTTCAAAGACCAATTTGTTGCTTGCCATCAACTGACGACTTTTACTATTATACTAGGTATTGTTTGTTTTGTCAACAACTTTTTAAACATTTTTAAATTGTATTTTTAAAGTGTTAAATGTTAATTTATCAATCTTCACCTTTATCGTTACTCATTCGCGACGACAAGGAGTATTCTATCATGTACACCTATTACACATTCACGCCAATTCGCTAAATATGGCAATTATACTCAATATCCTTCATTATACTACTAATTATCAAATCTTTTTCACACTGATACACTAGGATTAGTATACTTTGTTCTTATCTATAACGTCCTCAAATTACATTGTATTTAATCTTTTAATGCCATTAAGCCATATACAACAGCATCATTTTCATATTCAAATTAATATAGGCTAATCCCCCCTTTTCAATATCTACTCCCTGTTTTGGAATATCATTAGATCTAGATTAAATCTAGAATATAGATATAAGAATTTTATGGTTTGACTTTAGTTCAGCCGTCATTCCTCACCGGCTTATAATTTATTCTACATCTTATACCTATTATTATGTTTGTTTTAAAAATGGATTATTTAATTATACTTCATTTAAAAAAACTTCAGCCATATTTTTTTCACACTCAAAACCTAGTGCTTTTAATGAGTATTGTAATGCAAGTAAAGTATATGCTACTTTATCCTTTTTCGCATTTTCTCCCATATGTCCTATTCTTATTACTTTCCCCTGTAGATATCCGAATGAGCCAGCTATAAATACATTAAATTCGTCAACCATATGTTTTAATAGTTGTTTATCATTTATAGCCTCAGGTATTTCTATAACTGTTACCGTATTAGAATATCCCTCTTCAATATATAAATTAAGGCCTGCTTCCATTACAGCTTTTCTTGTAGCTTTACCAATAGAATTATGCCTAAAAATTATCTCTTCATCATCCAGTATATTATCGATAGCCTGTCTTAGTCCAACGATATCACTTATTGGTGGTGTATATGGAAACCATTTGTTTTCGTAGTAATCCTTCCATAGAAGTAAATTACAATAGTAAGAAGCTATTGGTTTTTTTCTCTGCTGCATTAATTTAAATGCATCTTCACTGATACTTAAAAAAGTGAGCCCTGCTGGAGCAGAAACGCATTTCTGTGAAGCACCTAATGCTATATCTATTTTCCATTCATCTACTCTTATATCTTCTCCACCCATAGCCGCTACACTATCTACCACCGTTAATATACCCTTTTTCTTTAATAAATTACATATTTTATCTATGTCATTTAAAACTCCTGAAGGCGTATCACAATGTACTACCGTAGCATATTTAAAGTCATGATCTTTTTCAAGAAATTTTTCAAGTTCTGTTATATCTATCTTACATTTCCTATTCCCTTTAAAAAAAACCGCTTCTCCACCGTACATCTTAACAAAATCAGCAAATCCTTCTCCAAATATTCCATTATCAATTACCAATACCCTATCATAATTTTCAGTAAGAGATGCACATGCAGCCTCAAGACTTAAAATCCCCTCACCACTTAATATTCTAACTTCGTTATTAGTTTTTAAGAACCGACCTATTTCCTCACAAGTTTCTTTGTAAAATTCATAAAACTGTAAATCTAAATCTGGATTAGTAGTAGCTAGAGTTCTGGCCATCCTGACGTTCTCTCTTACCTCCGTGGGTCCTGGAGTCATTATTTGAGACACTTTCATAATTTTCACTCCCTTAAACTATAATTTATATTCTTATATTAAAAATTATATCACTACATATGCTGTTTTCTTATTCATATCCTTAATTTAAATGTGAAATATCAGCCTCTAAAATAATTTCGATTTTCTCATCTTCAACTTCTAATACAGTTAAACATGTATCATACATAAATGGTTTATTCCAAAATCCATCAAGAGAATAATTCTTGATTATTGAATAGATCGCCTTTATTACAAGTGTATGTGATATTATTAAAATGTTTTCACCAATAGTATTACTCGCAATGTCATACAATACTTTTTTTACTCTATTAATCAATTGATCAAAGCCTTCGCCCTCTACAGGTTGATACAAATAAGGCTTATTCCAGAAATTAAACTGCTGCAAGGGATATAGTTCTTTTACTTTTTCTTGATCCATGCCTTCCCATATACCAAATCCCATTTCTTTTAAAGATTCAATTTTAATTATTTCTGTATCCTTATTTCCTCTAATGTACTTCGCTGTATCAACAGCCCTTCCCAGCGGGCTACAATAAATATAATCAAAATCTATATCTTTTAAACTTACGCCGAGCTTTTTAGCATTATCAATTCCCATTTCAGTTAAATTAGAATCCTTCCATCCCTGCATTCTGCCTTCTCTATTCCATTCTGTTTCCCCATGTCTTGTTATATATATTTTCATTTTAACCCACCCCCTTACTATAATAAGATAATACCAAATATCTAACAATTATTATATATTTTTGCTCTTTAAAATACCTTCTGCCCTTTTCAGAAACAATAAATCTCTTATTTGAATGAATTTACCAATGTAATTATCCGGTGTATCATTCTCAAGAATAAGTATAGCTTCATCTAATGCAACCCATTTTAATTGAAATCCATTATCTATTTCCTCATCTGTAAATGATGGTTGTTTAATACATCCTTTAACTTTAGAATAGAAGCAGTATGATATTTGCAGTAATTTTTGCATATTTTTATATTCTATTATTGTACCTACTTCACCTAAAATATCAATATTAACCCCAGCTTCTTCCTTAACCTCGCGATTTAAAGCAATATTTCGATCTTCGCCTGCTTCAATTCCTCCGCCCGGCAATTTGTGGTAGTTATTCTTTGATACATATAATAAAGCTATTTTCCGTGAATCATTTAATACTATCGATCTTGATGCTTTCCTGAGCTTATAACTAATACCTATATCCTCATAGTTGTAACCAATATCCTTTTCATATATCTCTTTTATTAATTCCATTTTATTTACCTGCCCTATTTCAATTTGGATTTATAAATGCACTATTAATATATGTTTTCTCTGTGATTTCTCATAACTATAAGATTATATTATTTACTTAGATTCATTTGTTAACCCGGTTATGCAATCAAATGGATAACTCAAAGTTTATCATCTCCCCCTATTATAACCTTATTTCATTGGTTAATTTATATTTAGTAATTATAATGGACGATAATTCTTTTACTAAACTATATTTACTATATTCCATGAAATATATATCTCCTTTTAATTTATAAATAAAGACCTTCTTACTCTCACCTTAACCTTAACCCTACCCCTTAGAAATAATTTTTGTAACACATCAATTAATGTTGGTTTGTCTGGTATTAAGTGAATATCTTAAATGTAAAAGCTCCGATAGCTAATCAAGCGGGCAGTTGATTAGCTATCGGAGCAAAATTTTATTTAAATTTAGTCAGGTCTTTTTTCGAAGAAGCTAATTTTTCTTTAAATGTGACACAAATATACATCGTCAAGAATGCGGCAAGGCCTCCACAAGTATCTATTAGCACATCTCGAAAGGCAGGTCCTCTTCCCGGAACAAAAGCTTGATGAAACTCATCTGAGCATGCATATAAAAACACAATCAATATAACCTTAATAAAAACTTTAATGTCTAGATTCTTCTTTGTATTTATAGCTCTATATAACAGAAAATATAAAATAAAATATTCAGTGAAATGAGCTGCTTTTCTAACTATAAAATCACTCAAAGTCCCAAATATGCTATTTAAATCTAATCCAAGTAAGTTGAATACAGATGCAACTAATTTATTATTTCCACTTGATACTTCTCCAACTTGGCTAGAAAACAAAAATATTAATATCATCCACCCTATAACCAAAATCCAATCTATATGTTTTTTCTTCATATACACACCCCTCAATTATTTCACTAACTTCCCTTTATTAACACTTCAATTATGATTTAATTAAATATACTTGTCAATAACAATATCTTTAGAGACTTTAGTAACAGCACGTAATGGTTACAGTCCTTTAACATAGAGAAGTACCCTGTAAAACCAAACATTTATTTTTGCAGGTTGACAAATTTCATCTTGCAAGTTAAAATGATTTAAAGTTATTTATCTAAAAACTGTGACGAGAAGAGTAAATGTAGGAAGTAGTTAAAGCGAGTGGATTATAGTGTAAGTTCCATACAAAGCCTATGTTGAATAACATCTCTGAGTTTCCAACTGAAATCCTTGTGAAATTAGGTATGGACGGAGCCTAACCGTTATTTATAGGGCAGTATCGAAGATTTGTTTCCGTACTGATTATGAGTGAGCTTTTTCAGCTAATTTAGGTGGTACCACGGAAGTCTAACCTTTCGTCCTAGAAACTAGGATGAAGGTTTTTTATTTTTTGTTTAAATTTTCAAAATTATTTAGCACGACCATTATAATCATTACAAAAAAAATCACAACATTACTAGGAGGTTTTATTTATGATAACTTACAAAAAAGGACTTGCAATTCCCGATGGATACAATCCACTTCTCGGATTAAAGCATACGGAAATTGCTATTAAACAATTAAAAGATTATTTTGAAAACAGGCTATCAAAAGAGTTAGCTCTTACCAGGGTCTCAGCTCCTCTTTTCGTAAAGTCTAGCACCGGTTTAAATGATAACCTAAGCGGTACTGAACGTGCTGTTTCCTTTGATATGAAAGCCATGCATGATACACCTATTGAAATCGTACATTCTTTAGCTAAATGGAAACGAATGGCTTTATATAGATATAATTTTGAGTCCGGAGAAGGTCTATATACTGATATGAATGCTATAAGACGCGATGAAGATTTAGATAACCTTCACTCCATATATGTGGACCAATGGGATTGGGAAAAGGTCATTCTTAAAAAAGAAAGAACTTTAGATAAGTTAAAAGAAATTGTAACTAGTATTTATGCAGTTTTTAAAGATACTGAGGATCATATCCACAAACTATATCCTGAAATAGACCAATTTTTACCTGAAAAAATATTCTTTATAACTACACAAGAACTAGAGGATATGTACCCTTCTCTTACTCCAAAAGAAAGGGAAGATGCCATATGCAAAGAAAAACTTGCAGTATTTATAATGCAAATTGGTGGCGACCTAAAATCTGGCGAAAAGCACGATGGTAGAGCTCCCGACTATGACGATTGGTCACTTAATGGAGATATCGTATTCTGGTATCCAATACTAGAAAAAGCCTTTGAACTTTCCTCTATGGGAATAAGAGTTGATGAAATAGCGCTAAAAGAGCAACTTGCATTATCAGGTTGTGAGAAACGTTGTACATTAGAATTCCATAGGATGTTACTGGAAGGTAAGCTCCCATATACTATGGGTGGTGGCATAGGCCAATCTAGAATGTGTATGTATTTCCTAAACAAGGCTCATATTGGTGAAGTTCACTCCTCAATATGGCCAGATGAAATGATAACCGATTGTATAGAAGAGAATATAGTTTTACTATAACAAAGAGAAAACTAAATATTGTTCAAAAAAGATTAACTTTAGAAAAACACTGTAACTAACTATTACAGTGTTTTTCTAAAGTTATTTTTGTAATATTTATAATTTATTACTATTTACATTTTACCGCAGTTCCATAAGCAATAACCTCTGCGCTAGTTGCATATCTTATGTTAATAACACCATCAGCACCCAAACCTTCAGTTTATTCTGCCATACGTTTTGTTGCTATAGCCTGATCTTCATTCATCATCTCTGAGTAACTTTTAATTTCCCCATCTCCAGCTATATTAACAAATTAACACATTTCTAAATTAATTTTATTTCAAATATTTTAGGCCACATCTTTCCAGTTACAAAGGTGCGATTATTTTTTTTATCATACGTTATTCCATTCAGTGTACCTGCTCTTTTACATTCTTTAGGACTTAGCAGTCCTTTAAGCTCTATCCATCCAGTTATTTTCCCGCTATGTGGACAAATTCTAGCAATTTTATCACATTTCCATACATTCGCATAAATTTCCCCTTTAATAAACTCCAATTCATTTAGTTTTTTAATAGGCTTAAATTCATCATGTACTTTAATACTATACACCTTTTTAAAATTTTGGGGATTTAAAAAATATATTTCATCTGTACCATCACTCATAATTAAATGCTCATCGTTGTGAGTGATTCCCCACCCCTCTGTATTATAGTAAAATTTATTAATTAAATTAAAAGTATCTTTATCATAAATAAATCCCACATTAGATTTCCATGTTAGCTGAAAAATTTTATCATTATAAAGTGTAATTCCTTCGCCAAAATAATTTCTATCTAATTTGTGTAACTTTAAAATCTCTCCTGTTTGCAAATCTACTTTACGTAGTGTGGATTCATTAATTCTTCCGGTGCTTTCATAAAGAAGCCCATCTTCATATACTAGCCCCTCGGTGAAAGCATTAACATCATGTGGATAAGTGTTTATAATATTATAAGAATATCTTGGAACATTATTGAAATATATCATAACCCTCACTTCCTAAATAGTTTATATTTTATATTTATTATATGTATATTTCAATAGCTATATTAGTGTGCCCCAAAAATATACATTATTTGAAGCGCATTTCACATGATATGTTCCTATATATACAAATTATAAAAGTTGACCCTGGATCTTCACCCAAGGAACTCAGGTTTTTTTACATTGTCTGCTCTTATTGCCTTTTTCATTATAGTCAAATCTACAGTTTGATTGTCTTTATCAAAGCAGCAAGGATATTTGGTGCCACACTGATTACATTCTATAAATTCCTTGAAACAAGTCTGTTCTCTATTATCAAATAAAAACGGAAGATTTTCTGCTCCTTCATCATCTATATTTATATTTACTGTATCTATTTTATATGTATAGAGATAAGTTGCCTCATGTTTTATTTCGAAGTTTTTACTATTACATTTTGGGCATACTAGTGATTCATTTATTTTCAATTTATAACATCCTCTCTGTCTTAGTATGTTTATAGTATTCTTTATTTCCTTTCGTATTTCTATTATTAGCCTTAGAGTTTTATAGTGTTTTTATACATTAAATGATAAACTAGTTATAATAACTGTATATTATTTTTAATAAATAAAATCTCATTTTATTATTAAATTTCTTTATATAAATTTAATTTTATTTTCTAAATCTATATCAGTCGGTACTATAGATCTAGAAATAAGATTGGGGGTTAAACTTTGATTAATACTAGAAAACAGATAAGTACATCTATTTTAGAATCACAAAATTTATTTAAAGATATATTTGTTCCTGTAAATAAACGTCCTGGGTTTATTAGATCGAAATCACCTAATATACCTATTTATTTTTATAGATATATTGGCTCTTGTGAAAATAAAGAACTCTATTATGAGAATTTACATAAACTAAACGATGAGCTGACTTCACTTCAAAGCTCATATTTAAAATTCACCTCAGGAATACCAATGACAATTTTATCTACCTCTATATTACAAATACCCTGGGATGGACTTCTTAGTTCCAATCCACTCCAAAGAAATACTTTAATTAGTATTCTTAAAACTAAAGGACTACTGCCGAACATAAAAAACAACTTCCTCAATGATTATATTGAAAGTAGTTTTGACGAAACCTTAGATCTTTATTTAGCAAATAAACCTAATGTTACTGAAACTGTAATCAAGAATTTTGCTGTTAAATTTTTAGGATGGATTGGAGAATTTATTCCAAAATTATTCCAAAACTCTGATTATAACCCTAAAATTGAAAAAGATATTATTAATCCTAAAGTCCTTTTTTATGGTGAGATAAAAAAACATGAAATATATTTTTTAATATTCTTATCGAAGCTAGGTTGTGATGTGCTTTATGTTAATTCACTATCCGATATGGATTTCGTCAAAATTGATAAAGAAAATATGTATTCAAAACTCATAATTTTACCTAAGACTGAACCATTAATAGATCTTAATTTTAAAACAAACCTTACTAATACTAAAGCCAAAAGAGAGGGTACTATTGAATCTCAAAAAACTATTAATCAAAACAAACAATATGTTGTAGAAAACAGAAATTCATCTTTAGACATAACCTTTAAAGATTCTATTAATATTATCCTTAAATGCAGTATAAATATATTTGATGATTTAACCCTTCCTGCCAATAAAAGAATTGGATTTTTAGGTGGATCTTCTGCTTTTATCCCAGTATATTTTTATAGATATATAGGAATAAAGCAAAATGAAGATGACTATTATAATGATCTATTTAGATTAGACAAAAACTTTAGTATCTTCGATGGTTTATATTTAAAATTCACAGACTCTATACCCATACGCTCTAATCCTAAATTAATCACCAGTACTTTAAACATATGGCAATATATAGATCCTTTTGATGTATCACTCACAAGGAAGCTTGCGGCTCTATTTCTAGAACACAAGGTTTTCCCCACGAGTAATCATACTTTAAATTGCTCTATGGCAAATAGTTTTAGCTATATATTAGATTTATACTGTAAGGAAGAAAAAAATTTAAACCTGTCCAAAGTTAGAAATTTTTCTTTGAAATTACTTTCTTGGGTTTATGAATTTGTTCCAAACCTTATGAAAAATTTCGACTTTCAAAATACTTCGTCCGATGAAATTTTTAATCCTAAAGTAATATATTATGGTGATATTAAAAAACATGAGCTTTTATTCTTGATTTTTTTATCTAGATTAGGCTGTGATATTATATATATAAATTCCTTCTGTGATATGATTTTAGAGATTACAGAATATAGTGATCTATTTTCAAAAAGCTTTGAACTCCCATATAAATCACATTTAAAAGAATTTCCAAAAGAAGAATTACTCATAAGACACGAAACTATTGCTCTAAAAGCCTCAAGGGAATTAGAGGCTACACTATATACCGATGATGATGGCTTTTATAAGCCTTGGCAATTTGAAAAATATGAAACTCACCCTACTACGTTAAAAACTACCTTTTATGAGCTGAAAATTTTATGGGATGAACCTTCTAGTTTGCGCACAGGATTTAAAGTAGAGAATAGCACCATATATATGCCAAACTTATTCGCGAAAATAAGCGGTGTACACAGCGATTTAAATTTATATTGGAATGATTTCTTCAAGTTAAAATCATCAGATAATACATTATTTATAGCTGAACTTCCTTTTACTAAGGTAACCTACTCCAAAACCGATTTATACTCCTTAGCCTTTGTACTTGATAATATCGGGTTAATTGATAAACAAAAACTACTAAATCATAGCTGTTACAAATTTTCTTATTTAAAAACTTCCCTGCAACATACTATTTTGCAAAAAATAAATTATTTGATGAAAACCGATATGCTAATAAAAACTATAGATAAAGAATTCAAATTAAAGATTTTAATGACCATCTTAAATCTTGATAAAAATATACTACAGCTAATTCAGCAGTATGATTACCCTTCAAAAATACCTAAACTTGTTATTTATGATAATAATGAAAGTATTTTTAGCGATGAAGATTCCATTGTATTATGTTTTTTAAACATATTTGGATTTGACATTACTATATTAACTCCTACTGGCTATAATAACATAGAAGGAAAAATCCAGGAAAAATTTTATGATACTCATAGATTAGAAGAAGTTAATTTCAATTTATCCTTACCTGATTTTAAAAACGAAAAAAAATATACCAAAGAAAAAGCAAAAAAATTCTTTTCTAACATCTTTAATTTCAAATGATTTTCTTCAAAAAACAAATAAGGGACTTATTGAGTAAAGTCCCTTATTTATTTTAAATATAAGTTATATAATGTTGATATTTAGGAATTTCAAAGCTAACAATCAATTCCTAAACCGTATCGATCCCATAATTATTACACAAAGCTTCTAACCCACCTCTAAATCCACTACCTATGCAATTAATTTTCCATTCATTTTTATATCTATATATCTCAGCTACTACGATGGCTGTTTCTACAGATAAATTTTCATTAAATTTATAGTTTAGAATTTCTTGTTTATTGTCACCCGCTATAATTCTAAAATATCCATCTGATACTTGCCCAAAGTTTTGCTTCCTTTCATTTGCTTCATATACGGTTACAGTAAACGCTAATTTTTGAATGCGAAGTGGTATTAGATTTAAATCTAGCTGTATGCACTCATTGTAAGCTTCCTTAAGAGAAGTATTATGATCCTTTTTAATTACTATTCCGCCACAAGTGCTCTTAGTGTTTTCATAAAAAATAAAGTCTTTCTCTGCTGTTTTATCATTTATATCTACCATAAATACCGATACATCTAAATCAAACTCATTATAACTATTTTTTATTATATTATAATCTAATGTTACTATTAATTTCGAAAGATTTTTAGCGTTCTGATTTAAGCTTAACTTCTGCCCTTTCGCTAATTTAATGCTTTTAGTAACATCCACAAGTTTTCTTTTTTTCATATTATTTACCTTTAATGGGACATTAACTTTAGGCTCAGAAATAATTTTAGAATGTACATTGTTTAACCCTTCAGCATTATTCTTATTCGTGTTCTGATTTGGCGCCATTACTACAGTTGCCTTTTTTTCGGGAATAATTGAGGTCTCAACAATTAATTTTCCATATTGTCTCTTTTGAGATATTATTTTTTTATTACTGCTTTCAATAATTATAGCCACAAACACGTACCTCCTAATCTATTGCAACATTTAATCCTGAAGTTCTTTCACAAGGCTGGATAATTACAGTTTCGCCCTGAGAATTAAATTCTAACATATAGGATTCTCCAGAGGTTTGCCCAAGAAAAGTTTTCCAATTTACATCCGTTTTAAAATGAGGGTCAGCGCCTGTCCAGCATACTACTGCATCAGGATCTACTACGCAAGGAGACTCTAGAATAATCGGGTTTCCATTTGTAGTTATAACTACCTGCGCATTATTAGAAGTAGCTGTTAAATTTGATGTAAACATACCCTTTTGAGATATTACACCTGACCCCATAAATCTAACTCCATATTTACACTCCTGCGTAAAAGCAAGTAAATTTTCTCCTTCAACTCCTATACTCTGACCTGACTGAAGTGTAATTATACTAATATGTTGTGCTTTGTCTGCCATATAATAACTTCCCCGTCCATTTACTTTCATAATAGGAATATTCTCACCTGTCAGCTTTCTAGCAGCTAGATTCATAACAGATTTGAATATGCTTTGATTGTTATTTGTATCTACTAATACTTTTTCTTGAGTAAAATTACCCGTGTAAGCCACCATAGCACCAACTTTTGCAAAAAAATGTCCATCTCCCTCGGCGATGCAAGTAAGCTCTTGGTGATTTCTAAAATTAAACATGTATGTTGACTCCTTTCTCAATTTAAATATAGCGGAATTTCTAACTATGTACTCTATGTATTTTTGCAAACTTCCATTTTTTAAAATTCTATGTGTAAAGTATATCATAATGTTGTTAATGATTTATTAACGAATAGATCAATTATATTTATTCTATATTCAGTAATTTCTGTGTGTAATATGTAATTGTGTATAGAAATATGCTATAATTTGTATCACAATCAGTACTATTTATAATCTTTAAATTACTGATTAATTTATTATAATAAATGGAGAACAATTATGCGATATTTTAATAATATTAATAATTCACAAGATATTTTCTTTAAAGCCCCTTCAATTTACGGATTATTTTCCTCAAAGGAAGAGTTATCCTATTCATTAGGCGCATGTTTATACATGCCAGCAACGCGAGAACATTTACTTAAGGACATTCTTTTAAGTAACAAAATGGGTACTCACACCATCAGTCTTTGTCTTGAAGATTCCGTATCTTCAGACCAAGTTGTACAAGCTGAAACTAACATTATTAATCTATTTAAGAGTATCGGCCTTCTTTTAAAAGATAACTCTTCTTTTATCGATAGTCTACCCCTTATTTTTATCAGAGTCCGAAATGTTAGTCAACTTCAAAAGTTGATTAATGAATCTTCTTTAATTGGTCTTTGTGGTTTTATTTTCCCTAAATTTGATTTTACACTTGGAGAAAAATACTTTTCTATACTAAAAGAATACAATATATCTAATAAAAGAACCCTGTACGGGATGCCAATACTCGAAACCCCCTGCATAATTCATAAAGAAACTCGAATAGAAGAACTTACTCGCGTAAAACATATCTTAGATTCTTATAAAGAATATGTTTTAAACATTCGAATTGGCGGAACAGATTTTTCTGGATTATATAGTCTTCGTCGAGGTAAAGATTTCACCATATACGATTTAGCCGTAATAAAGGACTGTATTAGTGATATAATAAATGTCTTTAAACGAGATGATTATGTTATTTCCGGGGTAGTTTATGAATATTATAGCAACGTTTTAGATTTTCATAATAATGTTCTTATTAAAGAAACCCTTTTAGATAGAACCAATGGCTTAACTGGTAAAACTGTTATACATCCAACTCAAGTAAATGTAGTAAATTCTCTTATGGTAGTTTCTAAAGAAGACTATACAGATGCACTTAATATTATCAGTTCATCACTTGATGGTGTAATAAAGAGCAATTATTCCAATAAAATGAATGAGGTAAAACCCCATGAAATGTGGGCTAAAGAAACATTACTAAAAGCTAAAATAATGGGGGTATTAGAGGATGGAAAATCACACAGAGAATTATTACAATCAATCACTTCATTACAATATAGATAATAGCCTACAAATATCACTTAATATAAAAGAAAATAAATGTAACATTCCAGCTTCAAAGCTTTTTACAATGTCCGCTAGAGAAAATAAAAAGAGGGATTTTTTATTTGTAAGTAAGGTTATAGGAAAACATATGCCAATGATTCCAGATACTCTAAAAATTATTGGAGGAATTTTGGCTCGTTTATGGATTAATGAAAGAGAGGACACAGTGCTTTATCCTACTACTGAATTAGTTGATACGCTTATTTCATTAGATGTCTCTCATAACATGGATACCTCTGTTAATCTCCACAGTTTACACGATATTTTAAACACACCCATAAGGCTTGCAAACAAAACCCTTTTTATAGGTTTTGCAGAGACAGCTACAGGTCTTGCTCAATCAGTATTTCAAAACTTCTCAAATGCGGCTTATATACATACTTCGCGTGAGAAAATAACTTCTATAGAACCTGCATTGTTTTTTAATGAAGAACATTCTCATGCAGTAGAGCATTCGCTTTTCCCTTATGAAAGTGATTTTTTTAATAAATTTTCTGATATAGTTTTAATAGACGATGAACTTACTACAGGTAAATCTGCATTAAATTTAATAAAATGCCTTCCCGGGAAATATTTTGGGATAATATCCATTTTAGACTGGCGAGATGCTAATAGTTATAAAATGTTCATTGATGAAAAAAACATAGATGTCAGGGTATGTTCCTTATTAAAAGGTGATATTAAGTGCAGTAAATCAAAAGATATTATTAGCGACGAGATAACTATTCCTCCAAGTTCTACTAAACTAATTCCAAGTAAAGAGTGTGTTTTTCAAATAGCGCAAAGTATTGAGGGCTATAATAAATCTACTGGTAGATTTGGAATTACCTCTCGCGATAATTTGAAAATTTCTGAAGAAATCAATTCAATATCTAAATTTTTGATAAAAGAAAGAACTACTGGAAATTGTCTTTGCATAGGAACTGGGGAGTTTATATATTTACCTTGTAGTATAAGCTCGATGCTCGGAGATAATGTCTATTTTCATTCCACTACAAGAAGTCCCGTTCATGCTAGAAATATAGCTTCTTATGGAAATAAAAATAAGATTGCTTTTCAAAGCCCTGAGGATGACACTATAACTAACTACCTTTATAATATTCCTGATAATTTCTATACCCAGGTATTTTTCTTCTCTGAAAAGCCTTTAACCAAAGAAAAGAAAGATGAATTAAATAGCATTTTCTCTTATTTTCATGCTAAATCCATTATATTTGTATGCTGGAAATGCTAATGTATAATCCCTTTTAAATTGATTACAGCAGATAATTTTTAAGTTTCTTAAATAATATAAAAAAGAGGTGTATTTAAATGAATAAATGTATTTTTTCAGGAAGCTACTGCACGGAAGATGTTGTATTTCTTCTTAAAGACATATCACACCTTATAGTGGAGCAAGATAATGAATTTAGAGAAAATGCTATACAAAGTGGAATCCACTATTCAGAAATGTTACCAATAGAATATACTCCCTCAAAAGGATACATGGATATTTTCTATAGTACCCTTGAGCATTCAAAAAACAAACTAGCTTCTCTAGTTTCTATATTAAGCGAGAAAATTATAGCTAAAAGAGGTAAAAATATTGTTTTAGTCTCTCTTGCAAGAGCCGGTACACCTATTGGCATATTAATTAAAAGATATATACAGTTTAAGTATAATATAACCGCTCCTCATTACAGTATTTCTATAATACGTGATAAAGGCATAGATAAAAATGCACTTATGTATATATTAAAGAATCACCCCTTCTCAGAAATACAATTCATTGATGGGTGGACAGGTAAAGGGGTTATTCAACATACATTAACAAAAGCTTGCAAAGAATATTCGCAGGAGTTTAATATAACCTTGAATTCGGACCTAGCCGTACTATCGGACCCCGCTCATTGTACCCTCATTTATGGTACAAGAGAAGATTTTTTAATTCCAAGCGCTTGTCTTAATTCTACAGTTTCGGGTCTTGTAAGTAGGACTGTTCTTAATGATAAGTTTATTTGCAGTGATGATTTTCACGGCACAAAATTTTATAAAGAATTAACGCCCGCTGATGTTTCCAATTTCTATATAGATGAAATATGTAACTGTTTCGATGAGCTAGATAATAATTATCTATATGAACTGTTGAATGACCCAAACGTTACAGAAGTTGCCGCAGATATTGAGTTTGATGGTAATTCTTTAAACTGCAAAGGACTTCGCGACATCGAAAGCATCAGACATAAATTTGGCATCAATAATATTAATCTTATAAAGCCAGGAATTGGGGAAACCACACGAGTACTTCTAAGAAGAATTCCCTTTAAAATACTAGTTGACTCCTTTGATAATCCAAATTTAAAGCATATATTTACGTTAGCCGCGGAAAAGGATATTCCTGTAGAAATATATACCGATATGTGCTATTCCTGCTGTGGCATTATTAAATCTAAGGAAAAAGAAGATCTATAAGGATGTGTTTTTATGATATTTGCCTCGGACCTTGATAGTACGCTTATATATTCTTCAAGACATTGTAACTTAATTAATGAAGAAAACCTTTTTCCTGTTGACTTTTATAATAACAATATGTGCAGTTTTATTACTAAATCCATGCACAATAAACTTGAACATATAAATGAAATTATGCTTTTTATACCTGTTACCACTCGTTCCCCAGAGCAATACACGCGAATGAAATATTTTTATGATATAATAAAACCTAAATATGCCGTTGTAGCCAATGGAGGTATCATTCTTAAGAATGGTATTGAACTTAAATCTTGGACAGATATAAGCTCTAATAAGCTTAAAAAAGTTGTATCTGTTAGGAATATGATAGTATTATGCAGTTTCTTTTTAGAAAGTGATTTTATAAAATCATATAAAACTTGTGAAGATTTATTCATATACTCTATTGTGGATGAGGACAAACTAGCTAATAACATAACAAATGGGAAAGTGGAATTAGATTATTTTGAAGTATTACGTTCATTTTGCAAAGGCTATAATTACAGCGTATCAAAGCAAGGTAAAAAGGTATATATAGTACCTAATTGTATAAATAAATATGATCCTATAAATTATATAATGCAACTAGAAAATACAAATATATTCCTTGCTGCTGGTGATTCTCTGCTAGACTACCCCCTAATTAAACATTCAAATTATGGATTAGTTCCGTCTCACGGAGAATTACTAAGTAACCTTTTCGAGAAAACACTCCATAATAATGTCTATATTACAAAAAAATCTGGTATATTTGCAGGTGAGGAAATTTTAAATATAGTACATCAAAAATTCCACGAAATTAACGATATTTCTCGTAATGAAGTATGTTCCTATATTGAATAATATTACGTTTACCTTATTTAGAACAAATTAAATCCCCCATTATTGATTAAAATCAATAATAGGGGATTTATCATTTTGTCCACATGAAAATAAATAATAAGTACGTATTCCAGTCTATTTATTTTCATATTCCTACTCTTCTAAGCTACTCTCTTTTCTTCTGATTCTTCTTCTATTTGTTGTTGTTCTTTTTTTACAAAAGGCTTCACAATCAATTTCACAATTTCATTTACTACTATTATAAGTGAAGATAAAATGATTATCTTTAACCACATAGTAGCGCTTAAAGACACTGCATTAAAGAATTTTGAAAACACTTCAGTTACAAATATTTGTGTTACTGCTGTAATCATAATTATCTTTAAAAATATAGTGTTCTTTGTAAGGCTAGGAAATATGCTATCTGACCCAAATTCTCTACAATTAAAAGCATTAAATAATGCACTGAAAGCAAATAATGCAAATAATGCTGTTTGCATTTCGTTTGGTCCTGCAATCCCATCTTTAGGGAATCCAGTTCCTAATATGTCAAATTTCATCTGAATCATGATAACACAAGTTATATATAAGGCATTAGCAATCATACTTCTTAACATTTGTTTAGTTATAATACTAGCATTTCTATTTGTAGGTTTTCTGTTTAAAACAGCATCTCTTACTGGTTCTAGTCCCAGGGATAGTGCCGGTGGGCCATCCATTATAATATTTACCCATAGAAGTTGTATTGTAGTGAATGGCATTTGAAAGTCAAACACTACAGATAAAATTGCTGTTAAGAATGCAATTATATTTACAGTTATCTGGAATTGAATAAATCTTTGGAAGTTTTCATAAATACCTCTTCCCCATTTAATTCCTTTTACTATAGTCCCAAAACTATCATCTGTTAAAATTATATCCGCTGCATTTTTACTAACTTCGGTACCAGCTATACCCATAGCTATACCCACATCTGCTCTTGTAAGGGCTGGAGCATCATTTATTCCATCTCCAGTTACTGCAACTACTTCTCCATTACTTTGAAGAGCCTCAACTATTCTCATTTTTGTATCAGGCTTTGAACGTGCTACTATTGAGATTGTTGTTATTTCATCTTTAAGTTCCTCATCAGATAATGTATCTATATAAGTAGCCTCTACTGCCCTATTTTTACCACTAAGTAATCCTAATTCTTTTCCTATAGCAATGGCGGTATTAATGTTATCCCCTGTAAGCATTTTTGTAGAAACTCCTGCTTTTTTAGCAGTTTCTACGGCTTCCTTAACGTCAAGTCTTAGAGGATCTCTTATTCCTACGAATCCTGTAAACACTAAGTCATTTTCTAAAGTGCCTTGCTCGGATGCCATAGCTACCTCTTCACTTATATTTCTATATGCAAATCCAAGTACACGCATAGATTTTCTCTGAAGTTTCTCTATTTCATCTAATATTTCTTCTCGTCTTGCTTGATCGAGCTCCACTTCCATGCAATTAATATGTTCATACTTGCATAATTCTAAAATAATTTCTGGCGCTCCCTTTGTTAATACTGTGGCACCTTTATCCTCTTCTATAACAGTACTCATTCTCTTACGCTTTGAACTAAATGGAATTTGATGAGCTATTTTTGCGCTTTGTCTTTCTTGTACATAATCACAAGCATCATTGTATAAAAGAAGAGCACATTCTGTTGCACTACCTAAATATTTTACTTCTTTATCAGCTTTCTCAATATCTGCTGTTGAATTTACGATACAGTTATCTATAAAATAGTTATTTCTATCGCTTAATTCATCTCTTGCTTTGAACTTGCCATTTAAGTAAACTTGTTCTACAGTCATTCTATTTTGAGTAAGTGTACCTGTTTTATCTGAGCATATTACACTTACAGAACCTATTGTTTCACAGGCTTCTTTTTTAGTAACAAGCGCATTTATCTTAGCCATCTTTTGCATAGTTATTGCAAGTGTCATATTTATCATTGTTGGAAGACCTTCTGGAACAGCTGCAACAATTAAAGCAACACATACAACAAACGCAGTTTTTATTGGTCCAACAGACTCTAAAAAGGCAAATACACCGGTAGTATCTGGTGATATAGTATTCGCTAGAACCATTTTTATAATCATAATTATAAATAGTATCGCAGCTATTGCGCTTGATACTTTTGAAATCTTAGCACCCAAATCTCCAAGTTTTGCTTGAAGCGGTGTTTCTAAATCACTTTCTTCAAGATTTTTAGCTATTTCGCCCATTTGTGAGCTATCACCAGTGGAAGTAACTACAAAGCTAGCTCTACCATACGCAATAAGTGTTCCCCCGAAAACCATATTCGTTTGTTTTGCTGGAATAGGGTCTTGCACAATATTTTTATCTTTAGCTTGTATATTTTCCATTTCTATAATAACATCGAAATCCTTGCTCACGTCTTCTGATTCTCCTGTAAGCATATCCTCTCTAACCATTAAATCTATACTACTTATGAGTCTTCCGTCCGCTGGTACCATATCACCCGTCTCAATTGAAACTATATCACCAGGTACCAAATCACTTTTATTCACTTGAACAATTTTCCCATTACGCAATGCTTTTACTTCTATATTTTCTGTCATTTTTGAAAGCGCATCTGCAGCTTTTTGTGATTTTCCTTCTGTGAAAATTCCTATGCCAATTCCTATTGCTACAGCACATACTATACCAATGGCGTCACTAAACTCTCCTACTAATGCACTAATTACCGCTGCCACTAAAAGTATTATCATCATAGGCTCAGTTATTGCCTCCTTAATACTATCCCACATCGATCCCTTTTCTTGTTTAGTAAATTCGTTAGCACCATACTTTGCTAGTCTTTCTTTAATCTCAGAACCCGATAATCCCTTACTACTATCAACTTTAAGACTTTTTAAAACTTCTGAGATCTGCTTATTAAAATATTTCATGTTATCCACCCTTCTGTAATTTACATAATTTCTTTTAAATTAAAATGTAGAAAATGATAACCCTCTCATTTTCTACATCACTAGTATATCTATATATCTATATATCTATAAATGTATATAAATATATCTACATTTATCTATAATCTATTTAAACCCAGTTTGTCTATTGGTATCTTTTTATCATTTCACCTAAGCCAGATGAAGCATCTGTTTCTCCTACGGCTGTAAATTTCCATTCTCCATTATTGCGATAAATTTCTGCAACGAATAACCCAGTTTTACCAGAATATTCTTCTGTTAAGTTAAAACGAAGCATCTCTTTATTGTCCGTTAGATTTACTAAACGTATAAAAGCATTTTGTATCATACCAAAATGTTGTTTACGCTGAACTGCCGCATAGATATTAACCACAAAAACTAACTTAGTTATATTTTGAGGTATGCTTGACAGATCAACCATAATTTGCTCATCATCTCCATCACCATCTCCAGTAAGATTGTCTCCCATATGCTGAATACTACCACATTTACTTTTTAAGTTCCCGAAATAAACCATATTTTCTTTTCCTCTTAGCTTATCATTTTCATCAAGCATTAGCACAGAAGCATCACAATCTATTTGTGCTTGCTTTCCACCAAATAAGCCTCCAAACAATCCCTTAGATGCTCGCTCCACTGGATCCCATCCAAGTCCGACCATTGTCTTTTTTAACCCAGGATTATCTTTTGTAAGATTTATCTTTTGACCTTTTTGTAAATTTATACCCATTTTGTCATCCCCTTTAAATATTCAGTGAATATTTATCCACTGATTAATTTAAATATCATATTGCTTTCTATGCATCAAGACCATAATTTTTACAAAGGGCTGCTAATCCACCTTGAAATCCACTTCCTGTCGCACTAAATTTCCATTCTCCATTGTTACGATATATTTCACAAAATACTAATGCAGTTTCTACTGAAAAATCTTCTGATAAGTCGTACCTTAGGATTTCTTCATTAGTTTCTTCATTTACCACTCTAACAAACGCATTAGAAATTTGGCCGAAATTTTGTGCACGAGCTATTGCATCATGTATAGTTACTGTAATTGCAATTTTATCAATGTCTGTTGGTACTTTAGAAAATTCAATGATTAATTGTTCATCGTCTCCCTCGCCTTCTCCAGTTCTATTATCACCGGTATGTATAACAGCTCCTGTTGAATGCTCTAAATTGTTATAGAATATAAAGTCTAGGTCATTATTGGTTTTTCCATTTGAACCTACTAAAAAGGCTGAAGCATCTAAATCAAAATCTCCTCCACCTGAATATTTATTTGTATCCCAGCCTAGTCCTATAACTGCTTTAGCTAAACTTGGGTTAGTTTTAGTTAAATCTATTTTTTGACCTTTACTTAAGTTAATTGTCATAATTATTCCTCCTTATTAATCATCATTTTTAATGCTGTTTATCATCATTTTTAATGCTGTTTATCATCATTTTCAATGCCATTTAATCTACACTAATTCCAAAGTTACTACAAAGCGCAGTTAATCCACCCTCAAAACCACTTCCTATTGCACTGAACTTCCACTCTCCGTTGTTACGATATAGTTCTGCTACTACCACTGCGGTTTCAATACTATAATCTTCACTTAAATCATATCTTATTAATTCATTATCATTATTTTCATTGAGAATTCTTATAAATGCATTAGATACTTGTCCAAAATTTTGGCATCTTTGAACAGCTTCGTGAATAGTTACAGTAAAGTTAATCTTCTCAATAGAAGATGGCACTTTACTCAGTTCAATTCTAATTTGTTCATCATCACCATCACCATCACCAGTTTTGTTATCTCCTAAATGTGTTACAGACCCTGCTGAGTCCTTTGGGTTATTATAAAAAATAAAATCATTATCAGATGTTACTTTCCCATTTGCTCCAACTAAGAAAGCCGCTGCATCTAGATCGAAGGAAGCTCCACCATCATACTTATTAGTATCCCATCCAAGTCCAACAATAACATTACTAAGGCCTGGATTAGCTTTCGTTAAATCTACCTTTTGACCCTTTTTTAAACTAATTGCCATAATAAATTCCTCCTCAGAAACCACTATATAATATATAGTCCTTCAATAATTAATTTTACTTATTAAAAATAAAAAGCTTATTATTAATCATTTCCAAAAATTCAGACAATAAACATCTTATCTGTTCATTTATAAAAAAAACTTTATTTTAGTCTAAATTATATAATATAATTAAACTAAAATAAAGCAACTATCATCATTACTATTATAACATTATTCCCCACTAAATACTAGATTACCAGTTAAATATCACTTACTGTTTTGTATATTTTTGGTGAACAAATAGCTATTCTGATAAAAGCAAGGTAAAAAATTCGATAATAGCTGATGGTTATGTTATAGAATTAATTGTTTAAAATAGCATTCTCTGCAAAAGCTGTAGGGTAAAGTCCTAAAGTTTTTTTTGAAGTTTATTAACTAATTCAATTTTTTTTTCTTTATCTATACTAGGTAATTTTTCAACGTAAACGCTTGTGCTTGGGAAAGCCATTGAAATTCCCTCTTGCTGTAAAATGTCCAGTATATTAAAATTAACATTTTCTTTTATTTTAAAATATTCATCAAAATCTGGTGTATCAGTAAAGAAACATATTAAAATATCTAAACTAGTTGCATTAAATTTATCAAATGTAACAAGGATGCCTTCCTTACTAACCTGTGAATAATTCTCTAACATATTTCTAATCTTATCCACACAAATCTCTAATTTCTCCCTAGAGCTATAAGTTAATTCTAAATTCAAATTAACCCTTCGTTTACCCCTTCTGCTAAAATTGGTTACAGCCTCATTAGTTAATTTTGAATTAGGCACTATTATTAATGCTTGATCAACAGTTCTTATTTTAGTAGTCCTAAACGAAATATCCTCTATGCTACCTTCTAATGTGTCACTATTAATCCAATCTCCAATAGTAAAAGGCTTATCTAATATTATAAACATACCTGCAATAACATTGGATGCCGCATCTTTAGCTGCTAATGCAAAAGCCAATCCTCCTAACCCAAGCCCAGTAACAAAACCTTGAATGTTATATCCCCACTTCTCAGCAATTATGGTAATAACTAACGCTACTAGCATCATTCTTAACGTTTTTGATATAAATGGGAATAATATTTTATCCACTTTTACATCATATGCTTTATGCATTCTCTCAAACAGCAGAGAAGATTCTCCAGTAAGATCATATAGTCCCCAACAAATTAAAATTATTACAGCAGAACTGAAAATCTTTTCTATAAATGAACTGTCAATTGGAACTCCTGCGATAATTAAAATTTTAAAAGCAAAATAAAATCCTAATACCTCAAAAAAGTTAGTTACAGGTTTTTGGAAAGCAGCTACTATTTTTGTATCTGTTTCAAATTTCGTTTTATTAACAAGTTTTAATATTATTTTGAATACATATTTTGCGAATATCTTTTTTAACAATACAAATAATGCGAAAACTGCGATAGCTATTCCTACATATTTTAATTTATAGGATGTTAAATCATTAAAAACCTCTTGTATTTTGTCTTTAGCAAAAAAGTCAACTATGGATTGGAACAAAACAACACACTCCTTTTTTTCTTATGTTAATATATATAATCATTTTAAGCTAATAATGTTATTTTCTCAATGGATTATATAGGAAGAAACAACTTTTATTAATATACAACCCTTTAAAATTATACTCTAGATGAGTTTAGTTAATTTTCCTGTAAGGTATTATTAATTAAACACCCTTATTCAACATCTATTTATATTTCTATAAGACATAAAAAAACTTCAGGGGATTTAAATTCTCCCTCTGAAGTGGTTAATCGATCACCTTAGATACTCCTTGAATTGTAAACACTATTTAGCACCTTGACTTTGCACCGGTCTCATTATTTTTAAAATGTCCAACACGTACCCCCTTATAACTATTAAAATATGCTGTTTGATTTTCTTTCTCCATATTATCTCCGTAATCTATATTTTTTTCATTAAATATATAAAAAAATGAAGTTAATTTCTCTAAATTTCTATCTGCTGGTTTATAAGTTGGATCAAACACATATGATGCTCTATAATATTTACACGCCATAGCTGCATCGCCTTTATATTCTGAAATAACTCCTAGTAAATTGTACACTTCTGCCGAATGATCATTTTGAATCATAGCTGCATATAGATACATATGTGCTAGATCATATTTATTTGACTTTATTTCATTAATAGCTTCTTCTATATTATTTTGAAAAGAACTTTCTTCATTACTATTTGTTAACATATAATCACCCCAGGTTATCCTTTCACTTTATATTTATAATTATAATTATAATTATATCTTATCAAAATCACCATGAACTTGATATTAAGAAAGTATAAAGATAAATCCTGATGTATAAAGATTATGTTAATATTTTAAGTTACGTCTTATTTTTTTGCAAAAAAAAATGAAGCTAAAAGCTTCATTTTTGGAACATTATTCATCTACTAAACGATAACCTACTCCAACCTCCGTTATGATATACTGCGGCCTAGCAGGATCCTTCTCTATTTTTCTTCTTATATTAGCCATAAATACCCTAAGAGACTGTGTATCATTCTCAAAATAACTTCCCCAAATCTCATCAACTATATATTTATGAGTTAACACGCGTCCTGCATATCTTGACATTAGCTCAATTAGTTTATATTCCATTGGTGTTAAATGTATCTCTTTATCTAAAATTATAACTTTACGTTTTTCAAAATCTATCTTTAAATCCTTCACCTTAAATACTGACTGCACATCGTTTTGTGACTTATTCTCTCCATTAAAATGTCTAAGTGCCACTCTAGTTCTAGCTAAAAGCTCTGCTACACTAAAAGGCTTGGTCAAATAATCATCTGCACCTTTATCTAAGGCTTCAACTTTTTCCCTTTCAAGTCCACGAGCTGAAACAACTATAATCCTAGCTTTTGTAGACTCCCTTACTTTCTCAATAACATTAAGTCCATCAATATCTGGTAACCCTAAGTCCAAAATTATTATATCTGGATTATGTGAAAAAATAAGTGTTATAGCCGCATTCCCAAATTCAGTTTCAATGCACTTATATCCCTGTGCTTCAAGCGAAATTTTCATAAATTTTTTAATAGGCTTATCATCTTCAACTATTAAAATCAAAGGCTTCATATCCACTGCCATCACTCCTTATTACAGGTAAACTAAATCTAAAAGTCGCCCCACCAGAAGAGTTATTTAAAGCTTCCATATATCCACCATGTGCTTCTATTATAGACTTACAAATAGCAAGTCCCAATCCTATCCCTCGCTTTTCTAGGGAATTACCCTTAGCCTTGGTATAAAACCTATCAAATATAGTTGGTATATCTTCTTCTGGTATGCCTTTTCCATTATCTGACACCTCAAAAACCACACTATCTTCCTTTTCTGTAACTTTAACTTCTATAATAGAATCACTCTGTGAATACTTGATGGCATTATCAATCAAATTAATAAACACTTGTTCTATTAATAATCCATCTACAAATAATATAACCATTTTTTCTGGTAGTTCAATCTTAATATTATGACTTCCCGAAAACCTTGTAACTCTCGATATAGATTCAGCAACAAGTTCTTCAACAATCTCTACCTCTTTCTTAATTTCAAGCTTACCTTCATCTATCCGTGTCATGCTTAATATATTTTCAACTGAATGTATAAGCCAGCTTGTATCTTCATAAATTATTTCAAGAAGTTCTTTCTTGGTATCATTATCAAGTACATCATAATTATCACTAATAGTAGAAACTGACCCTAATATTCCTGTTAGCGGAGTTCTTAAATCATGCGAAATTGACCTTAAAATATTGCCCCTAAGCCTTTCCGACTCAGTCTCTAAATTTATCTGTCTTTTCTTTTCGTATAACTCTTCTCTTTCAATAGCTAAAGCGATTTGTGTAGAAACGGACTCTAGAAGGATCTTTTCATTTTTTGATAACACATTTTCTTCTAAACATGCGATGCCAATAATTCCAAGAATCCTATTTTGTCCTTTAATGGGATGGTAATATCCAATACTATTTAAGGAAATTTCAGCTTCAATGCCAACTGATTTGCCTGTTTTAAAGCATTTTTCAATTGCTCCAACCTCTATATCTGACTTAAAAATCCCCCTACTATATTCTCCATTAAGCATATATTCACTTGGCTGTTGCAAATTATTTTTATCATCTACTATAGCTATCATAATATTTCTGTTAAACATATCAACTAAATTATCGCCACAAAACTCAACTACTTGTTTTTTATTTCTTGCCGTAAGCAATGATTTATTAATTTTATATAAAATTTGCATTCTATTTTCACGTATATAAGATATCTTAGCTTGCGACTTAACTCTTGAAGTTAAAGTGCTTGTAATAATTGCTGCTATAAGCATTATAATAAAAGTCACTGGATAATCAGCTCTATAAGCTAGAAAGGTATAATATGGCACCGTAAATAAAAAGTTAAATGATAGCACTCCAATTATCGCGGCCAGTATACCATAACCATATCCATCAGTACTTCTTGATACGAATAATACACCTAAAATAAATACTATTATTACATTTGATTCATGTAACCCAATTTTTCTAAATATCAGAGATATTACAGTGGCTAAACTCATAATTACTATAGTTTTAACCACATTGGTAATCATTATTGTTTTAGGTTTGATTTCTTCATAATCACTATATTCATATTCACTAGAAATTTTGAAAAACTTCTCATCAAATTTACCTTTCTTCAAACTCCACATCACCTTCCTAATATATCTAAATATCGTTTATTTAAACTATGACTATCCTAAATGCCTCTTAATTAGCAATGCTAATCTTGAATAATCCATTACTTAAAAAGGATATCTAGTACTATGCTTAGTATGGACAAAATAGTTTTAGTTTTAAAGTTCTAAAAAAAGCATTTCACTTTGAAGTGCTTTTAGTAAATTTTATATATGAAAAAATTAAAGCAAGTGTGATGACTGTTAATATTATTGCTATACCTTTTTTATTGTTACTTATAGGGATTGCTACTTTGTGCCCAGGCTCTATAATTTTAACCGAGCTTGCATGGATATCCATATCCCCCCCATGATCCTTACAAGCCCTATTAAAAGTTCCATTTATCTTAACTATATCTCCCCTATAACCATACTTACCAAATTTTTTTATACTTTGAACTTGTTCAGATTTAATCCATATTCCCATAGCTGTGCTTCCATCATTGATATTTACCCATGAGTATTTACCTCTATTCATACATTCACCAATAGCTTCACCCTTTAATGTAATTTTACTATTATCAATATTTTTGCTATTTTCGATTAATTCATTAAAATTACTATATTCCTTTGCCATACATGTTATTGAAAAAGAAAAAGCCAAAATACACACTACTATTATTGTTTTAAAAGTCTTAACCATAATTTCTTTATGCCTCCAAATGTGACTCCTATTAGCGCAAACACAGATATGAATTCTAATCTTCCTAAATACATTGCAATTATATAATATACCTTCATTGCAGTAGGCATTGTAGGCGCCGTAATCCCAATGGATAATCCTACATTTCCTGTAACTGAAGCTGCTTCAAAAGCTGAACTGAGCACTGGGTATCCATAATAGGTTCCCAACGCAGTACCTATAAAAAATAATATTATATATAATATTATTATTAGGTAAGCAGATTTCACCATTGCATCCTCTAAGATAATTTCCTTTATATGATGAAATTTAAACACCTTTATTTTTCTATCAGAATTTAATAATTTGTTTACCTCTGCAATTATACTTTTAAAAACCAATCCTACCCTTAATCCTTTAAACCCACCTGCCGTAGAACATGCTGATCCACCTATAAGCATGGCTATTATAAGCATAACCACAGGAAAATCGCCCCATTCAGTTGCAAACTGTCTGGCATAAAGATTACCAAACCCTGTAGTTGTATGCGCTGATAATACATTATAAATACCTTTTCTGAAAACCGATATACCATTACTATATACACCTGAATTTGTTAGTTTTAACGCTGTAAAAAAAGAAATAATTAAAGCTGTAATAAAAAAACTCTGTGTTTCAATATTCTTGAATATCTCTTTTTTGTTGCCTTGCCATACTGCATAATGTAATGCAAAATTTAAAGAACCAATGACAAAGAAAATCATTGTTAATAACTCATAGGAAAGACTATGATAATACAGAATGTTTTGAGACATTGGTGCAAATCCACCAGTACTCCACGCAGACATAAAAATAAATAATCCATGAAAGAAAGCACTTACAGGCTGCATGCCTATAAACATTCCATTAATCCAAAGCATAATAGTACCTACAATTAAATACACAATACTTATTTTCCATATAATTCTTGCTGTGTTTTTTACATTAGGTACGAGTTCAGCATCCTTACCTTCACCAACATACATTTTGTAAGCACCTAAAGTATGGTTTACCATAAAACTTAAAGCTAGTACCACCATGCCTTGGCCTCCAACAAAGGTAAGAATGTGTCTCCACATATTTAATCCTAGAGAAAGATGGTCAAGATTTTGAATAAGTAGGACTCCTGTGGTTGTAAATCCACTCATAACATCAAAACATGCATCTAAGAAAGATGTTGTATTTCCACTGAGTTCATAAGGCACCGCACATAACAAAGTTAATATAATCCATGAACTAGATGCAATAATTAACCCATGCTTCCATTGCAACCTTACTTTATCAACCTTGTCTTTACCTGTAAACATAAGAACTATACCTAAACTAATCGCTATATTTATACTAATAATAAAATCTAAAAGCGCGCTCCATTCCTTAAATATCAATGAGATCAATATGGGTATCAACATTAAACTTGCAGTTCCCATTATTACATAGCCTACATAAAAATTTATTATTTTAAAATCATCAAAGTTTTTTGTTATTTTTTTCATATAATCACCTTGCCAAAATCATATTAATGCCATATAAAATAAATAAAAATGTTAATGTATATCCTATCTCTGTAATTACTCCGCATACAATTTTTTTATTAGTCATAATATATTTACCCTCCAATTATAGATTTTTCTACATCATTTTTTTTATCTGTATTTGTGATAATAAGTACTTTATCACCTTCTTTTATATCTACGCAGCCTCTTGGAAAAATTACTTCCCCACTTCTTATTATTGATAGTATTACACATTCCTTAGGTATATTTAACTGCTCTACTGATTTATCTTTCCATGCGCTTCTTTTATCTATTTTTGCTTCTACTAATGTCATTTCTCCTTTATTAATGCTTTCTATAATTTTCAGTGGTTCGCTATTAAATTCACCCTCTATCAAATTGCAAATTACTTGTGTGCTACATACAGTCTTATCCACTCCTAACGCTTCGAAAATTGCTGTATTTTTAGGATTGTTGATTCTAGCTATTGTTTCATTAATATTAAAGTTTACTTTAGCCATCTGACATATTACCAGGTTTTCCTCATCTTTTCCCGTTACTGCAGCTACAACTTCAGCTTGCTCTATATCCGCATCTTCTAATACTTCAACATCTGAGCCATCCCCACATATTACATCTACTTCAAGTTCTTCGGCAACCTTTTCACAAATTTTTGTGTTTTTTTCTATTAACACTACCTGATGTTTTTTTTCTTTTAATGCTTTAACAAGATAGTATCCTACCTTCCCACCGCCAACTACTATTGCTCTCATCTAAGTTTCTCCTTCATTATTGCCTTTACTAACTTTTCTTTATTCTCCTTATTTATGCTACAAATTATTTTGTCACCCTTTTCCAATAGTTCATTTCCATTTGGTATAATAAGTTCCCCCTTTTTGGAAACTGCACATATCCTACAATTAAACTTATCTTCTATTTCTAAAATGTTATTAATTCTAAGTCTGTTTATTGTAATCTCCTCTATTGATATATCATTATTTAATATCAATAATGCATCTGATTTTTTATCTATTATTTTGTTTTTAATTATATTTATACTTACTTCAGTTGGACTTATAGTTTGTAGTCCTAGTTTTCTATAAATAAATTCCCTTGATGGATCAAAAATTCTAGCTATTACTTTAGGCACCTTAAATATATCTTTTGCAATTTGACTAGCCATAATATTTATATTATCTGCTGGAGTCATAGCTAAAAATATATCTGCTTTATCTATTCCCGCGTCTATTAATATATCATTATCTATCTCCACTCCTTTAATTCTAATTCCATTAAATCCACTTCTAAGTCTCTCTAGATTTTCCGCATGTTTATCCACTATTACCACATCATGACCGTCATTAGACAATTCCATAGCAAGTCCGCTACCTAATCTACCACAACCTATTATTACAATATACATAGTATGTTCTCCTTACTTAAATTTCTTTAAAAAAAACCATAGCTGAATTTAAAACTACTTTTAGTAAGTTAATATGAATTTACTATTAAATTTAAATACCATATGCATATTTTAAGCAATTATAGGAAGTAATGCAACTTTGCATAACTGTCCTTAAAATCATTCTCCTACCTGTTATATGTGGTTTAAGAAATCTAGCAATTCTATTCTTTGTTTACATTCGTTTTTGTTCATTTTCCTCATAGTACTAACTCCATAATTGAGTATATAACTTACTTAAAAGAAGTACAGTGTGTTTTTATCTATAATTTGCATATAACACATATTTTACATGTTAAAGTATTCACTTGTAGTTGATTATAATTAATAAAAGTAATATATAAACTTAAAAATACAGATGAGAATATTATCAGGATTATTATTTTATTTAAAATCCTTACTCAACTAAAATTAAGCTATAATTCTACACCATTAAGTGTTAAAATTATAGCTCTATATGTTTAACGACATTTCAGAAGGAAAGTCTCCCACTTCTATAAGTGGGAGTTACATACTCTAACAAATAGAAAACTTCAGCGGGAGTATAAATCTCCTTCTGAAGTCGTTAATGTTTCAGCTCCGCAGGAGATGATTTAATAATACAATTTTTCACTTGGGAAAGAAGGACTGCTATGAAAAGAGCTTTAGTTGTAGATGATACAAAAAATATTCGTACGTTGCTAGGCATTTACCTTAAACTAAACAATTTTGAAGTTTTGATGGCTACTAATGGCCATGAAGCTTTATCATTAATTGATACTGTGCCCGTAGATTTAATATTTTTAGATATTAAAATGCCCGAAATAAGTGGCACAGAAGTTCTAAAACGAATTAGAACTAAAGGAATAACCGCTCCAGTAGTAATTATGACAGCTTTTGCCACAGTTAAAAATGCAGTGGATTGTACTAAACTTGGGGCAATTACTTATTTACAGAAGCCTTTTACTACAGATAAGATTAAAACTATTCTTGCTGAATTGACTACAAAAGATGATACCTATGATAAAAATATTGAACACCAAATAATTACTATAAAATATTTAATAAATGAAAATAACTTAGAAAAAGCATTAGATACTTTAAAAGTGGTTTTATCCACCGATCCAAGTATTCCGGAGATTTATGAATTAATGTCTATAGTATATAGTAGACAAGGAGAATTAAAAAAATCGAAAATATTTCATAATATGTCGGAACAATGGAAATAAAAAAAAAGCACTTCATAAAGAAGTACTTTTTTGGTGGCTTACCGGGGAATCGAACCCCGGACACCATGATTAAAAGTCATGTGCTCTACCAACTGAGCTAGTAAACCATGTTTACCTGGCGACAACCTACTCTTCCACAAGGTCACCCCTGCAGTACCATCGGCGCATTGAAGCTTAACCTTCGTGTTCGGTATGGGAACGGGTGTTACCTTCATGCCATAATCACCAGATTGAGAATATAAATATTCTCTGAAAATTGCACAGTGAATTAGTCTTCTTCCTTACGTCCGAAGCTTCGCGTTATTTCTAATTATTTAGGTCAAGCCCTCGACTTATTAGTATTAGTCAGCTGAACATGTTACCATGCTTACACCTCTAACCTATCAACCTGGTGGTCTTCCAGGAGTCTTACTAACACCGCACTTACGTGCGAGTTATGGGAAATCTCATCTCAGGGTGGGCTTCACGCTTAGATGCTTTCAGCGTTTATCCCTTCCAAACATAGCTACCCAGCGATGCCACTGGCGTGACAACTGGTGCACCAGAGGTTTGTCCATCCCGGTCCTCTCGTACTAAGGACAGCTCCCTTCAAATTTCCTACGCCCGCGACGGATAGGGACCGAACTGTCTCACGACGTTCTGAACCCAGCTCGCGTGCCGCTTTAATGGGCGAACAGCCCAACCCTTGGGACCTACTTCAGCCCCAGGATGCGACGAGCCGACATCGAGGTGCCAAACCTCCCCGTCGATGTGGACTCTTGGGGGAGATCAGCCTGTTATCCCCGAGGTAGCTTTTATCCGTTGAGCGATGGCCCTCCCACGAGGTACCACCGGATCACTAAGCCCGACTTTCGTCCCTGCTCCACTTGTAAGTGTCGCAGTCAGGCTCCCTTCTGCCTTTGCACTCTTCGCGCGATTTCCAACCGCGCTGAGGGAACCTTTGGGCGCCTCCGTTACTTTTTTGGAGGCGACCGCCCCAGTCAAACTGCCCACCTAACAATGTCCTGTGACCAGATTCATGGCCTCCAGTTAGAACCTCAGTACTGTCAGGGTGGTATCCCAAGGATGACTCCACACAGGCTGACGCCCATGTTTCTCAGTCTCCCACCTATCCTGTACAGACAATACCGAAATTCAATGCTAAGCTACAGTAAAGCTCTACGGGGTCTTTCCGTCCAATCGCGGGTAGCAAGCATCTTCACTTGCACTACAATTTCGCCGGATGTGTTGTTGAGACAGTGCCCAAATCATTACGCCATTCGTGCGGGTCGGAACTTACCCGACAAGGAATTTCGCTACCTTAGGACCGTTATAGTTACGGCCGCCGTTTACTGGGGCTTAAGTTCATACCTTCGCTTGCGCTAAGTAATCCCCTTAACCTTCCAGCACCGGGCAGGCGTCAGCCCCTATACATCAGCTTTCGCTTTAGCAGAGACCTGTGTTTTTGCTAAACAGTTGCTTGGGCCTATTCTCTGCGACCTACTTACGTAGGCACCCCTTCTCCCGAAGTTACGGGGTCAATTTGCCGAGTTCCTTAACAACAATTCTTCCGATGGTCTTAGGATTCTCTCCTCACCTACCTGTGTCGGTTTGCGGTACGGGCACCAATATCCTCGATAGAGACTTTTCTTGGCAGCGTGGAATCAGATACTTCGGGAATAAATTCCCTTCCCCATCACATCTCAGCGTTAAGAGCAAACGGATTTGCCTGCTTGCTCCGCCTAAATGCTTAGACACACATCCAATAGTGTGCACATCTTATCCTCCTGCGTCATCCCATTTCTAATAACGTCCATTGGTGGTATCGGAATATCAACCGATTGTCCATCACCTACGCCTTTCGGCCTCGGCTTAGGTCCCGACTAACCCTGAGAGGACGAGCCTTCCTCAGGAAACCTTAGGTTTTCGACCGTTAAGATTCTCACTTAACTCTCGCTACTCATGCCAACATTCTCACTTCTGTACCGTCCACCACTCCTTACGGTATGACTTCAGCCAGTACAGAAAGCTCCTCTACCGCGTACACAATTGTGTACACCCATAGCTTCGGTGGTAAGTTTTAGCCCCGGACATCTTCGGCGCAGGATCTCTTGACTAGTGAGCTATTACGCACTCTTTAAATGAGTGGCTGCTTCTGAGCCAACATCCTAGTTGTCTTAGAAATCCCACATCCTTTTCCACTTAACTTACACTTTGGGACCTTAGCTGATGGTCTGGGCTGTTTCCCTTTTGACTACGGATCTTATCATTCGCAGTCTGACTGCCGAAATAAAAGTATATGGCATTCGGAGTTTGATAGGGTTCAGTAACTGTTGTCAGCCCCTAGCCCATTCAGTGCTCTACCTCCATTACTCAATTAATCGACGCTAGCCCTAAAGCTATTTCGAGGAGAACCAGCTATCTCCGAGTTCGATTGGAATTTCTCCGCTATCCACAGCTCATCCCATGGTTTTTCAACACCAACGTGGTTCGGACCTCCACGGAATTTTACTTCCGCTTCATCCTGGCCATGGATAGGTCACCCGGTTTCGGGTCTACGACATGCAACTATGCGCCCTATTCAGACTTGGTTTCCCTTCGGCTCCGTACCTTAAGTACTTAACCTTGCTACATATCGTAACTCGTTGGCTCGTTCTACAAAAAGCACGCCGTCACACATATAAAGTGCTTCGACCGGTTGTAGGCACACGGTTTCAGGTTCTATTTCACTCCCCTTCCGGGGTTCTTTTCACCTTTCCCTCACGGTACTTCTTCACTATCGGTCACTAGGTAGTATTTAGCCTTGGGAGGTGGTCCTCCCAGCTTCCCACAAGGTTTCACGTGTCTCGTGGTACTCTGGATTAGATCTGACTGTTTTTCCTTTTCATTTACAGGCCTATTACCTTCTGCGGAGCAGCTTTCCAGCTATCTTCAATTAAGGAATTGCAGTATTTATGATCTATCCTCAACCCCCAGATCAAAGACCTGGGTTTGGGCTCTTTCCCTTTCGCTCGCCGCTACTTAGGAAATCGATGTTTCTTTCTCTTCCTCCGGGTACTTAGATGTTTCAGTTCCCCGGGTCTACCTCTGCATACCTATTTATTCAGTATGCAGTACATAGTTGTTACTATGTGGGTTCCCCCATTCGGAAATCTTTGGATCACAGGCTATTTGCGCCTACCCAAAGCTTATCGCAGCTTAACGCGTCCTTCTTCGGCTCCTAGTGCCAAGGCATTCGCCATGCGCCCTTTGTAGCTTGACCTTGATTCTGTCTATTTACATAGACGGTTATATTAATTTTGCGAAATTGTATTAAATTAATTTATAAACTACTTGCGTAGTTTTAATTTTTTTAAAACAACTTTTTTCACTGTGCAATTTTCAAAGAACATTTTAAGAAAAACTATTCATTATCTAACTCCTAAGAGTTAGATAAAATTAGTCTCTCAAAATTAAACAGAGAACTAGGTACGATTAATTACAATAGATATTTTTGAAGAACAAATTAATATTCTTCTATTGCATCGACCGAAGTCAATACATCTACTCCCTAGAAAGGAGGTGATCCAGCCGCAGGTTCTCCTACGGCTACCTTGTTACGACTTCACCCCAATCATCAATCCCACCTTCGGCCGCTGGCTCCTTACGGTTACCTCACGGACTTCGGGTGTTACCAACTCTCATGGTGTGACGGGCGGTGTGTACAAGGCCCGGGAACGTATTCACCGCGACATGCTGATTCGCGATTACTAGCAACTCCGGCTTCATGTAGGCGAGTTGCAGCCTACAATCCGAACTGGGATGAGTTTTTGAGTTTGGCTCCACCTTGCGGTCTTGCATCTCTTTGTACTCACCATTGTAGCACGTGTGTAGCCCTAGACATAAGGGGCATGATGATTTGACGTCATCCCCACCTTCCTCCCGGTTAACCCGGGCAGTCTCACTAGAGTGCTCAACTTAATGGTAGCAACTAATGATAAGGGTTGCGCTCGTTGCGGGACTTAACCCAACATCTCACGACACGAGCTGACGACAACCATGCACCACCTGTCACCCTGTCCCGAAGGACTTCGCCCATCTCTGGGTTATGCAGGGGATGTCAAGTCTAGGTAAGGTTCTTCGCGTTGCTTCGAATTAAACCACATGCTCCGCTGCTTGTGCGGGCCCCCGTCAATTCCTTTGAGTTTTAATCTTGCGATCGTACTCCCCAGGCGGAATACTTAATGTGTTAACGGCGGCACCGAGGTTCGACCCCCGACACCTAGTATTCATCGTTTACGGCGTGGACTACCAGGGTATCTAATCCTGTTTGCTCCCCACGCTTTCATGCCTCAGCGTCAGTTACAGTCCAGTAAGTCGCCTTCGCCACTGGTGTTCTTCCTAATCTCTACGCATTTCACCGCTACACTAGGAATTCCACTTACCTCTCCTGCACTCTAGACACCCAGTTTCAAATGCAGCACCCAAGTTAAGCTCGGGTATTTCACATCTGACTTAAATGTCCGCCTACGCATCCTTTACGCCCAGTAAATCCGGACAACGCTTGCCACCTACGTATTACCGCGGCTGCTGGCACGTAGTTAGCCGTGGCTTCCTCCTCTGGTACCGTCATTATCGTCCCAGAAGACAGAACTTTACAACCCGAAGGCCTTCATCATTCACGCGGCGTTGCTGCGTCAGGGTTTCCCCCATTGCGCAATATTCCCCACTGCTGCCTCCCGTAGGAGTCTGGACCGTGTCTCAGTTCCAATGTGGCCGATCACCCTCTCAGGTCGGCTACGCATCGTCGCCTTGGTGAGCCGTTACCTCACCAACTAGCTAATGCGCCGCGGGTCCATCTCAAAGTGGAATTTTCCGAAGAAAAATCCTTTGATGTTTCGATCATGCGACCAAAACATATTATGCGGTATTAATCTCCCTTTCGGGAGGCTATTCCCCTCTTTGAGGCAGGTTACCCACGTGTTACTCACCCGTCCGCCGCTAATCCACCCCGAAAGGTTTCATCGCTCGACTTGCATGTGTTAGGCACGCCGCCAGCGTTCGTCCTGAGCCAGGATCAAACTCTCAATTTAAAAGTTTACACTTTTTTAGTTGAAATGATTAATCTGCGACAACTGTTAAGTTGTTACGCAAGCTCATTACATACTTTTAGTCTTACGACTAAATTTTACTTTATACTAAAGTAATTAACTGGTTTAACGAAATATTATTTCGCTATCTTTACCTATTTCTCTGTTTAATTTTCAAAGACCAATTTGCTTTGTCATCATGTGATGACTGCTACTATTATATCTGTTATATCTTAAGTTGTCAACAGTTTTTTTAATTCTTTTAACTGTTATTCTTCTTAATCTTTCTTGCTTCATCACTATTGAACCGCAGCGACAATTAATATAATATCATCTTTCAAAAACATAATATTTCATTTTTTTCTTTCATACGACAATTATATACAGTATTCTTTATAATGCTATTGTATGTTAAGTTTCTTTTGTACTGACACACTAGGAATAGTATACCTTTATACACCAAATAATATACCAGCTTCATCACATTATACTTAGTTATAAATAAAGTGTAAGCCCTCTACATTAAGAAAAAACTCAATAAAGAGGACTTGCAACTATTATATTAAATAATCACCTGCGGTGCTGCAACTGCTTCGCAGAAGATGCATCGACGACTTCAGAAGAAAATTTATACTGCCACTGAAGTTTTTTCTTTATTATAGTCCGTAACCCCCTCTTATACAAGAGGGGGACGTTCCTTCTAAAATGTCATTAAAAATTCGGAAGATTATCTAAGTTGTCTTCTGTGATACTATTGGGTGATGACCTTATAACATCATTCCCATTTCTATTTTTACCAACAATCACCGATTCTACTGTTCCCTTCTTTGCTAACGCTACAACCTTACTCACATCCAATTCTTCACCTGTACTAGTTAATACATTTGTGATATCTCCGTCTGCATTTTTTCTTACCTTAACTATCTTCATAAAAATACATCTCCTCGTTAATTAATATAAGTAGAATTCAACATCTAAATTTTTTTAATACTATATTGTTTTTTATGTTAGCTTTTACATCACATATTTAGTATTTCCCTTTTTACCATTGTTTTATTACTAAACTATTACAAATCATATAAATTAACATTTACTAACTATCCTTTTAATATAATGAAAGCATGTAACTAATTACATGCTTCAGGTTGTTTACAAACCCAGTATAATTTTTTTATTATACTGGGCTTTTTACATGCAATTATGCGATAGCGCTTTGAGTTATGGATAAATTTAAAATAACAACTATCTTCTTAGTTAGAAAATCAAAAAACAGTAAAGATAGCAGGCTAGCTATCTTTTTCATATTCTGCACTGCTGCTGTAAGCAGACACTGCTCTTGCACATTTTCTAATCCACGCATATGGCAATAGCGAAGCCCATGCAGTTGTTTTGAATCTGCGAAGCTTCGCTCTATAGTTTCTTTTCTTCTTCTATATATATTTCTGCCTTTATCTGTTCTGGTGAACTTTACAACATCTTCTTTATACGTTTCCCAAACATGTCTTCTAATAGTTTTAAACTTGCTTTTTGCAGAAAAGCATTGAGCTCTATTTGGACATATCTCGCAATATTTTGCATTACCAACATATTCTTTATATCCTTCTCTTGTTGTCGTTTTATAATGTAAAGCCCTTAAGTCAGGGCATACGTAAATGTCCTGTTCTTTAACATATTGGAATTTATTTTTTGTGTACATTCCTTTTGTATGTGGAGACCTACGGTATCCCATTACAGATTTTAATTCCCTCTCATATAGTTCTTTACATATAAGATTTGTAGCATAACCAGCATCTGCACCAACATATTTTGTATTAAAATTAAACTTTTTTATTTGCACATCTAATCTATCGATATAAGGATCAACATCATTTATGTTTCCAGGAGTAACATACACATCAGTAATTATATTATGTCTGCTATCGACAGTTCTGTGATCTAAATATGAGAAGCCTTCCGGCTTGCCATCTCTCATCATATATCCACTGTCGGGGTCGGTTGTGCTAACTTTAGTTTCTTTTATTTTGGTAACAGGTTCTTTTTCCTTTAAAGGTTTTTTACCATGGTTTATTCTATCTTCTTCCACTGCTTTATTAAGTTCAGCTACATATTCTTTCGGCGTTTTTTCAACTTCAATTTTCACAAGCTTTCGCTTATTAGCATTTGCTTTTAGGTGTGTAGAATCTGTGTAAAGTATTTTACCGGTTACCATCTTAAGATTTATAGCCTTAAATACTACTTCGTCAAATATTTTTTGAAACACATCTGTACCTTTAAACCGTCTACGTCTATTTTGGCTAATTGTTGAATGATCTGGAATAGGATCAGTAAGACTTAGTCCTAGAAACCATCTATAAGCCACATTTACTTCAATGTCCTTTACAAGTTGTCGTTCAGATTTTATTCCAAATAAGTACCCAATAAACAGCATTTTAAAAAGTATAATAGGATCTACGCCAGGTCTTCCATTATCTAAGCAGTAATATTTTTTAGTCAGTTCTCTTATAAAAGAGAAATCCATGTATTTATCTATATTTCTCAGAATATGGTCTTTAGGAACTAAATCTTCTAAATACACCATTTCTAGTTTTTGTTGTGTGAAGTTCTTTTCATTAATCATAATAATGCCCTCCGAATTATAAAGTTTGTATACTATATATATTCGACATTGATGTCCTAAAATCCTTTTTGAATATGAAAAAA
Source organism: Clostridium sp. CM027 (assembly GCF_024730565.1). NCBI lineage: Bacteria > Bacillati > Bacillota > Clostridia > Eubacteriales > Clostridiaceae > Clostridium > Clostridium sp. CM027. The sequence continues at coordinate 2,628,966 of NZ_CP077725.1, forward strand.
AACACTCCAATTTTAAATTAGAGTGTTTTACATTTTATGTTTGTCAACGGTCTGAAGCATGTAACTAATTACATGCTTTCATTATATTAAATCATCTCCTACGGAGCTGCAATATTAACCTATAGGGCTTTTAAATCCATTACCTTCAACCTCAGCTATATCAATTATAGAAATAAAAGCTTCTTGGTCTATAACTTTTATTACTCTCTTAATTTGTGGTAGTTGACCCAATGAAACAACACAATACACTATATTTTTTCTATGTTTAGTATATGCGCCTTCTCCATATAAAATAGTTACTCCTCTATTAAAATTACTCATTATCGCATCACTTACTTCTTTTTCTTTTTCTGATACTATTAAAAGCATTTTTCGTCGGTTTAATCCATTCATAACTTTTTCCATAACAGCCACCGTAATATACATAGAAATCAGAGTATATAATCCAACTTTAAAATTAAATAATACAGATCCAACAGCTACAATTAAGAAATTTATTGTAAAGCTCATTATACCTATTTCTATATCATATTTCTTTTTAGCATATATAGCTAAAATATCCATACCACCTGTAGATCCTTCATTAGAAAAAACAATTCCAGTCCCTATACCTGAAAGTATCCCGCCATATATACAGTAAAGAAGTCTATAAGACTCTTCAACAGGAGCAAGAACATTATTTAAAGATGAGGTAAGCATTAAACAAACCGATAGCGAAATGGTCCCCAATATCGTAAATGCAGTGAATTTCTTATTTATTTTTAATATACTTAATATAAGAAGTGGAATATTAAATATCAATAATGTAATACCCATTGGAAGATTGAAAATATACTGTAACATTAGCCCTATTCCTGAAAGCCCTCCACTAAGAAGCTTATTTGGAATTATAAATAAATTTATTGCAACCGCTAAAATAAAAGTGCCTAAAATAATAAGAACTATTTTCTTAAATAAATCTTTAAAATCAGTGCTAGATACCTTTTTCATAAACTATCTCCTTGTCTTTCTCTGAAATACAAAACAGCTATTAATTGGTTTGTACCATATATTTTTGTATCTTCTTCTATTATTATATACCATTTAACACTTAAAACAAGCAGAAGTACCATCCTATATTTTTATAATTTATACAATGAAAATAACAACTTATTTTATGAAAATAAATGCATTTATGTTACACTTAATTGAGGTGATTTTATGAATAATTTAGTAAATGATTGGAACGAGCTCTTATTAGAAGAATCTAATAAAGATTATTATTTAAAATTAAGATATTTTTTAAAAGAAGAATATGAAAAGGCGCAAATATATCCTGAAATGCAGGATATATTTAATTCACTTAAATATACGGCATATAATGATGTAAAAATTGTTATACTTGGTCAAGATCCTTACCATGGACCTAGCCAAGCTCACGGTTTAAGTTTTTCTGTAAAAACAAATGTACCCATTCCCCCTTCTTTATTAAATATATATAAGGAATTAAATAATGATGTAGGCTGTTATATTCCTAATCACGGTTATTTAAAGAAATGGGCTGATCAGGGTGTTCTGCTCTTAAATACCGTTCTTACTGTTAGATCCGGAGAGGCTAATTCACATAAAAATAAAGGTTGGGAACATTTTACGGACAAAATCATTGCTTTATTAAACGAGAAAACAGAGCCTATAGTTTTTATTTTATGGGGGAACAATGCTCAGACAAAACAATCTCTTGTAACAAATCCAATACACTACATAATAAAGTCTGTTCACCCAAGCCCATTATCCGCATATAGAGGTTTTTTTAATAGTAAACCTTTTTCTGATGCTAATAATTTTTTAACTTCGGTAGGCGAAAAAAACATCGATTGGCAAATTGAAAATTTATAAATATATCACTCCAACTAAAAAAAACGTCTTAGAATTATCTAAGACGTTTTTGGTGGCTAGACCAGGAATCGAACCAGGGACACGAGGATTTTCAGTCCTCTGCTCTACCGACTGAGCTATCCAGCCACATTACCTGGCGACAACCTACTCTTCCACAAGGTCACCCCTGCAGTACCATCGGCGCATTGAAGCTTAACCTTCGTGTTCGGTATGGGAACGGGTGTTACCTTCATGCCATAATCACCAGATTGAGAATATAAATATTCTCTGAAAATTGCACAGTGAATTAGTCTTTTCGCTCACGCTCAAAGCCTCGCTTCTTTCTTACGAAAGAAGTATATCGCATTACTTTTAATTATATATTTAGGTCAAGCCCTCGACTTATTAGTATTAGTCAGCTGAACATGTTACCATGCTTACACCTCTAACCTATCAACCTGGTGGTCTTCCAGGAGTCTTACTAACACCGCACTTACGTGCGAGTTATGGGAAATCTCATCTCAGGGTGGGCTTCACGCTTAGATGCTTTCAGCGTTTATCCCTTCCAAACATAGCTACCCAGCGATGCCACTGGCGTGACAACTGGTGCACCAGAGGTTTGTCCATCCCGGTCCTCTCGTACTAAGGACAGCTCCCTTCAAATTTCCTACGCCCGCGACGGATAGGGACCGAACTGTCTCACGACGTTCTGAACCCAGCTCGCGTGCCGCTTTAATGGGCGAACAGCCCAACCCTTGGGACCTACTTCAGCCCCAGGATGCGACGAGCCGACATCGAGGTGCCAAACCTCCCCGTCGATGTGGACTCTTGGGGGAGATCAGCCTGTTATCCCCGAGGTAGCTTTTATCCGTTGAGCGATGGCCCTCCCACGAGGTACCACCGGATCACTAAGCCCGACTTTCGTCCCTGCTCCACTTGTAAGTGTCGCAGTCAGGCTCCCTTCTGCCTTTGCACTCTTCGCGCGATTTCCAACCGCGCTGAGGGAACCTTTGGGCGCCTCCGTTACTTTTTTGGAGGCGACCGCCCCAGTCAAACTGCCCACCTAACAATGTCCTGTGACCAGATTCATGGCCTCCAGTTAGAACCTCAGTACTGTCAGGGTGGTATCCCAAGGATGACTCCACACAGGCTGACGCCCATGTTTCTCAGTCTCCCACCTATCCTGTACAGACAATACCGAAATTCAATGCTAAGCTACAGTAAAGCTCTACGGGGTCTTTCCGTCCAATCGCGGGTAGCAAGCATCTTCACTTGCACTACAATTTCGCCGGATGTGTTGTTGAGACAGTGCCCAAATCATTACGCCATTCGTGCGGGTCGGAACTTACCCGACAAGGAATTTCGCTACCTTAGGACCGTTATAGTTACGGCCGCCGTTTACTGGGGCTTAAGTTCATACCTTCGCTTGCGCTAAGTAATCCCCTTAACCTTCCAGCACCGGGCAGGCGTCAGCCCCTATACATCAGCTTTCGCTTTAGCAGAGACCTGTGTTTTTGCTAAACAGTTGCTTGGGCCTATTCTCTGCGACCTACTTACGTAGGCACCCCTTCTCCCGAAGTTACGGGGTCAATTTGCCGAGTTCCTTAACAACAATTCTTCCGATGGTCTTAGGATTCTCTCCTCACCTACCTGTGTCGGTTTGCGGTACGGGCACCAATATCCTCGATAGAGACTTTTCTTGGCAGCGTGGAATCAGATACTTCAGGAATAAATTCCCTTCCCCATAACATCTCAGCGTTAAGAGCAAACGGATTTGCCTGCTTGCTCCGCCTAAATGCTTAGACACACATCCAATAGTGTGCACATCTTATCCTCCTGCGTCATCCCATTTCTAATAACGTCCATTGGTGGTATCGGAATATCAACCGATTGTCCATCACCTACGCCTTTCGGCCTCGGCTTAGGTCCCGACTAACCCTGAGAGGACGAGCCTTCCTCAGGAAACCTTAGGTTTTCGACCGTTAAGATTCTCACTTAACTCTCGCTACTCATGCCAACATTCTCACTTCTGTACCGTCCACCACTCCTTACGGTATGACTTCAGCCAGTACAGAAAGCTCCTCTACCGCGTACACAATTGTGTACACCCATAGCTTCGGTGGTAAGTTTTAGCCCCGGACATCTTCGGCGCAGGATCTCTTGACTAGTGAGCTATTACGCACTCTTTAAATGAGTGGCTGCTTCTGAGCCAACATCCTAGTTGTCTTAGAAATCCCACATCCTTTTCCACTTAACTTACACTTTGGGACCTTAGCTGATGGTCTGGGCTGTTTCCCTTTTGACTACGGATCTTATCATTCGCAGTCTGACTGCCGAAATAAAAGTATATGGCATTCGGAGTTTGATAGGGTTCAGTAACTGTTGTCAGCCCCTAGCCCATTCAGTGCTCTACCTCCATTACTCAATTAATCGACGCTAGCCCTAAAGCTATTTCGAGGAGAACCAGCTATCTCCGAGTTCGATTGGAATTTCTCCGCTATCCACAGCTCATCCCATGGTTTTTCAACACCAACGTGGTTCGGACCTCCACGGAATTTTACTTCCGCTTCATCCTGGCCATGGATAGGTCACCCGGTTTCGGGTCTACGACATGCAACTATGCGCCCTATTCAGACTTGGTTTCCCTTCGGCTCCGTACCTTAAGTACTTAACCTTGCTACATATCGTAACTCGTTGGCTCGTTCTACAAAAAGCACGCCGTCACACATATAAAGTGCTTCGACCGGTTGTAGGCACACGGTTTCAGGTTCTATTTCACTCCCCTTCCGGGGTTCTTTTCACCTTTCCCTCACGGTACTTCTTCACTATCGGTCACTAGGTAGTATTTAGCCTTGGGAGGTGGTCCTCCCAGCTTCCCACAAGGTTTCACGTGTCTCGTGGTACTCTGGATTAGATCTGACTGTTTTTCCTTTTCATTTACAGGCCTATTACCTTCTGCGGAGCAGCTTTCCAGCTATCTTCAATTAAGGAATTGCAGTATTTATGATCTATCCTCAACCCCCAGATCAAAGACCTGGGTTTGGGCTCTTTCCCTTTCGCTCGCCGCTACTTAGGAAATCGATGTTTCTTTCTCTTCCTCCGGGTACTTAGATGTTTCAGTTCCCCGGGTCTACCTCTGCATACCTATTTATTCAGTATGCAGTACATAGTTGTTACTATGTGGGTTCCCCCATTCGGAAATCTTTGGATCACAGGCTATTTGCGCCTACCCAAAGCTTATCGCAGCTTAACGCGTCCTTCTTCGGCTCCTAGTGCCAAGGCATTCGCCATGCGCCCTTTGTAGCTTGACCTTGATTCTGTCTATTTACATAGACGGTTATATTAATTTTGCGAAATTGTATTAAATTAATTTATAAACTACTTGCGTAGTTTTAATTTTTTTAAAACAACTTTTTTCACTGTGCAATTTTCAAAGAACATTTTAAGAAAAACTATTCATTATCTAACTCCTAAGAGTTAGATAAAATTAGTCTCTCAAAATTAAACAGAGAACTAGGTACGATTAATTACAATAGATATTTTTGAAGAATAAATTAATATTCTTCTATTGCATCGACCGAAGTCAATACATCTACTCCCTAGAAAGGAGGTGATCCAGCCGCAGGTTCTCCTACGGCTACCTTGTTACGACTTCACCCCAATCATCAATCCCACCTTCGGCCGCTGGCTCCTTACGGTTACCTCACGGACTTCGGGTGTTACCAACTCTCATGGTGTGACGGGCGGTGTGTACAAGGCCCGGGAACGTATTCACCGCGACATGCTGATTCGCGATTACTAGCAACTCCGGCTTCATGTAGGCGAGTTGCAGCCTACAATCCGAACTGGGATGAGTTTTTGAGTTTGGCTCCACCTTGCGGTCTTGCATCTCTTTGTACTCACCATTGTAGCACGTGTGTAGCCCTAGACATAAGGGGCATGATGATTTGACGTCATCCCCACCTTCCTCCCGGTTAACCCGGGCAGTCTCACTAGAGTGCTCAACTTAATGGTAGCAACTAATGATAAGGGTTGCGCTCGTTGCGGGACTTAACCCAACATCTCACGACACGAGCTGACGACAACCATGCACCACCTGTCACCCTGTCCCGAAGGACTTCGCCCATCTCTGGGTTATGCAGGGGATGTCAAGTCTAGGTAAGGTTCTTCGCGTTGCTTCGAATTAAACCACATGCTCCGCTGCTTGTGCGGGCCCCCGTCAATTCCTTTGAGTTTTAATCTTGCGATCGTACTCCCCAGGCGGAATACTTAATGTGTTAACGGCGGCACCGAGGTTCGACCCCCGACACCTAGTATTCATCGTTTACGGCGTGGACTACCAGGGTATCTAATCCTGTTTGCTCCCCACGCTTTCATGCCTCAGCGTCAGTTACAGTCCAGTAAGTCGCCTTCGCCACTGGTGTTCTTCCTAATCTCTACGCATTTCACCGCTACACTAGGAATTCCACTTACCTCTCCTGCACTCTAGACACCCAGTTTCAAATGCAGCACCCAAGTTAAGCTCGGGTATTTCACATCTGACTTAAATGTCCGCCTACGCATCCTTTACGCCCAGTAAATCCGGACAACGCTTGCCACCTACGTATTACCGCGGCTGCTGGCACGTAGTTAGCCGTGGCTTCCTCCTCTGGTACCGTCATTATCGTCCCAGAAGACAGAACTTTACAACCCGAAGGCCTTCATCATTCACGCGGCGTTGCTGCGTCAGGGTTTCCCCCATTGCGCAATATTCCCCACTGCTGCCTCCCGTAGGAGTCTGGACCGTGTCTCAGTTCCAATGTGGCCGATCACCCTCTCAGGTCGGCTACGCATCGTCGCCTTGGTGAGCCGTTACCTCACCAACTAGCTAATGCGCCGCGGGTCCATCTCAAAGTGGAATTTTCCGAAGAAAAATCCTTTGATGTTTCGATCATGCGACCAAAACATATTATGCGGTATTAATCTCCCTTTCGGGAGGCTATTCCCCTCTTTGAGGCAGGTTACCCACGTGTTACTCACCCGTCCGCCGCTAATCCACCCCGAAAGGTTTCATCGCTCGACTTGCATGTGTTAGGCACGCCGCCAGCGTTCGTCCTGAGCCAGGATCAAACTCTCAATTTAAAAGTTTACACTTTTTTAGTTGAAATGATTAATCTGCGACAACTGTTAAGTCGTTTAATCAACAATTAAGTTGATTCGCAAGCTCATTACATACTTTTAGTCTTACGACTAAATTTTACTTTATACTAAAGTAATTAACTGGTTTAACGAAATATTATTTCGCTATCTTTACCTATTTCTCTGTTTAATTTTCAAAGACCAATTTACTTTGTCATCATGTGACGACCTCTACTACTCTACCAGTTATTTAATCATCTGTCAACAGTTTTTTAATCTTTTAATTTAAATTCTCTGTTGTAATGATTACTTTCTCGCAGCTAAACTGTAGCAACATGTAATATCTTATCATAATTATTTTTATCTGTTTTATGATGCGTATTACTTATCTTAATATAAGTGCACAATAATCTTATTTTCTTACTTATTCTACGTTTTTCTCATATTGATACACTAGGATTAGTATACATATCATATACTTGTAAACTCATCCTAAACGCTTAAATTCATAAAAATATCTATTCCAATAGCCATTCTAGTTATAAATAAAATTTCAATCATATTAGATTAGTTAACTGTTTTTAACCTTATAAAAAACCATTTGATCTCTCCATTCACCATTTATGTATAAATGTTTTTCACTTATACCAAGTTCTTTAAACCCACAACTACTTAAAACTCTTTGTGACTTTTCATTATCTATTAAAGTAGTTGCTTCTATTCTATGAAGCTCTAATTCTTCAAAAGCATATTTCATTACAAGTTTAACTGATTCTTTCATATATCCCTTACTTTGTTCCTTTTCATCCATAGAATAACCTATAAACGCATTTTTAAAACTGCCCATCACTATATTCGATATCTTTATTTTGCCAATAAGTTTGTTATTCTTGTATATCCCAAAATTCACAACATTACCATTCAAAAATTGTTTATAGCTCTCTACTAAAGTACGTTTTTGGCTCTCTAAAGTATAAAACGTCTCATCTCTAGACGGTTCAAAAGGCCTTAGAAATTTTCTGTTTCTTAAATGAAACTCTAACACTTCTTCCGCATCGCTTGGAATTAATGCATGAATCTTAATATTCATTCCCTTAATTGTAAGTTCTCTTTTTATTGAATTTTTTTTAAGTCCAAACTCATTTATACCAAACATCATTTCTGATTGATATTCAGATTTATTTACTACACTATCTGTGATAATACCTTCTAACTGAAATCCTAAATCAATAAAAGCACTAATATTTATACTTTCATGAACCATAACATTTACTTTGTTTAATCCCATATTTTTAAACAAAATACCCAGCATAAGATTTAACGTATCTTTTAAATACTCATAACCCCCATTATTGTGGTTATGAAATTTCAATCTAAACTGACAAAACTTATTTTTTTTATCTAATTCAACTATAAATATTCTTCCTAGTATAATATAATTACTATCCTTTATTATATACTCTCTATCATTACCTTTTAAAGCTTCTAAATTTACGTACTTACCTTTGTTCATCTTAAGCCCCTTTATCTACACTAAAATCATTAATTAAAGTTTAATAGTTGCTTTTCTTCATACCATTTATTATAACATAACCAATTATAATATTATATTTTTCTTCAATAGCTTTTAATTTTTTGTTATACTTGTAGCATAGTTGAAAAATAATTATAGAAGAAAGGTTTGAGCACAATGAATAAGCAAAATATTAATAAATTAAAACTTTTTCTAATGGGCCTAGAAAATAGATTTTCTGAAAACTGTTCAATATTTAAACAAATTGATACTACCTATATAACAGGTCTAAAAGAGTTTAAAGGAACAGGTATTTATGATAATGGAAATATTAAATATAATTTTAATGGAAAAACAGAAACTTTGAGTATAAATCAATTATTTTCTAACATAACTAAAGAAGCCGAAAGCTATGAATGCTCATCTCTAGTTTATAGTGAAAGAGGTTCTTCAATTTTAATCTCTGCAGATAATAAAAATGTAACTATGAAGAGCTTAAATGTGGATTTCGTAGAGGATGAAGACTTAAATACTATTTCTTCTAAATTACCCTCTACTCATATTAGTAGAACTACCTCCACTCTTTTGAATAGAGATTACTATATAAAGATTGGTAGTGCAGATGCTTTGTTAAAAGAAATAGGCATAATGAGTAAAGATGGTAAAATTAAAAATGATAAAATAAGAAAATATAATCAAATTGATCACTATGTAGAACTCTTAGAAGGAATTTTAGATAAGCTCCCACAACATCAAGTTATAAATATATTAGATTGTGGTTGTGGAAAATCCTATTTATCATTTGTACTAAACTATTATTTAACTGAAGTTAAAAAGAAAAAATGCCATTTTATTGGGCTAGATTACTCTAAATCTATAATAGACTCATCTATAAACATGGCCAAAAACTTAAATTACAGGAATATGGAGTTCCATGCTATTGATATTAAAGATTATGAACCTGATAAAACTATACATGTAGTATTATCATTACACGCTTGTGACACTGCTACAGATATGGCATTAGCTCTAGGTATCAGAGTAAACTCTAATATAATCATCGCAGTTCCATGCTGCCATCGAGAATTTTTAAAGCAATATTCTTATGAACCCTTTAAAAACATACTAAAGCAGGGTGTATTTAAATCGAGAATGGCCGATATTTTAACAGATGGAATGCGTTCATTACTGCTAGAAGCTAAAGGATATGATGTTTCTGTAGTAGAATATATATCTCCTCTTGAAACACCTAAAAATCTAATGATAAGAGCCATAAAGACAAGTGAAGAAAATGATACAGCTATGGATGAATATATATCTTTAATGAGTAATTTAAATGTTTATCCAGCGTTATATTCGTTTTTGAATTAATGGTAAATATATTTACACAAATAATTTTCAACAAAAATAAGAGTGCATTAATTTTCACTCTTATTTTTGTTCATCCCAATAACATTAAATATTAATTTTTCTTTTTAACGACATTTCAGAAGGAAAGTCTCCCACTTCTATAAGTTGGAGTATAAATCCCCTTCTGGAGTCGTTAGTTCATCTTCTTCGAAGCTGTTCAGCTCCGCAGGAGATGATTTAATTAAATCCTTAATAACTTCTCCACCAAGTATCATTCCTGCTACTGGAGGAACGAAAGATATACTACCTGGAATTTGTCTTTTTATAGCACACTTTTTTGAACCTCCTGTACATACACAACCTTCTTTGCATGTTATAACCTCCTCTAACTTCGGCCTCATAGGGGTTTCCTCTGAGTAAACAACCTTTAAGCTATCAATATTTCTCTTTCTTAGCTCCTGTCTTATAACCCTTGCAAGTGGACATACTTTTGTATCATAAATATCTGCGACTCTAAATAGCGTTGGATCTAATTTATTTCCAGTCCCTAAACAGCATATAATATTGATATTACGTTTTCTGCAGTGTTCAACTAATGATATTTTTGAAGCTACTGTATCGATAGCATCTACTACATAATCTGTGTCCTCAGTAATTATATCTCCCATATTATCTGCAGTTACGAATGTTTCATGAGTGATAACTTCACATTTAGGATTTATTTCGAGTATTCTATCCTTCATTACTAAAACCTTACTTTTACCTATAGTTTTAAATGTAGCATGTATTTGTCTATTTAAGTTTGTTAAACAAATTGTATCATCATCTATTAATACCAATTTCCCAACACCTGCTCTTACTAGTGCTTCAACTGTATAACTACCAACTCCACCTATTCCAAAAACTACTACTTTACTTTCTCGTAATTTATTTAAACTGTCCATACCTATGAGTAATTCTGTTCTTGACAATGAATGCTGTGGCATATGTTTCTCTCTCCTTTGAAATATATCTTATTTTAAGTATTATATGTTTTCATATTATAAAATTTATTAATAAAACAAATCAATTTCATAATTTAATTATACCCTATATATTTAAAAAGACCACGCATATGCGTGGTCTTTTTCCATTTCAACAGTTTTATTCTTATCATGATGTTAGATTATAGTTCGTGGACAAATATTCCACTTTGTAATTTAGGTTCAAACCAAGTTGATTTAGGAGGCATTACTTTCCCCGCATTTGCTATATCCATTAGATCATCCATAGTTGTAGGACACATAGAAAATGCAACTTTCATTCCTTCTCTAACCCTTCTTTCTAATTCCCCAAGCCCTCTTATTCCACCTATGAAATCGATTCTTGAATTTGTTCTTGGATCATCAATATCTAAAATCGGATCTAGTAAATTCTTTTGAAGTATTGATACATCTAATCTTTCAACTGGATCACTCATATTAAAAGTCCCTTCTTTTGCTGACAGTTTGTACCATTTTCCCTCTAAGAACATTCCGTATGTTCTTTGCACTTCTGGTTTAAATTGGCCTTTACCTTCATATGGAGTTATATCAAATTTGTCAGTAACTTTATTTAAAAAATCTTCTGAAGAATTTCCATTTAAATCTGAAACAACTCTATTATAATCCATTACGTATAAATCATTATCTGGGAATATAACCGATAGGAAGAAATTAAATTCCTCATCACCAGTGTATGCTGGGTTATCTTTTCTTCTCTTTAGTCCAACTTTAACAGCTGAAGCTGATCTATGATGTCCGTCAGCTATATATAAATAATCTGTTTGCGTAAATACAGCTGATAGCTTATTTATAATTGCTTCCTCATCTATAACCCAAATAATTTGTGATACTCCATCTTCTGATTTATAATCATATACTGGTGTTTTTGTTTCTGTCCAATTTTTAACTATACTATCTATTTCATCTTTATGTCTATATGTTAAAAATATTGGTCCAGTATTACAATTTGTATAATCAACATGATTAAATCTATCAAGCTCTTTATCCGATCTTGTTAGCTCATGTTTTTTAATTGTATTATTTATATAATCATCAATTGAAGCACAAGCAACTATACCAGTTTGAGGTCTTCCATTCATTATTTGTCTATATATATACATACAAGGTTTTTCATCTTGCATATACACTTTATCGCTAATCATTTTTTGAAGATTTTCTCTGGCTTTCAAATAAACTTGCTCACTGTGCGTATCTATACCTTGTGGTAAATCTATTTCTGGTTTATCGACATGTAGAAATGAATAAGGTTTTCCTTTTACCATTTCTCTAGCCTCTTCACTATCCATAACATCATAAGGGAGAGCTGCTACTTTCTCTACTAAACCTAATTGCGGTCTGTATGCTTTAAATGACTTTACTACTGCCATGATTATCCCTCCTGTGATTAATTAATTTATTTGAAAAATTCTAAAATAATACTTATTATCTCGGTACCTATTCTTGTTTGAGCTTCCTGCGTTGCAGCTCCAATATGTGGTGTTACAGAAACCTTTGGATGGTTAACTAAAGTTTCATTTTTAGTTGGTTCTTCAACAAAAACATCTACTCCAGCTCCTGCTAATTTGCCATTATCTAAAGCTTCTACTAAAGCATCTTCATCAACTACTCCACCTCTAGCACAGTTAATTAAGAATGATCCATCCTTCATCATATCTAATTGGTCTTTTCCTATAGTAGCCCCTTGATCTTTAATGAATGGTATATGTAATGATAAATAATCTGCTCTTTTTAATACATCATTTAACTCACAGAATTCGTACTCATCACAATCCTTAGCTTTACCTATTATATCTGTATATATGACCGTCATGCCAAGTGCAAATGCTTTTTTAGCTAGTTCTCTTGATATTCTTCCAAACCCAACTAAACCTAAAGTTTTTCCCGCAATTTCTACACCTACATATTTTTTCTTATCCCATTTGCCCTGTCTCATAGATACATTAGAAATATTAACAAATCTTGATACTGCAAACATATGAGCAAGCGTAAGTTCCGCTACAGATGCACTGCTTGCATTTGGAGTATTAGACACATTTATCCCTTTTTCTCTAGCATATGCTACGTCAATATTGTCAACGCCAACCCCTCCACGTATTATAAGCTTTAGTCTTCCCGCTTCTGCCGCTTTGTCGATTATTGGTTTTCTAACCTTTGTTGCAGATCTAACTACAATTACGTCAAATGATTTTAATGCTTCGCCCAAAACTTCTGGTTCATAAAACTTCTCAACAACTTCAAACCCTTTAGCTTTCAACTCTTTAACAGCATTTTTTTCCATACTATCAGTAACTAATACCCTAATCATGATTATCCTCCTCTTTATATAAAGAAATATTATCCTTTAATTTAGATACTTTAGTGGATTCAGACACTTTAGTGGATTCTTAAACCAATTATATCATTTTCAATAATTATATAAACTCAAATTAAGAATGAAAAATCACATTACAATTTTTCATTCTTAATCTAATTGTTAATTATTTAAGTTCTAAAATTTCGGTTATTATTTTCAATAAATTTTTCACTTCTTCTGGTGTAGTTTCAGCCATATGAGCAATTCTAAATGTCTTATCTTTTAATTTTCCATAACCATTAGAAATAATAAAGCCTCTTTCACCTAATTTCTTGTTTAAGTCAGAAATACTGATTCCTCTTGTGTTTTTAACATTAGTTAATGTATTTGACAAAAAGTTTTCATTAGCGAATATTTCAAAATATTTTCTAGCCCACTCTCTAACAAGTTCAGCACCAGCGATGTTTCTAGCATATCTGCTCTGTAAGCCTTCGTCTAATATCTTATCTAACTGATAATCTAAAGCAAACATATGTGCAAGTGAAGGCGTAGACGGATATTGATAATCCTTCTTTTGAATGCAATTATATAGTCCTAATAAATCAAAATATACTCCTCTATTTGTAACTTGCTTAGCTCTTTCTACTGCTTTTTTTGAGAATGTGCAAATAGCCATTCCTGCAGGTAATCCTAAACATTTCTGAGTTGAAGTTATACAAATATCTATAGCCCATTCATCTACTTTTACTTCTGTTCCAGCAGCGTTACTTACTGTGTCAACGCATACTACAATTTCAGGGTATTTTTTGTAAACTGACGAAAGAACTTCCATGTTATTCACGAGTCCTGTTGAAGTCTCATTCATAGTAATCGTTATTAAATCATATTTACCAGTTACTAATGCTTCTTCGATCATTTCTGGAGTTGTTGGTTGTCCCCATTCAGATTCAAATTTATCTGCTGGTACTCCATTATCCGTACACATTTCAAACCATCTGTTTCCAAATGCTCCTACTGAAAATATTGCTGCTCTCTTGGCTGTACATGAACGTACAGCACCTTCCATTAGACCACTTCCTGAACTCGTTGAAAGTAGTATTTCTTCTTTAGTATTAAACACTTTTCTCATTTTGTCGCTTATGTTTCTTTGTAGCTCTGATGCTTCCTTGCCTCTATGTGATATTTGAGGCGTAGCCATTTTTTGAAGTACGTCCTCTGCTACATCTACTGGCCCCGGTATAAATAATCTTTTATGCATGATTCACCCTCCAAGTTTTACTTTTCCCATTTTTTGTTAATCTTATGATTTGTCTTGAAGTCTAATAACTATTTTAACACTTAAATATAAATTTCTCAATATATTTAAAATAAATATATTGAATATTCTATATTTAATACGCAATTCTATATTAGTATATCATATGCTTTATAATTTGTTTTTAAATTACTGTTTTAACATTTTTTACACTAAGGTTTTGGCTTTGTTATGATGTGTAACTCCCACTTAGAAGTGGGAGACTTTCTTGTGGAATGCCTCTAAAATATTAGTGATTTAATATTTGCATTAACCTTGATCTAATCCTGCTAAAACTTTGTCATATAAATTGACTTCACATTTATTGTCTTTTAAATGCTGGCAATTATCACAGCTCTTACTAAATGATGTTCCTATTGAAGATTGAAATCCTGTTCCTACCGAGTCATATCCTTTACAGCTATTTGCTACATGTGTCATCTGTTCTATATTTGGCATAATATTGTTCCTCCTTATAATTTAAAACTTAATTAATTTCTTCTTATTATTTCCCTACTTTCATCAAATAATTCCTCTATACATTTTTATATTACAGAATTACCACAACTATTATAACTTTCAGCACCATATTTAAAAAATTATATTACCAAAACTTCTCTAATCTAAATAATTTTAATTTTTTTATAATTTCCTGTAAATTAAATAAAGCTACCAAAACATAAACTGTTCTAGTAGCTTGTATATGCTATTTAAAATAGCATCTTTTATTATATTAATAACCTATTGCTTTTATATGCTCTTCAAGTTTTTACAACTTTCATCCTACTACCTTATTCAAGGTTATCCCACCAGTAATCTTTTATGTTAATTATAGATTCAGTTTCTCTACAGTATTTTGTAGTTAAACACTGCCTTAAATTTCTTGGGCATCTTTTGCATAAACAGTCCACGTCTCCGCCATTACACTGTTTTGTAGAGGCTTCAGGACATTTATCACAGTTATCTCCACCTACAGCCATTTTATCACCTACCACTTTAATTAAAATTGTTTTATCAATAGTTACTATATTTTATGCTATTTTTCTTCATTCTCTGTCTCGTAAATCGTTCTATACTTAATCATTATTTCATTTAAAATATCTGCTACTATTGGGGGGGTATATGTAATTGCATTAGCCCCTGCTTTTATAGTTTCCCTTATAGTTTCATTATTTGGACCACCTGTCGCAATTATAGGAAAATCGGGATGTTTTTCTCTTATTTTTCCAACTATATACGCTGTCTTTTTAGCACCTGAAACATTGATTATAGTTGCTCCGGCATTTATCCTAGCCTCTGTATCTTCAAATTCTGACACAACTGTAACTATTATTGGAATATCTATAGTTCTCCTTACTTGTCTTATAACATCATTTGATATAGGACTATTGACTACTACACCCATAGCACCTTTAAATTCAGCATCTAGTGCTAAATTTGTCACCCTTCTCCCTGTAGTAATCCCTCCTCCAACGCCACAAAACACTGGTACATCTGCTGCTAATACTAAGGCTTCTGTTATAATGGGCTGAGGTGTAAATGGATATACTGCAATAATTGCATCCGCATTTGTATTTCTTATAACTGCCACATCTGTAGTAAAAACAAAAGATTTCAACCTTTTCCCAAATATTACAATTCCACTAGCATCCCTAATTGCACTTGGTAGCTCTATCATATGGCTCCTCAAACTCCCTGTTATTTGAGGCACTTTTTTACTTAAATTTTTACCTTCAATGTTATTTTCCATTTTTATCCTTCTCTCTTTTTATAATTATTTAATATTAACACTAATATAATATTTAATCTAATTATTACGAAGCTACTAATATTTTATTAACATCCCCATTATAATTATACTTATAATGGGGATTTAATTCTACCCTTAATACTTATATTATTTTATTTGTACTAGTAATTCTTTTGCCTTTACTATAAAATAATTACATAGGGTTTAAGTTTATAAATTAAGGAGGTCTTTTATGAGAATAAAAATTCATTCTACCTATTATATGTTTATTTGCTTATCTTTATTTTTCATGATTTTAGCATTTGTTATGAACACCCCAACGGAAATCTTCATAGGTTTTAAAAAAATAATTTTTGAATCTAATATACTAATTACAGATTATGTAGAACTTGCGGGCATTGGCGCTACCTTTTTTAATATGTCTTTAGTAGTTTTAGCCTCTATATTCCTACTTGTACATGTAGGAATAAAACCAAATGGTTCCACTGTAGCGGCACTATTTACAATGGCAGGCTTCTCTCTTTTCGGAAAAAGCATTGTAAATATCTGGCCAATAATATTTGGGGTTTGGTTATATTCTAGATATCAAAAGGAAAAGTTTATAAATTATGTTTTAATAGCACTATTTGGAACAACTTTATCTCCTACCGTTAATCAATTAGCATTTTTAGGTCATTTACCCTTTCTAGGAAATATAATTATAGCAATATTAATAAGCACTTTTATCGGCTTTATTTTCCCTCCAATGGCAGCTTATTGTCTAAAGCTTCACCAAGGTTATAATCTTTATAATATAGGTTTCGCAGCTGGCCTTCTTGCAACCTTGATCATGTCTTTACTAAGAGCTTTTGGTATAAACTTTGAAAGTCGATTACTTTGGTCTACAGGAAATAATTTATTTTTTTCTATAATATTAATTTCCTTATTCATACTAATGATAATAGTTGGATTCATACATAATGATAAAAGTTTTAAAAACTTATTTAAACTTTATAAACAACCTGGTAGACTAGTAAGTGATTATTACCTTTTATTTGGACGTGGACTTACTATGATAAACATGGGTATTCTAGGCGTATATTCAACTATTTACGTACTCATAATTGGAGGGGATTTAAATGGTCCTACTATAGGTGGAATATTAACCATTGTTGGTTTTGGATCATTTGGAAAGCACCTACGAAATGTATTTCCTGTTATGATAGGCGCAACACTTTCATCTCTATTAAATATTTGGCAATTTAGTTCACCTGGAATGCTATTAGGTATCTTATTTAGTTCGACATTAGCTCCTATTTCAGGTCAATTTGGATGGATTTATGGTGCTATTGCCGGATTTTTGCACATTTGCTTGTCCATGAATATTAGCTATCTTCATGGTGGCTTAAATCTATACAATAACGGTTTTTCAGGAGGAATAGTATGTATAATCCTTATTCCAATTATTACTGCATTTAGAAAGGAGGTTGATTAATATTGAAACATACAGATCAACGAAATATAAAAATAGTAACTGAATTAATGGGTTATTGTTATAAACATGGTTCAGATAATGTTCATATTGATATAAGTAAAGAAAATAAAAAAATAATCATATTTATAAGAGCACAACTTTCCTTTATATCCAAAGAAAATCTTGAGCTTTTAGAAGAATCACTAACCGCACCAAGATGTCATGAAATGGAAGAATACTATTGGAATCTTACAGGGGATAGTGATACATGTACAGAACTTACCCTTGTAGGTATGATGATTGATGAATCTCACATAAATTATGTAGATGGCGAGTATCTAGAGATACTTTTAACTAGGATTCCATAAAGAACTTTAAATGGCTAGGTTAAATTACTTTGCATTTAACAATTTCAGAAGATTAAACAATTATTAATTTTGAATCTTCTGAAATATCGTTAAACTTTCACAGTAGATTTTAAATTATTTTATGAAATTTACTCTTTCTATTTGATATCGCAGTAGTTAGCCTATATATCACATCTATACGCCTCTTCTCCCTTATATTCAATTTCCTTCAGCAATTTTCTTACAACCCTTTTCCCTATTTCGTCTTCACTCATTTCACATATGGCATCATCTAATTTTTCCCACTCAGCCCAATCAACTTCAGGGGACTTATTTATTTCACCTTTAACATACTTAGCCATAAAAGTTAACATTATAATTTCTTTAGAAGCTAAATAATCACTCCCCAAATATCTTATCTCTCCAACTATTATTCCAGTCTCCTCTTTAACTTCTCTATGAACAGTTTCTTCAACAGATTCTCCAGTATTTACATACCCTGATACTAATACCTTTGAATTCTTAAAAGTGTAATTTTGTTTAAGAAGTAAAATTTCTTTACCCTTGACAACTGCAACTACCACACATGGTTTTGGTGTGTCGAAATACATAATATCATCCACAGGGCAATATGGAACTGCCCCTTCATCCCAGCTATTTTTCTTTATTAATTCTTTTCCACAAATTGGGCAATATATAAATTTCAAACTTTTACCTCCTCAATTCCCATGTTCTTAACCCACATGTTATTTAACATTCTATTTCAATTATTTCTTACTTTAAAACAAATGTCATCACGTTTCTTAAATCATTATCTTCGAAGCTACATTAAATTATCGCCTGCGGTGCTGTAATATCAGCGGCTTCAGAATAAGACTTGTATTCCCACTGAAGTTTTTTCTTTGTTTAGTCCGTAACCCTCTCTTATATAAGATGGGGTCTTTCCTTCTAAAATTTCGTTAAATTTATAAAACAACTTCAACTGGATTACTTAAAGTTATAAACTTTTCACCAACTTCACATTCGTAAGCAAAAATATCAACACCATTTTTGCATGCCAATCTTAATGCTTCTCCAAACGCTACATCCATATCATCATATGGAGAGAAATTTTTTATATTGCTCATTTGAATAAGAAATAGTACTCCAGCTCCAAATCCTCTCTTTTTAGCCTCTATAAGCTCTAATAAGTGTTTTCTGCCTCTCTCTGTAGGTGCATCTGGAAACTTAGTTTTACCATCTACTTCAAATGTAACCCCTTTTACCTCGAGGTAATATTCTTCATCCATGTCATTAGATAGTTTAAAATCAAATCTACTATTTCCAAAAGTCTTTTCTCTTTGTATTATATTATATTTAACCAGATTTTGTATTTTTTTATCTTTTAATGCCTCCTCAACAACTTTATTAGGCATTTGTGAATCTATATTAATGATCTTATTATCTTTATACCCTGAAATTAGATCATATAATGTTTTTCTAGTAGGATTAAGCTCTTCTCTTAATAGAACTGTGGAGCCTGGAATTAGTATTTCCTTACATCTCCCCGTATTAGGAACATGTACTATTATTTCTTCGCCATTAAGATTTACATACGCTTGAAATCTATTTGGTCTTCTTATAAATTCGGCAACAAAAATCCTTTTATTTATAAACATAATTTCATCTCCATTTTTTAAATATACACTAAAAAATAAAAATAATCAACATTATCCACAATCATAATATTATTTTATGCGAAAATATTGATTATTATATAACGCCATAAAAAAGCCCTTGCTTTTGCAAGGACTTTTTTATGGTGACTCCTAGGGGAATTGAACCCCTGTTACCACCGTGAAAGGGTGGTGTCTTAACCGCTTGACCAAGGAGCCTTATAAAATTTGGTGGCTTACCGGGGAATCGAACCCCGGACACCATGATTAAAAGTCATGTGCTCTACCAACTGAGCTAGTAAACCATATTGGCTGGGATAGCAGGATTTGAACCTACGGATGCCACAGTCAAAGTGTGGTGCCTTACCGCTTGGCGATACCCCAATATTGTATGGTGCGTCTTAAGGGATTCGAACCCCTGGCCCACGCCTTAGAAGGGCGTTGCTCTATCCAACTGAGCTAAAGACGCATATTAAATAAATAAAATGGAGCGGGTAGAGGGAATCGAACCCTCGTAATTAGCTTGGAAGGCTAACACTCTACCATTGAGTTATACCCGCTTATATAAATATGGTGCAGGTGAAGGGACTTGAACCCCCATGCCGTAAAGCGCTAGATCCTAAGTCTAGTGCGTCTGCCATTCCGCCACACCTGCATACATATGGTGACTCCTAGGGGAATTGAACCCCTGTTACCACCGTGAAAGGGTGGTGTCTTAACCGCTTGACCAAGGAGCCTTATAAAATACTTAAATATTCTTATTTTAGTATTGACCTGGCGACAACCTACTCTTCCACAAGGTCACCCCTGCAGTACCATCGGCGCATTGAAGCTTAACCTTCGTGTTCGGTATGGGAACGGGTGTTACCTTCATGCCATAATCACCAGATTTATTTTCAGAAACAATAATTGAGAATCTACCGTCGTTGACTACGGATATTAGATATAAAATATATTCTCATTATTATCTCTATATAGAGAAATTTCACTTTCTTTACAGAAAAGTATTCTCTCAAAATTGCACAGTGAATTAATCTTCTTCCTTTGTCAGAAGCTTAGTTTCTTTCTTACGAAAGAAATGGTTCCTGCAGAAGAAGTATATCGCATTACTTTTAATTATATATTTAGGTCAAGCCCTCGACTTATTAGTATTAGTCAGCTGAACATGTTACCATGCTTACACCTCTAACCTATCAACCTGGTGGTCTTCCAGGAGTCTTACTAACACCGCACTTACGTGCGAGTTATGGGAAATCTCATCTCAGGGTGGGCTTCACGCTTAGATGCTTTCAGCGTTTATCCCTTCCAAACATAGCTACCCAGCGATGCCACTGGCGTGACAACTGGTGCACCAGAGGTTTGTCCATCCCGGTCCTCTCGTACTAAGGACAGCTCCCTTCAAATTTCCTACGCCCGCGACGGATAGGGACCGAACTGTCTCACGACGTTCTGAACCCAGCTCGCGTGCCGCTTTAATGGGCGAACAGCCCAACCCTTGGGACCTACTTCAGCCCCAGGATGCGACGAGCCGACATCGAGGTGCCAAACCTCCCCGTCGATGTGGACTCTTGGGGGAGATCAGCCTGTTATCCCCGAGGTAGCTTTTATCCGTTGAGCGATGGCCCTCCCACGAGGTACCACCGGATCACTAAGCCCGACTTTCGTCCCTGCTCCACTTGTAAGTGTCGCAGTCAGGCTCCCTTCTGCCTTTGCACTCTTCGCGCGATTTCCAACCGCGCTGAGGGAACCTTTGGGCGCCTCCGTTACTTTTTTGGAGGCGACCGCCCCAGTCAAACTGCCCACCTAACAATGTCCTGTGACCAGATTCATGGCCTCCAGTTAGAACCTCAGTACTGTCAGGGTGGTATCCCAAGGATGACTCCACACAGGCTGACGCCCATGTTTCTCAGTCTCCCACCTATCCTGTACAGACAATACCGAAATTCAATGCTAAGCTACAGTAAAGCTCTACGGGGTCTTTCCGTCCAATCGCGGGTAGCAAGCATCTTCACTTGCACTACAATTTCGCCGGATGTGTTGTTGAGACAGTGCCCAAATCATTACGCCATTCGTGCGGGTCGGAACTTACCCGACAAGGAATTTCGCTACCTTAGGACCGTTATAGTTACGGCCGCCGTTTACTGGGGCTTAAGTTCATACCTTCGCTTGCGCTAAGTAATCCCCTTAACCTTCCAGCACCGGGCAGGCGTCAGCCCCTATACATCAGCTTTCGCTTTAGCAGAGACCTGTGTTTTTGCTAAACAGTTGCTTGGGCCTATTCTCTGCGACCTACTTACGTAGGCACCCCTTCTCCCGAAGTTACGGGGTCAATTTGCCGAGTTCCTTAACAACAATTCTTCCGATGGTCTTAGGATTCTCTCCTCACCTACCTGTGTCGGTTTGCGGTACGGGCACCAATATCCTCGATAGAGACTTTTCTTGGCAGCGTGGAATCAGATACTTCGGGAATAAATTCCCTTCCCCATAACATCTCAGCGTTAAGAGCAAACGGATTTGCCTGTCTGCTCCGCCTAAATGCTTAGACACACATCCAATAGTGTGCACATCTTATCCTCCTGCGTCATCCCATTTCTAATAACGTCCATTGGTGGTATCGGAATATCAACCGATTGTCCATCACCTACGCCTTTCGGCCTCGGCTTAGGTCCCGACTAACCCTGAGAGGACGAGCCTTCCTCAGGAAACCTTAGGTTTTCGACCGTTAAGATTCTCACTTAACTCTCGCTACTCATGCCAACATTCTCACTTCTGTACCGTCCACCACTCCTTACGGTATGACTTCAGCCAGTACAGAAAGCTCCTCTACCGCGTACACAATTGTGTACACCCATAGCTTCGGTGGTAAGTTTTAGCCCCGGACATCTTCGGCGCAGGATCTCTTGACTAGTGAGCTATTACGCACTCTTTAAATGAGTGGCTGCTTCTGAGCCAACATCCTAGTTGTCTTAGAAATCCCACATCCTTTTCCACTTAACTTACACTTTGGGACCTTAGCTGATGGTCTGGGCTGTTTCCCTTTTGACTACGGATCTTATCATTCGCAGTCTGACTGCCGAAATAAAAGTATATGGCATTCGGAGTTTGATAGGGTTCAGTAACTGTTGTCAGCCCCTAGCCCATTCAGTGCTCTACCTCCATTACTCAATTAATCGACGCTAGCCCTAAAGCTATTTCGAGGAGAACCAGCTATCTCCGAGTTCGATTGGAATTTCTCCGCTATCCACAGCTCATCCCATGGTTTTTCAACACCAACGTGGTTCGGACCTCCACGGAATTTTACTTCCGCTTCATCCTGGCCATGGATAGGTCACCCGGTTTCGGGTCTACGACATGCAACTATGCGCCCTATTCAGACTTGGTTTCCCTTCGGCTCCGTACCTTAAGTACTTAACCTTGCTACATATCGTAACTCGTTGGCTCGTTCTACAAAAAGCACGCCGTCACACATATAAAGTGCTTCGACCGGTTGTAGGCACACGGTTTCAGGTTCTATTTCACTCCCCTTCCGGGGTTCTTTTCACCTTTCCCTCACGGTACTTCTTCACTATCGGTCACTAGGTAGTATTTAGCCTTGGGAGGTGGTCCTCCCAGCTTCCCACAAGGTTTCACGTGTCTCGTGGTACTCTGGATTAGATCTGACTGTTTTTCCTTTTCATTTACAGGCCTATTACCTTCTGCGGAGCAGCTTTCCAGCTATCTTCAATTAAGGAATTGCAGTATTTATGATCTATCCTCAACCCCCAGATCAAAGACCTGGGTTTGGGCTCTTTCCCTTTCGCTCGCCGCTACTTAGGAAATCGATGTTTCTTTCTCTTCCTCCGGGTACTTAGATGTTTCAGTTCCCCGGGTCTACCTCTGCATACCTATTTATTCAGTATGCAGTACATAGTTGTTACTATGTGGGTTCCCCCATTCGGAAATCTTTGGATCACAGGCTATTTGCGCCTACCCAAAGCTTATCGCAGCTTAACGCGTCCTTCTTCGGCTCCTAGTGCCAAGGCATTCGCCATGCGCCCTTTGTAGCTTGACCTTGATTCTGTCTATTTACATAGACGGTTATATTAATTTTGCGAAATTGTATTAAATTAATTTATAAACTACTTGCGTAGTTTTAATTTTTTTAAAACAACTTTTTTCACTGTGCAATTTTCAAAGAACATTTTAAGAAAAACTATTCATTATCTAACTCCTAAGAGTTAGATAAAATTAGTCTCTCAAAATTAAACAGAGAACTAGGTACGATTAATTACAATAGATATTTTTGAAGAACAAATTAATATTCTTCTATTGCATCGACCGAAGTCAATACATCTACTCCCTAGAAAGGAGGTGATCCAGCCGCAGGTTCTCCTACGGCTACCTTGTTACGACTTCACCCCAATCATCAATCCCACCTTCGGCCGCTGGCTCCTTACGGTTACCTCACGGACTTCGGGTGTTACCAACTCTCATGGTGTGACGGGCGGTGTGTACAAGGCCCGGGAACGTATTCACCGCGACATGCTGATTCGCGATTACTAGCAACTCCGGCTTCATGTAGGCGAGTTGCAGCCTACAATCCGAACTGGGATGAGTTTTTGAGTTTGGCTCCACCTTGCGGTCTTGCATCTCTTTGTACTCACCATTGTAGCACGTGTGTAGCCCTAGACATAAGGGGCATGATGATTTGACGTCATCCCCACCTTCCTCCCGGTTAACCCGGGCAGTCTCACTAGAGTGCTCAACTTAATGGTAGCAACTAATGATAAGGGTTGCGCTCGTTGCGGGACTTAACCCAACATCTCACGACACGAGCTGACGACAACCATGCACCACCTGTCACCCTGTCCCGAAGGACTTCGCCCATCTCTGGGTTATGCAGGGGATGTCAAGTCTAGGTAAGGTTCTTCGCGTTGCTTCGAATTAAACCACATGCTCCGCTGCTTGTGCGGGCCCCCGTCAATTCCTTTGAGTTTTAATCTTGCGATCGTACTCCCCAGGCGGAATACTTAATGTGTTAACGGCGGCACCGAGGTTCGACCCCCGACACCTAGTATTCATCGTTTACGGCGTGGACTACCAGGGTATCTAATCCTGTTTGCTCCCCACGCTTTCATGCCTCAGCGTCAGTTACAGTCCAGTAAGTCGCCTTCGCCACTGGTGTTCTTCCTAATCTCTACGCATTTCACCGCTACACTAGGAATTCCACTTACCTCTCCTGCACTCTAGACACCCAGTTTCAAATGCAGCACCCAAGTTAAGCTCGGGTATTTCACATCTGACTTAAATGTCCGCCTACGCATCCTTTACGCCCAGTAAATCCGGACAACGCTTGCCACCTACGTATTACCGCGGCTGCTGGCACGTAGTTAGCCGTGGCTTCCTCCTCTGGTACCGTCATTATCGTCCCAGAAGACAGAACTTTACAACCCGAAGGCCTTCATCATTCACGCGGCGTTGCTGCGTCAGGGTTTCCCCCATTGCGCAATATTCCCCACTGCTGCCTCCCGTAGGAGTCTGGACCGTGTCTCAGTTCCAATGTGGCCGATCACCCTCTCAGGTCGGCTACGCATCGTCGCCTTGGTGAGCCGTTACCTCACCAACTAGCTAATGCGCCGCGGGTCCATCTCAAAGTGGAATTTTCCGAAGAAAAATCCTTTGATGTTTCGATCATGCGACCAAAACATATTATGCGGTATTAATCTCCCTTTCGGGAGGCTATTCCCCTCTTTGAGGCAGGTTACCCACGTGTTACTCACCCGTCCGCCGCTAATCCACCCCGAAAGGTTTCATCGCTCGACTTGCATGTGTTAGGCACGCCGCCAGCGTTCGTCCTGAGCCAGGATCAAACTCTCAATTTAAAAGTTTACACTTTTTTAGTTGAAATGATTAATCTGCGACAACTGTTAAGTTGTTACGCAAGCTCATTACATACTTTTAGTACTTTATACTAAAGTAATTAACTGGTTTAGCGAAATATTATTTCGCTATCTTTACCTATTTCTCTGTTTAATTTTCAAAGACCAATTTGTTTCGTCATTATGTGACGACCTCTACTATTGTACTAGGTATTTCTTGTTTTGTCAACATTTTTTTATTATTATAAAAATGTGTTTTTAAAGTAATATTCAAATGTTAACTTATCAATTTTCACCTTTATCGTTACTCACTCATAGCGACAAGGAATATCTTATCATAGAATATGCTCTATAAAATTAAATTTAAAGCAATTAAAATAAACCAAGTTTCGCATTCTTGAATTTTTAAACTTTTTCTCTATATATCTTATATTGATACACCAGGATAGTTATTTTAATAATACTTACTAGTATTTAATAATTAAATATCTCATACAATAATTTCAACAATTATCACATATATTAAATGTTCTCCTTAACGGGCTATAAATATACCATTATAAAGTCTTTTATTTATAAAAGATTAAATTATCGCCTGCGGAGCTGCACTATTATAAAATTAACCTTACCCTAATTTTATAATTTATTAACAAATAACAAATAGAGTAATACCCCTTATAAGAGATATTACTCTATTTGTTATTTCTTATTTATATAAACCACCACTACTACGGTAACATCACATTAACATTCTAAAAATTATTAAAAATATTACTCCTGGTACTCCTAAAAATCCTGCAATTAGTGCCGTTACAGCATTTATTGGAATTACTATACCTACATACTTGCCTAGAAAATTAGCAAGCAGCAATAGTAAGACACCAAAAACACAATTCAATATTAATTTAACCAGTATTTTTAGTGGCCAAGAAAAGAGCTTGACTACAATTAACATCCCCACTATACCAATTAAAAAATATAATGCTATATCCATATCTCAATCCCCCTATGTAAATCTTTAATTTCCCTTTTTTTATTATGTTTCTAACTTACTTTAAATTTTTTTTATCTCTTCATGCTAGCACCAATCTCCTCGATCATGTAGCTAGCATCAATAGTTACACCCTTTCTTCTAGCTTCCAATAAAAAATATATGTATCTAGCTTTAGATTGATCTTCTCTATAAATTGCATAGTCTACAAGTCTAGGGTCATCTGCCACTTGAAAGTATTTTTTTGCAGTTTCCCACTCAAGTTTGGCTTCTTCTAATTGGATAATAATATCCTTTTGTTCCTGTGTATATTTTAAAGTTGAAAATAATATTTCAATTATTTTTTTTCTATTCATAATAAAAACCTCCCATTTTATATCTTCTCTAAATTCTTGACATAAAACAGGAGTAATATTCTATATTTCTTTTCTTCCTTCTAAAGCTTTAGAAAGGGTTACTTCATCTATATATTCTAAATCTCCACCAACGGGGATACCATGTGCAATCCTTGTGACTTTTGCGCCTAAAGGTTTTAATATTTTAGATATATACATAGCTGTAGCTTCCCCCTCTATGTTGGGATTCGTTGCTACTATTACTTCGCTAACTTCTCCATTAATCCTTCTTATCAGTTCTCTTAATTTTATATCTTCAGGGCCCCTTCCTGACATAGGCGATATTGTCCCATGAAGAACATGATAAACCCCATTAAATTCCCTTACTTTTTCCATAGTCATAATATCTTTTGGATCTTCAACTACACATATGGTGCTCTTATCCCTATTAGGGTTAGAACAAATTGCGCAAGGGTTTGTATCTGTAAAACTTCCGCATATAGAACAGTATTTTACGGTCCCTCTAGCTTCTACCAGTGCATGAGCAAACTCTTCTACTTCTTCCTTTGGAAGATTTAGAACAAATAAAGCCAGCCTCTGAGCTGTTTTTCGCCCTATACCAGGCAATTTGGCAAATTCTTCTATAAGTTTTTCTATTGCTACTGGATATAAATCCAATCTAGTCACCTCATAACAATGTAGTTTTTAAGCTACTGTTTATTAGAACATTCCTGGCATGTTCATTCCACCTGTTAATTTACCCATTTCATTACTTGATTCATCTTCTGCTTTCTTTAGAGCTTCATTACAAGCACTCATAATTAAATCTTCTAGCATTTCAATATCATCTGGATCTACTACTTCTGGTTTTATCTTCACTTCAACAAGTTGTCTCTTTCCGTTAGCTATCGCGGTTACCGCTCCACCGCCAACAGATGATTCAAATTTCTTGTCTCCTAAGTCTTTTTGCATATCTTCCATTTGTTTTTGAAATTTTTGAGCTTGCTTCATTAAACTATTCATATTTCCACCCATACCTGGAAATCCACCTTTTGCCATAATAGTTACCTCCTATATATTAGTTATTCAAGTTAATATTATAATATTTATCTCCTCTAGATTTGCAACTACTAAAATTTAATTTAAAAGTTTATAATCTAAAAGGAAACATATTGCTAATCCATTATAACTTTCTATATTATTATATACTAATACCTATAATAATTTCCATTAAATAAATAAATATTTTTTATTAATAATATGCATTTATTCTAGGATCCTAGACTTTATTCATCTAGTACTTCCACAAGATCTTCTCCAAATGTTTCTTTTAGTATATCCTCAGGTGATCTAGCCTGTATTTCATCAGATTCTATAGTATATTTTATTTTTACTGGTTCTTTTAGTGATTCAGAAAATATTTCTTCTATTATATTCCTATTATCCTCTTTCTCTAATCTAATTTTATTAAAGGCATATTGCTTTTCGTAACCTAGTTCTATTACACCTCCATCGCATGACACAATTTCTCCTGTCATTAAAGACGCATATATAACCATATGTCTTCGTGCTTTAAACATATCTAAAATATCCTTAAAAGATTTTTTTACAATGTCGACGGTTAAATTAGAGTTAGCATTATGCTTTTGTACTGGTCTTATTTCTGTTTTTTTATTTGTTTTACCTTTTAAGGGACTACTCTTTTCGGAAACTCTAGGAGTTACACTTTCACATGCTACAGTTATCTTTCCTTGTTTAATTATTTCCTCTAATTTGTTTATTCTAGATAATAGTACTTCTTTTGATGTGTCATACTCTATTTTGCACATTTTAATAACTGCAAGCTCTAAATAAATTCTATTTTGCTTACTCCATTTAGCTTGTTCCTGCGCATCTTGAAGTATCTTTATATTTCTCATAATCTCTTCTACTCTAATTTTAGCTGCTTGCCTTTTTAAAATATATATATTTTCACTGGACATATCTAAAATATCCTCTACATTTTCACTTACTTTAGCCATCAAAAGATTTCTCATATGAGTGGTCATATCTTTTATAAATACATATATATCCTTACCACTAATAACTATTTCATTTATGACCTTTATTGCCCCTTCAATATTCCTATCTATTACACTTTCCGAAAGTTTTATAAGACTCTCAGACGTTACAAGTCCTAACATATCTATAACATTATCATATTCTACCCTGCCGTCATTCATTGATATGGCTTGGTCTAGAACGCTTAGGGCGTCTCTCATTGCTCCATCAGAAATTCTTGATATTAATTTTAAACTATTATCGTCGACAAAAATGCCTTGCTGCTCAACAATTTTTCGAAGTCTTTCAAATATATCTGCACTTTTTATTCTTTTAAAGTCAAATCTCTGGCATCTTGATAGTATTGTTATTGGTAATTTTTGAGGATCAGTTGTGGCTAATATAAATATTATGTGGCTCGGCGGTTCCTCTAGTGTTTTTAAGAATGCATTAACTGCCCCTATGGATAACATATGAACCTCATCTATAATATAAACTTTATACCTAGCTTCCTGTGGTGGATACTGAACATCCTCAATTATATCGCGAATATTATCTACTCCATTGTGTGATGCCGCGTCTAGCTCAGTAACATCTATCGCTGTTCCTGCATTTATCTTCTTACACATTTCACATTCATTGCAAGGCTCTCCATGATCCGAATTTAAGCAATTAACCGCTTTCGCTAGTATCTTAGCTGTTGAAGTTTTTCCCGTTCCTCTTGTGCCACATAAAAGATATGCGTGAGCTATTCGCTCGCTATTTATTTGATTTTTTAAAGTTATAGTCACATGCTCCTGACCTACTACATCTTGAAAAGTTTTTGGTCTCCATTCTCTATATAAAGCTTTATACGCCACAAATTTCACCTCTTTTAAGTATGGTATTTGTTTTTATCGCAATTCCTTATTGATTTGTAAACTTAACTATTAAAATCCCGTATTCTCTTATTTAAATAATTATATCATTTAAATCAAAATATTAGTTTATATTTATATAAAAAATAAAATCATATTCCACATGACTAATTTATATTTAACAATTAATTTAAATTTTATTTATAATTCTCAAACAATCGAGTAGGAGCTAAATAATTAATTTATTTAGCGACCTCTCACACCACCGTGAATACCGTTCGGTACACGGCGGTTCAATAGAAATTAATGTTTTAATAAATATGTCTCAGATATAGAAACTAATCCTATATTTTTAAGGTATTTATTGGTCAATGTTTTGTTTAATATAGGGCTATTGGATGTTCTCCAATAGCCTTTCCTTGTATTTGCATATTGCAAAGCTTTATTGTTTGGTATTCCTAATTTAACAAGGTTCCCATATTTTGTTTTAATCTTTTTCCATTGTTTCCAAAAACACATTCTAATTCTTCGCCTTAACCATTCATCAAGTGTTTTAAGAATACTTTTAATGTCTGCAATAGCAAAATAATTTATCCATCCAACTATCACTTGCTTAAGTTTCATAAACCTATATTTCATGCTCATCGCATTACTTCTTGAAGTTAATTCTTTTAGCTTTGCTTTGAATTTGATTATAGGTTTTTGAGGAACTCTCATTCTGTATTCACCTTTTGCCCGGTAAAATGAAAATCCTAAAAATTTAAGTTTCCAAGGTCTATCTACTGTACTCTTTTCTTTATTCACTCTAAGCTTTAACTTTTCCTCAATAAATCTCGTAATACTCTTCATTACTCTATTTGCTGATTTCTCACTTTTGACGTATATATTCGCATCATCAGCATATCTACAAAAGTTTAGTCCTCGTTTTGTTAGTTCTACATCGAGTTCATGTAACATTACGTTACTTAATAATGGGGACAAAGGCCCGCCTTGAGGTGCTCCTTCTTCTGTATTCATAAATACCCCATTTATCATCACTCCACTTTGTAGATACTTTCGTATCAGAGAAATTACTCTACTATCTTTAATATCTTCCGATAGTATCCTTATTAATTTATCATGATTTATCGTATCAAAGTATTTAGAAAGGTCTATATTCACCGTCCATGTATGTCCAGCATTAATATATCCCCTACATTTTTCAACAGCTTGTTTTCCACTTCTTAAAGGTCTAAAACCGTAACTATTATCAGAAAATTTCTTTTCATATACTGGTATTAGAGTTTGTGATATCGCTTGTTGAATAACTCTATCTAATACAGTAGGTATTCCAAGTAGCCTAATTCCACCGTCAGGTTTTGGTATTTCTACCCTTCTTACGGCTAGAGGTCTATATCTACTTTCTAATAATGATTGCCTTAATTCTTGTCCATGCTCTTTTAGATAATGTAGAAGTTCATCTACTGTCAAACCATCAATCCCATGACTTCCTTTATTGGCTTTTACTCTTTTATATGCTTTATTCATATTATCTCTCGATAATATCTGCTCGAGTAAACCATTATCATATTCATTCACATCGTTTCTTCCTTCTTCTGACATAGAGGAAATACTATGCACTTCTACATTACCTTCGAGTTCCACTCTATTCTCTCGTAGAGAGCCTTCTTTATGAAGTTGTCTGCTTTTATCATATTTTCTCGTATCCTTCAAAATTCCAAAACCTCCTATTGTTCAGTCCTTCCCACGCTAACGCGTTTTGCATGGTACTATGACGTCTGCTGACTTCTGATAGTTCAGCCATACATCACTGTATGGGTTGTTATTTCTAAATTCATATCCACAACTTACCTATCAGATCTCCCCGGGTAAGAACGCAATCTTTCACTCCATCTATCTGCTACATTTACACCACTTGTTTCGAATAGTTTTGGGCTTCGTTTTGTATTGCAAACTTACCCACAAGCATATGCCTTATATGTAGTTTCTGTTCGTCAGACCGGAGTTTGGCCGCCAACTTCCTTCAGATTCCATCTCACGATGGACACCCTTGTCTTAAGCTATGCACTTGGCACTATTAACCCGTGCTAGGGACTTTCACCCATTAGATTGCGCCCATGCCGGGCGCACAATAAAAAAGATGCCTTTATAGGCATCTTATATTTTTTATGTAAACCGTACACCTCGCTTCGATATATAAACTATGCGCGTTACCTATACAGTTAGCTCAAACCAGGTTGCTCCACGGCACATGGAAGGTTTCACTTACCGCTGCTTCCTTCCGGATCTCACGGGGTTCATGAATTTCCATTGCGTGGGACCAAGTTCTCAACACCACTTATATAGGGCAGACCACACATTTTATAACCTATGCGAGGAATTCACCCCTGCTGTAGCGGATTGCAGGTTACAGGGCACCGCTAACTCCCCGGCTAGTACGGAAATATAAACTGGTGGAAAAAGAGGGATTCGAACCCTCGGTAGAGTCGCCCCTACACACGCTTTCCAGGCATGCTCCTTAAGCCACTCGGACATCTCTCCATAAATTGTTTTAATCTTTGTATACACATAAGTAGTGCAACATAAATAATTATACTATTAATAAATAGTAATTTCAATAGTTAATTGCTAAAATATTTTTCGAATTTTTTTCTAATCATTAATATTGTATTATCTTATATTTCTCAATCTACTTATATATATACATATTTAAATAATTATTTGTATAATTTATAATGATTATTATAAATTAGTGGCATGAATCCCTTCTCTTACAGTTTATAGCAAGAAATATAACCCATAAAGCAATTCCTACTAAGCTTATTAGCTGTGCTACCCTTAGATCTCCAAACATTAAACTATCAGTTCTTAATCCTTCTATAAAGAATCTTCCTAAGGAATATAATCCTATATAGCTAAAAAACACCGTTCCTCTCTTAAGTGTTTTTGTTAATAAATAAATCAGCAATAAACCTACCATAACATTCCATACTGATTCATAAAGAAACGTTGGGTGATAATAAACTCCTTCTATTAACATTCCATTTTGTATAAAATCCGGGAATTTGCTTATAAAGCCTTGAGTAACCGGCCCACCATGAGCTTCACTATTAAAGAAATTCCCCCATCTGCCTATAGCCTGTGCAATAATTATAGATGGTGCTGCTACATCTACAAATTCTAAAAGATTCTCTTTTTTATATCTTGTATATATTAACGCTGCTATCATACCAAATATAATCCCACCATGGATAGCAAGCCCACCTTGACGTGTATTGAACACTTCTATTAAATTATCTTTATATTGATTAAATTCAAAAATCACATAATAAGCTCTAGCTCCAATAATCGCTATTGGGAAAGATATTAGTACAATATTTAGAAATTCATCATAATCAACATCTTTTAACTTACAAGTGTAATTTGCCAATATAATTCCAACCATCATTCCTATCGAAATAAGAATACCGTACCATCTAATTGTGAGTCCAAATATATTAAAAGCTATTGGTTCCATAAGTAACCTCTCCTTTTATATTAATATTTCGTCATTTGTTCATAAAACCATTAATACAGATAATAAAAAATCAAGTTTTAAATTGAACTTGACTCTCTATATAAGTCTCATAACAATTGTGTATGACTATGATAAAAAAGTAAAGATAAATATTTAAAATTTAAATAAATAGAGAACTCTATATTATAGAATTCTCTATTTATTTTAAAAAAATCCTAGTACATGAGAATAAATAACAACTCATTATACTAACCCATTTTTTTCATATGCCGTGTTTTACTATTTTACATTTATGCTTTTTTCTATGAATTCTTCAACTTCTTCAGCTGTTGGCAAGTTAACAACTTGCTCCGCTAAACTTCTCATTTCGCCTTGAGATATATTTCTAATAATTCCTCTTGCTCTTAAAATAGATATAGGACTCATGCTAAATTCATCTAATCCCATTCCAATTAGAATAGGTACTAATTTAGGATTCCCTGCTACTTCGCCACACATACCAACCCATTTATTTTCTTTATGAGCATTATCTATAACCATTTTTACGAGCCTTAGTAAAGCTGGATGAAATGGAGTATATAAATGTGATATTTTTTCATTCATTCTATCTACCGCAGTTGTATATTGAATAAGATCATTAGTTCCTATACTAAAAAAGTCTACCTCTTTAGCTAATAAATCAGAGATAATCGCTGCTGCAGGTATCTCTATCATAATTCCAACTTCTAAATTTTCATTAAATGCTATATTTTCCTTTTGTAGATCATTTTTTACTCCTTGTAAAATACCCTTTGCTGCTCTTAATTCTTCAATACTAGAAATCATAGGAAACATTATTTTAATATTTCCAAAGGTACTAGCTCTTAATATAGCTCTTAATTGCGTTTTAAATATATCTACCTTATCTAAGCAAACTCTTATAGCTCTATATCCTAAGAACGGATTCATTTCCTTCGGTAACTTCAAATAATCTAATTCCTTATCTCCACCAACATCTAAAGTTCTAATAACCACAGGTTTATTTTGCATTTTTTCTGCAACTTCTTTGTATACTGCATATTGTTCTTCTTCAGTAGGTGCTGAATCCCTATCCATATATAAAAACTCAGATCTAAATAAGCCTACCCCTTCACAATCATTATTGATAACACTTTCTAAATCTTTTGGAGTTCCTATATTAGCAGCCAATTCTACTCTTACTCCATCTGTAGTTATGCTTTTTTTCCCTATTAGTAGGTTTAACTCTTCTTTATTTTTATTATATTCAGCTTTTTTCTCTTTATAAATATTAACTATTTTTTCTTCTGGATTAACATATATCAATCCCTCTTCGCCATCAAAAACAATTAAATCTCCATTTTTTACTTTCTTAGTTATATCTTTTACCGCTACTATAGCTGGTATTTCTAAAGTCTTAGCCATTATAGCAGAATGTGAAGTTCCTCCACCAATTTCCGTTATAAACCCTAAAACCTTGTTTTTATCTATCTGTGATGTGTCTGAAGGAGTTAAATCATGAGCTACAATTATAACCTCATTAGCTAATTCTTCAAAGTTAACCTCTTCAATGTTCATCAATTTTTTCATAAGTCTACTTGTTACATCCTTGATGTCTGCTGCTCTTTCTTTCATATATGTATTATCCATATTTTCAAACATAGAAATGAACATTTCTGAAACCTCTTTTAGTGCCCACTCAGCATTAACTTTATCATCTTCAATTTTTTTCTCAATCTGGTCAAGCATTTCTGGATCTTCTAATATCATTAAATGAGCTTCAAATATGTTAGCTTCCTTTTCACCTAATTTTTTCAATACGTTATTATATATATTCTGAATTTCACTCTTACTATTTTCCATAGCAGTCTTAAATCTTTTAATTTCTTCTTCATAACTCCAAATCTCTTTCTTCTCTATAATCATTTTCTTTTCTTCTTTTAATATTACTTTTCCTATTACTATTCCAGGCGAAACTCCAATGCCTTTCATTAAATAACCTCCTAATAAGTTAAATTCACTCCTTATAGCAATCTTAAATACTTTACTATCTTAGGAGTGAATTTAACTTTATATATGATTTTTTTAAAGGTTTATAATTTCTTTTTCAATTACTATTCTTAATTCCTCTACAGCCTTAACTTCATCGTCTCCATTAGCAACAATTTTGAGTTTATCGCCTTTTGTAGCTGCCATGCTTAATATATTTATTATACTTTTTGCATTATACTTTTCTTCATCCTTAATTAAAGTTATATGTGAAGTAAACTTTGATGCTTTTTTAGCAACAATGCTCGCTGGTCTAGCATGCAACCCTTGCTCGTTCATCAACACAATTTCAACTTCGTACATAAAAACATCCCCTTTTTAATTTTTATTTTACTTATTTTTATAATTTACACGCTACCCTATATCCCATATAAATACAATGATTTAATCCATTAATACTTTGAATTATTTAACAGCATCCTTCTTTAATAAAAAAATCATAAGAGCTGTTACCATTGTACCAACTACTATGGATACTATATATCCACCTAGATTAGAAACTGCATTAGGAATAAATAATACGAATATTCCACCATGAGGAACTGCTAACCCTGCTTTAAATAGCATAGATAGTAATCCAGTAGTTGCTGAACCCACCATTAATGACGGTATCATTTTAAATGGGTCTGCTGCAGCAAATGGTATCGCACCCTCTGTTATAAATGCAGCCCCTAGTGCCCAAGCAGCTTTCCCCGCTTCTCTTTCTTGTAATGTGAATTTTCTTTTTGCTATAACTGTTGCAAGAGCTATTCCTAGCGGAGGAGTCATCCCTGCCGCCATTACTGCTGCCATTACCATAGAAGTTTGGCCCGCAACTATAGTTCCTGCTCCAAAAGCATAAGCGGCCTTATTAATTGGTCCACCCATATCAATAGCCATCATTAAGCCAATAATAATTCCGAGTAAAGCTGAGTTTGCTCCACTTAAATTACTTAACCAACTAGCCATTCCGGTATTTATTATACCTACAGGTTTTCCTATAACATATATCATTACAAGTCCTACTACCAATGAAGATAAAACCGGTAATACTAAAACCGGCATTAAGCCCGCTAATGATTTTGGTAGTTTTATTGTTTTCTTTAAGAAAACAATAGTATAACCCGCTAGGAAACCTGCTATAATCCCCCCTAAAAAGCCTGCACCTGAAGATAGTGCAATCATACCGCCAACCATACCTGGTACAAGACCTGGTCTATCCGCTATTGAGAACGCTATAAACCCTGCCAATATTGGAATCATAAGTGCCATGGCTGAATCTCCACCAATTTGCATTAAAGCTGCTGCAATACTACCTTCTTCTTTAAACGCTAGTATTCCAAAAGCAAATGAAATTGCAATTAGAATTCCCCCCGCTACTACGAAAGGAATCATATAAGAAACCCCTGTCATAAGGTGCTTATAAGGACCTTTTTTCTCAGTAGTTTTTTCTTCTTTAATATCACTGACTTTTTCTGAATCTTTTTTATTTTCTACTTTTATATCTATCGCTCTTTGTATAAGCCCCTTTGGGTCTTTAATTGCATCTTTTACCCCAACTTCAATTATAGTTTTCCCTGAAAAACGTTCCTTTGAAACGTTAGTATCTGCTGCAATTATTACTACTCTAGCTTCCTTTATATCTTCCTGCGTCAACTGGTCTTCTGCACCTACCGAGCCTTGAGTTTCCACCTTAATCTCTATGCCCATTTCCTCTCCTGCCATTTTTAGAGCTTCAGCCGCCATATAGGTGTGCGCTATTCCTGTTGGGCACGAAGTTATAGCTACATATTTCATGAACTCTCCTCCTTTTAAATTGTTGGCTAATGTTTATTTTTCTAGTAAAGTAATTATTTCTTCAGGGCTACTAGCGTTCATCAAACTATCTCTTAATTCTTTATGCATCAATTTTCTAGAAATTTGGCTTAATATCTTTAAATGCTCATTACTTGATTCTTCTGGTACAGCTATTAAAAAGAATACATGAGCTAGCTCATCATCCATAGACTTATAGTCAATGCCGCCTGTGCTTCGTCCAAATACCAATGCCGGCTCTTTAACTCCACTACTTTTACCATGGGGAATTGCTATTCCCATACCTATACCTGTTGAAAATTCTTTTTCTCTATCTATTACAGCTTGTAGATATTTATCTTTATCTAGTAACTTACCATTTTCATCTAAAATTTTTACCATCTCATTTATTACAGCCTCTTTTGTTTTACTAGTAAGTTCAAGTTTAATTAGATTAACACTTAATAATTCAGTTATATTCATTAATAATCATCCTTTCTATAGGTAATTTATAGTTACTTGCTTTTTTAGTTTCTCTATGTCAGCAAATCTTCCTGTTTGTGTTCCCTCAGTCATTACATTAGCTGTACTTGTTGCACATGCTAGCTTTATAGTTTCTTCAAAGCTATAATTATTCTCAATTGCTACAGCCATTGCTGCGACCATAGAATCTCCAGCCCCTACTGTACTTTTAACTTCTACCTTTAAACCATTTACTTTTGCAACTTTATCACGACTTATGAATATAGATCCTTCTGAGCCTTTCGAGATCACTACATATTTTACTCCATACTCTAATATTTTTTTAGCAGTTTCAATAATTTCATCTTCGCTATTAATGCTGACACCAAAAGCTTTTTCAAGTTCATCAATATTTGGCTTTACCATATATGGACCAGCTTTAATTCCCTGCATTAACACATCGCCATCTGCGTCCAATATAACCTTGCCACCCTTGCTTTTTATATCTTTAATTATTTCACCGTATATATCACCGCGCACTCCACTTGGAACGCTACCTGAAAGAACTACTAGAAAATTTCCCTGGCAATATCCCACGATTTTCTGTTTTACATTAGTAATATCTTCTTCTACTAAACTAGGACCACTTTCGTTTATATCTGTATGTGTATTATTAATCTTATCAAAAATCTTTAAATTAGTCCTAGTTTCACCTTTAACAGATAAAAATTCATTTTTAATATTTAAATCATCTAAATAATCTTTTATTTGATTTCCACTGTTTCCACCTAAAAAACCTAAAGCTAAGCTTTTATGTTGTAATTCCTTAATAACTTTAGATACATTGATACCTTTACCTCCAGCATCAATTCTTGTAGACACAATTCTATTAACACTACCAATTTTAAATTCATCTATTTCAATAGTTTTGTCTATTGCTGGGTTTAGAGTCACTGTTATTATCATTTTTTCACCGCCATTTATTTTGCTGTCATAATTTGTACACCTTTTTCTTCAAACTTTTCTAATAATTCATTATCTAATTGATTATCCGTTATTATTATATCAACACTATCTAAATCAACGATTTTGGCAAAATAAACTGTACCAAATTTAGTATGGTCACATAATAATATAGTTTGCTTTGCAATTTTTATCATTTCTTGTTTTGTGCTCGCTTCAATAATATTGGGAGTAGTTAGCCCATTAATAATGCATACACCATTAGACCCCATAAATGCTTTATCTACTCTGAAATTTTTAAGTGTATTATCTGATACTGGTCCTACCATAGCTCTCGTTTCCCATCGCAATGTACCTCCAGTAACAATCACCTCTACATCTCGCTTTTTAGAAAGTTCATAGGCTACATCTACAGAATTTGTTAAAACCGTTATATCTTTAGCTGTTATATACTTAGCAATACTAAGAGTAGTCGTCCCTGCATCTATTGCTATTGTATCTCCATCTACTATCATTGATGCAGCAATCTTTCCAACAGATTCTTTTTCATCATAAAACTTATCTACTTTTTCTGAAAAAGTGGGTTCAAATTTAGTATTGCGGTTTAGTATAGCCCCCCCATGTACTCTTTTTATAAGTTCATCTTCTTCCAATTCTTGAAGATCACGTCTAATTGTAACTTCTGACACTTCATATAGCTGCGATAAATCGCATACTTTTACTTTTCCATACTTATTTAAACTATCTAATATTTTTGATTTTCTTTCTTCAGCAAACATAATTTCAATCTTCCTTTTATCATATTTGGGATAACAATGTACGTTTGTATTCGTATTTGTTTCATTTGCTTTCGCTTGTGTTCATTTTAATATATTATGATAACGTTGTCAAGCTATATAAACTATTTTAAATTTAAATTTTATAATTCTAGACTATGAATAAAAATATCCTTCAAAAACAAAAACGAAACCCTTTGGCTTCGCTTTCATTATATCGAGCTATATAGTTTTTCGCCTATTATGCGTTATTTTGTTCTTTCTCTAATTCTTGTTTTAGTATCTCCTCAATTTTAGGAGTACATCTATGCCCATTGCATCCGCCTGTTCCCGCCCCTGTAGCTTTTTGAACTTCCTCTACAG
The DNA here is from genome assembly GCF_024730565.1 of Clostridium sp. CM027. Taxonomy (NCBI): domain Bacteria; kingdom Bacillati; phylum Bacillota; class Clostridia; order Eubacteriales; family Clostridiaceae; genus Clostridium; species Clostridium sp. CM027. Next base: position 2,668,617 of record NZ_CP077725.1, read on the forward strand.
TTCTTGCACCATTTTGTATAGCTTTTTTTATTGTAGACCTCGGTATTGCCTTACATAAACATGTTTTTGTAATTTTATCCATTATTTCATTGTTTATATTCTGTTCCATGATGTTTTCCTCCTTTTACACTATCTTTTATCTTTAAAAAAATCAGTCAATAAATTACCACATTCCTCGGTGTATAACCAATTTATTTCTGTCCAGTGATTTAAATCATCATTTTGAAGAACATTTATAACTGACCCACAAGCCCCTACGCTAGGATCAAAGATGCCTATATATAATTTGCTTATCCTAGACTGTAATATAGCACCTGCACACATAGGGCATGGTTCTAACGTTACATACATATCACATCCAGTTAATCTCCAACTTCCTATTACTTCACAGGCTTTTTTTATAGCTAAAACTTCTGCATGGGCCGTAGCATCTTGAAGCGTTTCTCTGAGGTTGTGCGCCCTAGCAATTATTACATTGTCTTTAACTATAACTGCACCTACAGGTACTTCCCCTAATAATAATGATCTTTTGGCTTCTTTTAATGATTCATTAATAAAATGTTTTTTCATTTAAACCCCTTTGTTATATAAATAATTATTTTTAATAATTTTTATTTCCCGGTAAATAAAAAAACTAGCAAAGTATTACTTTACTAGTTTTTGGTGCACACGAGAGGAGTCGAACCTCCGACCTTCCCCTTAGGAGGGGGACGCTCTATCCAGCTGAGCTACGGGTGCATATTTTATTTCTACCTAACCATAATATTACACTTTTATAAGTATGTCAACCTATAGATAAATTAAAACACAAATTTTATATTAATTATTAAAAATCTTATAGTGTTTATTTATTATTAGAATTTTAATACAGTTAATAGTATATACTGTATACTATATACTATTAACTGGAGGTGTTCTAATTGAATAATGATATAAAAAATTTTTTCCTCGCTGGACTAGGATCTGCGGCATATACTTATGAAAAAGCTACAAATCTAATAGATGATTTTGTACAAAAGGGTAAATTAACCTTAGAAGAGGGTAAGAATTTATCTGAAGAACTAAAAAGAACCGTAAAAGGAAAAAAAGAAGAATCTAAAGTTTTTACAGAAGAAGAAAAGCCTTTGACAAAAGAAGATATGTTATTACTCCTTTCAGAAATGAGCTTTGCAACTAAAGAAGATATTGAAACTTTGAATAAAAGATTATCAAATTTAGAAACCCTTCAGCCATAAATTCACAAATGAAAGTCAAATGAAAGTCCTGCTATTCTTTCAGGTCTTTTATTTTTAAGTGAGGTATAAAATGCGACGTAATTCTGTTAATCGATTTAGAACAATTATTAAAGTTCTTGGCTCTTATGGCTTTGGATATATTATAGACTCTAAATTTAACAAACAAAATAAACTCCCTGAAAATTTAAGGAAAGCCTTTGAAGAGCTTGGCCCTACTTTTATAAAGATTGGCCAAATATTGAGTACTAGACCAGATTTATTACCCTCAGCTTATATAGTAGAACTGTCAAAGCTCCAAGATAGCGTACTTCCAGAAAACATTGAAACCATAAAAAAAGTATTCTTTGATCAATTTGGAAAATCAACAACTGAGTGTTTTCAAAAGTTTTACGAAGAACCTTTAGCCTCTGCATCTATTTCTCAAGTGCATAAGGCTACCTTAAAGGATGGTAGGGATGTAGTAGTTAAAATACAAAGACCAGATATTGCAAAAAAGATGAAATTAGATATTTCTATACTCGTTCGTATAATAAAATTCACAAAAACAAAATTCTCTGATTCACCAATCGACCCTGAAGAAGCCTTACATGAAATACTTTTAGCAACTGAACTTGAGCTTGATTTTAACAATGAAGTTAAAAATATAAATAACTTTAAAAATCTCAACAAAGATGTTGCATTTTTATATGTACCTTACGTGGTTCAAGATTTATCTAGTACTAGGGTTTTAACTATGGAAAGAATTTATGGCTTTAAAGTAGATGATATGAAAAAGCTCCTAACTTTTCATTATGATCTTGATGATTTAGGTAAGAAATTAGCTTTATCTTACTTAAAACAAGTTCTACAAGATGGCTTTTTTCACGGAGATCCACACCCCGGAAATATATTTATATGCGAAGGTAAAATTTGTTTTATTGACTTTGGAATTATGGGGAGTCTCTCGAATTCATTGAAATCAACACTAAATGATATGATATCAGCTGTTGTTCTTAATGACATAAATAAAATGATTTCATCTCTTTTATCTATAGGAATAAAAAAGGGCTATGTAGATAGAAATAAACTATATGAAGACTTAGATTATCTAATTGTAAATTATCTTTCAGTTTCTTTAAACAACATTCAGATTTCCGTTATGCTCTCTGAAATCTTTAATATAGCTAAACAAAACAATATTCGTCTACCTCGTGATTTTACACTTCTAATAAGAGCTCTTGTAATTTTAGAAGGTGTAATAGCAAGTATCGCTCCTGATATAAAAATAATAGATATAGCTATCCCTTATGTAAAGGATAATAATAAATTTTCTTTATTAAAAAATCTAGATTCTAATACTTTACTTATTTATACATATTCATTTATAAAAGATTCATTTAAACTTCCATCAAAAATTATAGAATTATCTGAAAGTCTAATAACGGGAAGAGCTAAACTTCAATTAGAACATAAAAATTTAAACGCTCCTATAAATGAATTAAATAAAGGTATAAACCGATTAGTTTTTGGCCTTATTATTTCTTCAATGATTATAGGATCTTGTACAATTTTAAATTCTAATATAGGGCCTAAAATATATAACATATCACTTATTGGTATAACTGGTTTTTTGGCTGCGGCATTTATGGGCTTTTGGTTATTAATCTCTATAATAAAATCCGGCAAATTATAACATAAACTATAAAAACGAGGTATTTTTATGATTAAGTATTACAATAGAAAACAAAATAAATATGAAATTGAAAAGGTCGCTGGTGAAAAGTATTTAAATTGGTCTTATTCCTCTCCTTCTGGAAAAGGACTAGTTGAGTTATTACTTAAGAAAAAGCTATTTTCAAAATTATATGGTTATTACTGCGACACAAAAATAAGTTCTAGAAAAATCAAAGATTTTATTAAAGATTTTGATATTGATATGTCTTTATACACTAAGACTTATAATGAGTATTCGTCTTTTAATGATTTTTTTATAAGACCTTTAAATACAAGTGCCCGAATAATTGATAAAAATAATAATGCTTTAATCTCGCCTTGTGACGGCAAAATTTTGGCTTACGATAATATTAACTTGAATGATTTAGTCCAAGTAAAAGGCTTTACTTATTCGCTTAAAGAACTACTCCAAGATAATGAAGTATACAATTTGTACGATGGAGGTACCTGCTTAATCTTTAGATTATGCCCAACTGATTATCATCGCTTTCATTTTATTGATGATGGTGTCTGTAGCGATACAACTAGAATCAAAGGTCATTATTATTCTGTAAACCCTATAGCATTAAAAAATATAAAAAAATTATTTTGTCAAAATAAAAGAGAATGGAGCATTTTTCACTCAGATAACTTTGGTGATGTTATTTGCATGGAGGTTGGTGCTACTTGCGTAGGTTCAATTCTTCAAAGTTATAGTACAGATGCCAAAATTACAAAAGGAGAGGAAAAAGGGTACTTCAAATTCGGTGGTTCCACTGTAATCCTGTTTTTTAAAAAAGATGTCGTAAAAATTCATGAGGATTTACTAAACCAAACACAATTAGGTTTTGAAACTTCTGTATTAATGGGAGAAGAAATAGGACTGAAATAACTTTTCAGTCCTATTTTTTTATGCATAATTAGTTCTTAACTTTAAATTTAGATTTTTCACATTTAGATCCTTAGTCATTGGAACTGGTGCAGTTTTTTCTTTGGTGCCATATAGCCATTAACAAAGGGTGTACGGTACACCATTTGCAGCATCTCTGTTCACATATGGAATTATTCTTCATTTTTATATTTTATACAACCTTCAAAAAAAACGACAGAACCCAGTAACTATTACAGTTACTGGGTTCTTATGGTGCGTCGGACAGGAGTCGAACCTGCGACCAACTGGTTCGTAGCCAGCTACTCTATCCAACTGAGCTACCAACGCATATATATCATTACTATATTACCATATTATATGCTAAGAGTAAAGATTTATTTACAAACTTTTATTTACAAAATCTTCTCTAAGAATTCCCATAATAATTACATCCCTATAATTCCCATAGGAAAAGCAAGTCTTTCTCTTCTTTCCTTCTTCTATAAACCCACATTTTTTATAACATTGAATTGCTCTTAAATTAAAATCTAGTACTTCGAGCTCTACTCTATGCGCAGCAATATCCATGAATAAATATTTTAACAAAACCTTTACAGAATCTTGCCCATATCCTCTATTCCAAAAGTTTTGACCTACAGTTATACCTAATACATATACATTTTTACTTTCACTAATTTCTCTAAACGTTATATATCCTACAACTACGCCTTTTCCATTTATAATGCTAAGATATTTCTTATCAAGATTAATAAACTTATTAAAATTATTTAATATATCCTCTTTAGATGGAGGCAATCTAAAATTACCATCAAGTCTCCTAACCTCTTCATCAGCCCAAATATCATAAAATATATTCAAATCTCGTCTCTCTACACATCTCAATAATATTTTATTACCTTTTAACATATTTTAGCCTTCTTTATTATTTTAATACTATAATTATACCTTTTATTTACTTTTAATTCAATAATCAAATTACTTATTTTGTAATATAACGATTTTTCAGAAGGAAAGTCTCCCTCCTCTATAGCTATGAGTTACATGCCCTAACAAATAAAAAACTTCAGTGGGCGTATAATTCACCTTGTAGTTATTCAATAAAGTAAAAAAAGTATCTAACAATTGTTAGATACTTTTGGTGGAGAAAGAGGGATTTGAACCCTCGCACCAGTTTCCCAGTCTATACCCTTAGCAGGGGCACCTCTTTAGCCACTTGAGTATTTCTCCATAGCTTAATTTTATGTCGTTAAAAAATGGTGGAGGAAGTGGGATTCGAACCCACGGTACGCTTTCACGTACGTCGGTTTTCAAGACCGGTGCCTTAAACCAACTCGACCATCCCTCCATATCTTAACGACAAGGTTAATTATATCAGCATGTTGATATCCTGTCAATATTTTTTTGAAAACATTTACCAACATAATATATTATGTGAAAATAAAAAACATCTAACAAATGTTAGATGTTGCTGGTGGAGAAAGAGGGATTTGAACCCTCGCACCAGTTTCCCAGTCTATACCCTTAGCAGGGGCACCTCTTTAGCCACTTGAGTATTTCTCCATAGCTTAATTTTATGTCGTTAAAAAATGGTGGAGGAAGTGGGATTCGAACCCACGGTACGCTTTCACGTACGTCGGTTTTCAAGACCGGTGCCTTAAACCAACTCGACCATCCCTCCATATCTTAACGACAAGATTTATTATATCAGCATAAACATCACCTGTCAACACATTTATATTTCATGCCATAAACTTCAATTTCATATACTATAATAAATAAACAACTTAATATTAAATACTTAAGTTGCTCATTTATTATTATGATATAAATTAATAATTTAAATACTTATTTTGAAATTAATGTTTTTTGTCCCATATACTTCACTAAAACATTTGGAATAGTTACTGATCCATCTTCATTCTGGTAGTTTTCAAGTACTGCAGCTAATGCTCTTCCAATAGCTACCCCTGATCCATTTAGTGTATGAATATAATTAGCTTTATCCTTTTTATCATCTTTATACTTAATGTTGGCACGCCTTGCTTGGAAATCCTCGAAATTACTACAGCTTGATATTTCAACATACTTGTTGTAGCTTGGCATCCAAACCTCGATATCATATTTAAATGATGCTGTAAATCCTAAATCGCCTTTACATATCTTAACTATTCTATAAGGTAATTCAAGTCCTTGTAATACTGACTCTGCATCCATAAGTAACTTTTCAAGCTCTGCATATGAATCCTCAGGCTTTGTGAATTTAAGAAGTTCTACTTTATTAAATTGATGTTGCCTTATAAGTCCTCTACTATCCCTTCCTGCTGAACCTGCTTCTTGTCTAAAACAAGCACTATACGCAACATGCTTTATAGGAAGATCTTGACCACTTAATATCTCATCTCTATAAATATTTGTAACAGGTACCTCTGCTGTCGGTATTAAGAAATAGTCTGTATTAGCCACTTTAAAAGCATCTTCTTCAAACTTAGGTAATTGACCCGTACCGATCATACTTTGTCTATTAACCATATATGGAGGCAGTATTTCTGTATACCCATTGTTATCCACATGAAGATCTAAAAAATAACTTATTAGTGCTCTTTCAAGCCTTGCTCCGAGGCCTTTATATACTGTAAATCTTGAACCCGTAATCTTTGCGCCTCTTTCAAAATCTAAAATATCATTGTCTGTTCCCAAATCCCAATGCGCTTTAGCTGCATAGCTGAAATGTTTAGGCTCTCCCCATTTTTTCACTTCAACATTATCTTCCTCGGTATCCCCTTCTGGCACATTTACACTCGGTATGTTTGGGATACTTAACATAATATTTTTAATTTTTTCATTTACTTCATATAGCTCAATATCAAAATTTTTAATTTCATCTGAAAGTTTTTTCATTTGGGACATAATTTCTTCTACATTTTCTCCACTTTTCTTAAGCTTTGGTATAAGCGCAGATTGAGTGTTCCTATTATTTTTTAATTCTTCAACCTCAACTAATATATCCCTTCTTGCTTTATCAAGAGATACCACTTCATCAATTACTGATAAATCAAAATTTTCCCCTCTATTTTTCATTAATTTTTTTATTTCTTCTGGATTATTTCTTATTCTTTTCAAATCTAACATGACTATTCCTCCTTAAATATTATTAATTATTTATTCTTGTAAAATTTTAATTAAGTATTTCTTTCAATATTTTTTGTGCAAATAATATCAACTCCAGTATTAAGTACGTTTTTACATACTATATCCCCTATTTTTATAGGAGGACCTACATGTATCCTGCTTAATGCTTTTGAGCATTCGATCCATAACTTCTTACTAATAGGTTTACTACTTTTTACTGGAACTACATTTCGTAATTTAGATCCTTTTATTCTAACTAAAGTTGTTAATATTGCTTTAGTTTCATTAAATTTGCAATCAGTTTTTTCGCTCAAATAAAATCATCTCCTACATACTATCAAATTCTTTTATTCTATATAACACAATATTAGAATTTTTTGAGTCCTTAACTATCTCTGTCATTTTCTTATTGGTTTCTCTTGCTAAAATAGAAACAATCTTGTTTAAACAATGTGATCCTTGACAATTTCCAAATGCAGCACCGGTTCTTCTTTTAACTCCTTCTACCGTCCGTGCACCTAAAGGTCTCCTTATAGCATCCACTATTTCACCTTCAGTTACTTTTTCACATCCGCATATTATATTACCATATTTTTTATCTATCTTAATAATACTTTTTCTTTCCTCGTCACACAATTCTCTAAACTTATAGTACTCACGCCTTTTATCATTGAAATCTTTTTTGAGCTTGCATTCCATCTTGCTCACTACACTCTCACATACAATGCTTGCTATAGCAGGTGTCATAGTAACTTGACCGTAGTGCTTTCCTTTAATCTGAATAAGTCCATCATCTATACCGCTATCATCAATTATCATAGGCTCTTCGAAAAAGGGCCATTCTAAAAACATTTTAACATCCATATCGTCTAGACCATTTGTTATCTTGGATACCCTATTTACTATTTCATCATAACTGACATTCTTTTTTGTATCAAAAGCAGCTACAGTATCGCCCTCCATAGTTGGAATTGTATACATACTTTCCCCTTTAACATTAATCATAAATAATGCATGCGAAAATCTTGCTTTTTTATCATTGTCTAAAAGTATATACTTTGATATTCCTTCATTATTATTTACATGAAGTTTTTTTTCATTTACTATACTGTAATTTTCTGAAGGTGTTGTATTTATTACCATTTTGCAAGTGAATTTATTTTTATTAGTAACAACTCTAAATCCTTTTGATATTTCTTGAATATCTATTACTTCTTCTTCTAATTTAAATTTTACACCATTATCAAATGCCACTTCGCCATAAGATAATGCTAAATCAAATGGACAAATTACCCCCGTATTTTTAGAATATAACGCTTTTTTAACATCTATATTTAAGTTTTGTTCCATTTCATATATGTATTCTGGTTCTAAAATAAATACGTCCTTCGTGCCTCGCTCTATTGCTCTATTATATATTTTTTTGATTATTTCAACCTCTTCATCAGTTTGAGCAATTATTAAGGAACCGCACCTTTTAAAGGGAACATTAAATTTAGCACTTATAGTATCCATCATTTTATTACCCATACGTTCAAGCTTTGCAGTTAAAACATCTTCACTTTCAATACCATTATATATCATAGCAGTGTTTATTAATGCTACATCATCCGCTATATCATAGTCTTTTTCAATAACAGCTATATTAAGATTATATTTTGAGATCTCATAAGCAACTGCACATCCAATTATTCCTCCGCCCAAAATAAGTACATCATAGTCCATCGTAACCCTCCAGCATAAAACAAAACTGTTTTAATTTACATTATTATTATATCCTTTTTTAAACATGTGACTCAATATGTTAAATTTTTTCCTAATTTCACTAAAAAAGAAGAACAGTCATCCATTCTTCTTTTCGCCCGTATTTTAGACGTAATTGTCATTTGATGGATATTCAATCTCTTATACTATAACAAGAAAGCATTTTTTTTAAACTTTCTTTATTTATAGGTTTATTTAAAATGAAATCAACATTATTCATATCTTGACCTTCAAAAGATCCCACCCAACCTGTCATTAAGCAAAAATATGTCTGATTGTTTATTTTTTTAACTTTTTCAGCAACTTGAAACCCATTAATACTCGGCATGGTAAAATCACATACAATTATATCATATTTTCTCCTTTGTAACTCTGAGTCTAAATTTTCACATCCACAAGCCTTTGTTTTACATTTAACAATTGATTTTATCATACTAGCAACAACATTTCTTATTTGCTCCTGATCATCGATAACAAGAATGTTGCCTTCAAAATCAATTACATCCCTTAATCCTACGTCATCACTTTTAGTTATTTTTTCACATAGGGGTAATTTAATAATAAAAGAAGTTCCTACATTTTGTTTGCTTTCAATTTCCATGCTCCCTTTATGTGAAAGTATTATATTATAAGAGATACTTAATCCAAGCCCTGAGCCATCATTACCTTTTGTTGTAAAAAACGGTTCAAATATTCTTTTTTGAATCTCTTTTTTCATTCCCATTCCACTATCTCTTATTTCTATAATAGCCATATTAGCTTTATTTTTAGTAATGAATTCTATTTTACCACCTTTTGGCATAGCATCTATAGCATTTACTATTATATTTATAAATACCTCTCTTATTTCTGTTATATTTCCTTGCATCTCCTCATTAGATTTTAATGATTTAATTATGCTTATTTTTATTCCTTTAAAACTACTTCCTGTTAGCCATTTACTTTTAGTTAAATCTATTGCATCTGAAATTACATTATCTACACTAAAAATTTCAAAATCATTATCTTTTCCATTACATTTTTGGGTTAATTTTTTAACCTTATTAGTAATATTGATTCCATCATACGCACATATTTCTATAATGCTAATCAACTTCAAATTTTCTTTTTCCTTAGTTTTATCCTTTAAAAGTTGAACAGAGCCTACAATTGGTGTAAGTATATTATTTATATCATGAGTTATTCCCGCAGCCATTTCTCCCATAGCTCTCAGTTTTTCGTTTTGTATTAGTCTATTTCGCATATCAGAAAATCTTTTTTGATCCTGTATTAAATAAAATGCAGTTTTACATATTGATTTTAAATGTTCTATGTTATTTTTAGATAGCTCTCTATTATTTTTATATCTTCCTATACATATTACACCCTTAGAACTATCATAATATTCTACATTAATAGCCATATAGCTTACTATGCCTAATAACTTGAATTTTTCTACTAATTCTGAGTCCTCTATTTCACTTAAATTTAATAATGAATCTCCATTACTATTTAATACCATTTCATTGAAGCTATTAATATAATGGATCGTTTTTATATCCTTAATCAAATAGTATTTATGTTTTTTAGTGATCCCATAATAATTACCCAATTCTATCGCATTTTTTTGCTCTTTAACTGAACTATGTAAAATACAAAAATCTACATCACATACAGCCTTAATTTTATTCATTACGATTTCTCTGAATTCATTTTCATCTGTATTTTGGGGTATATCTGAAAAAATATCATTAAATAAAACTAAATTTTTATTCTGATATTTTAGTTGTGAATTAGACTGAAGCATCCAAATTGCTTTTTCTATTTCACCCTTATTTTTAAATTCCATTTCTTTATTTCTATCTATAATAATTAATGTTTGAAATAAATTGCTAAATCTATGCAATTCATTGAAGTTATATACATTATTGTTAATGTATATCATATTAGAAATATTATCTTTTGAACACTCTATTATTTTTTGAACACATTTAATTAAAACATCTACTTTTCCAACTCTTCTAATTACATTTTTAAAATCCCATACTATTCTCAATTTTTGTCTAACAACAAAAATAATATCTAAAAACTCTCTATAGTCATAATCAAAAGTATCAATATTATACGTTTTTATTTTAAAGATACCTTCATTTATATTATGCCTTATGAAGTCTTCATCACCATCAAAGTTTTTTTCAATATTTTTATAGAATATATCATCTGTAAAAAATATTATTTTTTCTCCGTTTATAAGAGCATCTGAAATATTTTTTATTATTACTTTAGGTAAATTATTAATATTTAAAGAATCTGTACCTATACACAATGAATTTTTACCAGCCTTATACAAATTATTATTTGTATATTTCATAACATAACCCCCATACCCCTTACACTCTTATATATATAAACTTATTCGACATTTTATTTCAAATTCCTTTGTTTTATACAATATTTATCTCACTCTATATATTTTTACATAACGCAAAACAAATTATACTATAAAAGTAAGGACATACAACAATATATGTCCTAAGATAACATTCCATGATAATACAATGTAACATAATCCTATTTAAAACTGAGGAGGTTTTAATATGATTGATTATGTTAACTATATTTAAATATATTTTACTCACTTATTTTATTTAATGTATCACCTAATTGTTTTATAAATATCCCATATTCAGCCCACTTACCATTTTTTTGAGCTTCCAACGCCTTGTTATAAATTTCTTTAGCAATTTTTATATTTTCCAATGATTTTTCATCTAAATTTGATTTTTCTTTAGTTTGGGATATATTATTTTTGTCTGTATAATCAAATATTTGTTCAAGCGCTAACTCTATATTATCAGCTAAAACTATTTTATCACCATAAGACACTATAACCTTTTTCATCTCTGGTATGCTTTTCTCGCCTTTAGCTCTCAAATACATAGGCTCTACATAAATCAAAGAATTTTTAATTGGTATAATTAATGTTTCTCCAAATTGGACTTGTGAACCTTGTGTATTCCAAAGTGATAATTCTTTTGATATTATAGTGTCCTGATTCATCTTTTGTTTAAATAGTACAGGGCTATATACTGTTTGCTTCGGTGGGAATTTATATAAAACCATTTTCCCATAATTGTCCCCATCCATCCTTGCTGCCAATAACGATACCATGTTATCTCGCCCTTTAGTGTTGAAGTATTCAAGTAAGATCATTTCTTCTGTGCTTTCATTCGGTAGTTTCATTATTACATAAGAAGCTTTGTTTTTTTCATTTTTACCCTCAACCTTCTCTTTGTTAGTTGCTATAGACCACACATCATCTCCGTTATAAAATACTCCAGGATCAGTTATGTGGTATTTACCAAGTACATTACATTGTAAATTAAATAAGACTTCTGGATATCTAAGATGTTCTTTTATACCACTAGGAACTGTCTCTGAATCCTTAAATAGTTTTGTAAATATCTTTGAATAATTATTTGCTATAGGATCCTTTTTATCAACTATATAAAATTCAGGTATTCCATCTACTGCGTCAATGACAACTTTAATTGAATTCCTCATATAATTCACACCATTTTGTGGCTGTGAAAACGGATATCTATCGGAGGTTGTATATGCATCTATAATCCAGTATAATCTTCCTTCGTTAATTACAATGTATGGATCACTATCATATGTTAAAAATGGAGCAATTTTTTTTACTCTTTGAACTATATTTCTATCAATTAATATTTTACTATTAGAAGTTATATCGTTGGATAATAAAAACTGAGTACTTTTTTTATTTATTGCAAATAAAATTCTATTTGCGACGCTCATCTTTATTCCAGCCTTTCCATCATAGTTATTAATTTGGTTTTCTCCACCCTTAGGATAATCTAACTCTCCAATTTTTGTATTGACTATACTATAATCATTGGTACTTTCACCAAAATATATTCTAGGATTATCTGTTTTTATACTTGTTTTATTTTCTAAAGGTATATTATTAATCACAAAATCCGGCTGACCTTCACTTGTTACAGAGTTTACCTTACTCATAGCCACACCGTATCCATGAGTATAAACTAGATGTCTATTTTGCCAAGTATTTGAATTGTCTTTTAATGACTCTAACTCAATTTCTCTTGGTGCAATAAATACTTGATTGTATTTCCCATTTATATTATATCTATCAATATCTAAATCATTAAATCCATAATAAAACCTCATATATTGAAATTGATTATAAAATTCTAATGCTGGTTTAAAAGAGTTTATTTTTATATTATCAATAGTATCTTTATTAAAATTAATATCCTCTTTCGTTAAATCATTTTTTATTTCAAATGGAACTTCTCCTATGGTGGCTAAATTAAAAGCTTTTCTCGTATTGTCTATATTATATTGAATATATGGTTTTTCTAAAGTTTTTTCATTCGATTGAACTTGAAACTTTTGAACTAGATTTGCTGTTATATGTTCCCCAAAAATTAATGCAACAACCACAATAACAGATATAATCACAGGCTTTGTTTTATATTTTAGTATACTTATAAATGTAATTATGGCTGCAATTAAAGATACCACCGCTATTGTTTGGTAAAACCTTAAGGTTACATGTATATCTGTATATCCTGCTCCAAATACTATTCCTCTTGGCGAGTATACTAGATTCCAAGCTTTTACTAAGTATCCAAGAGCTACCAGCATAAATATTAGTGAAGACACTATGGAAAGCTGCCTTCCTGCAAATTTAGTTATTCCACTCTTAAAGTTTTTAAGTTTAGAAAATATATTTTCTTTATTGGAATGTAATATATGATCCTTAGCAGTTAATGTAATGTATATTACTATAGTAATAATTACTAATACTACTAGCAAAGTTATGAACATTCGATATAGTGATTCAATTAATGGAAGTTTGAATATAAAAAATGAAATATCTTTTTTAAATAATGGGTCTACAGTATTAAAACTTGTAGCATTCGCGAACTGCAGTATTGTATACCAATAGTTAGAAGCAAAGGTAATCGAAACTATAAAAGAGATTATAACATTTATAAATATAATAATTTTGCGTTTTAATCTTTCTTTATTTTTATTCACTTCAACAACCTTTTTCCATCTTAAAATACTACTTTTAAATGTTTTATAATACATCCATATTGCAATATAACTCACCATAAATACTGGTATCATTAACTTTAAAATTGATGTTAATTTAGTAAAATATACTGATAAATATCCTACTTCCTTAAACCACTGTATGTTTATAGCAAAATTAATTATGTTACCTAAGAAAGCTAAAAGTATTACTATTATTGCTATAATGATAGCTACGGTCTTTTTTCTTTTCGTAAAAAATCACCTCTTATCTAATTTTAGTAATTTAGCTAACTTTGAATATTTTGTTTCAATTGCACCAACTGGGCATAATTCCTGACAACAAAAACATCTAATACATTCATGCATATTCCATTTAGGATTTAATATGTCTCCTTTTAGTACCATCTCAATCGCCGCAGGCTTCTCTGGACATACCTCAGCACACCTTCCACACCCTATGCATTTTTCTTTAATTAGGGTTGGGTTTGGTGCTATCATTTCTCTTAGAAAATTAGTTACCCCTGGGTTTATAAAATAAAAGTTACCTCCCTTCCTACATAGTTTAAAATCTTTTGCTTTCATAGATTCTAAGTCTTCACCAAGTATGTTTATATCCTTTGAAAGTACTACTCCCCATTTGCTATCATATGCTTCTTTTAAAACAGGTGTATCCAAAGGATCATCGTAACCTATAAGTCTAACGGCAGTGGAATCCACAGCTGTTAAGCTCTGTCCCATAATTAAAGTATTCATTTTATATGGCTGTCCACTTTTAGGTCCATTACCTTCCATAGCAATTATACCGTCTAAAATAGCAAAATTAGTCCCAACGGCCGTATTCAAATCCAAAAGCATCTTGCAAAAATTATTTGCATCAGGCATTCTTGTATGCCAAGTTGCTTTTTGCGCTCCTGGTATACAACCAAATTGATTTTTTACAGCTCCTGTATAATAGGCCATAGCATGTGTTTTAAGTTTTGGCAGTGATATAACAACGTCTGCCTCATAAGCAGCTTTAGAGATATTCCAAGATTTACATAAAATAGAATTATCTAATTTAATATGTACTGACTCTTTAAAATCCTCAAAAGTAACTCCGTATTTATCAGCAACCTCCATAAGACCAGATTTTTCTGCTGCTTTTCTTGAATCTCCGAAGCCAGGCGAATCACCAAAGCTAATGTAACTAGAATATTCCCTAATAACTCTAATTACTGCTTCAAAAACAGCATAATGAGTTACTACTGGCGATCCTTTACTCTCAACACTTAACATATTAGGCTTTAAAAGTACTTTACTGTTTTTTGGTATTAATTGTTTCAAAAATTGGTGTCCACCCAATAATTCAAATCCCTCTCGCAACTTTTTTTCTACTAAATCGACATCATATTCCGTACATTTTAAAAGTGCAACATTTTCCATAATACTTTCTCCTTTAATAATTAAATTACTCACAAATTAAGTAATTCTTATTTTTTAATTCTTTTATAATACACTCTATAATCTCTTCATTATCCGCTTTTATAGTATGTAAGTGTATTCCTTTAGTTAACGAGGATAATGGCTTGGCACTAAATTCTTTAAACTTTCTTGTGAATTTCTCAATATCCATAATTGTCTTTATCATGAGCATTGCTCTTATTTCACCGTATAAAGAGTGTTCTACTGTTACATCCTCTACTATACCCCCAAATTTTACAATGCATTCAAGCTCATTATATATATCGTCTCTTGTGTGTGAAACTGCAATTACCCGCCTTACATAATTACTTTCTTCTTTAGGTATTAAATAACCTTCTGAAGTCGCAATTATATTTACACCTTCTGCCCTTATAATTGCAATATCTTTTACTATAACTTGTCTTGTAACCCCTAGTTTCTCTGCTAAAAAGTTACCTTTACATGTAATATTGTCTTTAAATAATTTGTTTTTAATATATCCTCTTCTTTCCTTTGAATCCATTCTTTCCTCCCAATATTTGTATTTAATTATATTCTATCACTCTTTATGTATTATTAGAAATACTTTATAACATATAAATGATTTTAAATTAAAAGCATCCTTTTTTATAAGTATATTTATCTAATATATACTTTTACTGTGATAAATCAAAAAAAGAAACTATATATTAGTTTCTTAATTTCTATCATCACATTCTTTTAATAAATCTAATTCTATATCACCTGTTATATTATTATTATGATGATTTTTCACTAAAAATAAAATTCTATCGTTGTAACCATACTTCCTTAATAAACTATATCCTATATCTCCATGATTATAATAAATATTAACATTTTTATTTTTCTTATATGTTCTAATTTTTCCATTTGTCACCTTGTGAATTATAACCATTATAGCTTTATCTATTGGATTCATACTATTATATATTTTACCTATATCATGAAGCAATGCAACCTTTATCAAATCATTTGATTCTAACTTTCTTTGATTACAAGTTAATTTTACATCCTTAGCTACATTTATACAGTGTTTTTGCTCATAAGTAGGTAATTGGTTTAATAATTGTAATTCATAAGTTTCTAAATGCATTTTAAGAAACTCTAAATCTTCATCATTAATCTTCGAAACCATTGACCTGTAAAACTGCTTTACTCTATATAGTGACATCATAAAGTTCCTTTCATATTTCATATTATTGCTTTTATATTGTAATACATCTTACCTAATAAATCTATAATTAAATCATTTCCTTTTGAAATGTCGTTAAGGACTAATTTTTAACGAAATAAAAAACAGCCCATATTTGGACTGTTTTTTGGTGGAGATAAAGGGAATCGAACCCTTGACCCCCTGCGTGCAAGGCAGGTGCTCTCCCAGCTGAGCTATATCCCCACATATGGTGGACCTTCAGGGACTCGAACCCCGGACCGACCGGTTATGAGCCGGTAGCTCTAACCAGCTGAGCTAAAGATCCATGTATTGACCTGGCGACAACCTACTCTTCCACAAGGTCACCCCTGCAGTACCATCGGCGCATTGAAGCTTAACCTTCGTGTTCGGTATGGGAACGGGTGTTACCTTCATGCCATAATCACCAGATTTATAAGGCATTAACCTTACAATTAAAGTATACCAAGCTATTGTTAACTTGTCAATATACTTTATGAGATATTCTCTCAAAATTGCACAGTGAATTAATCTTCTTCCTTTGTCAGAAGCTTAGTTTCTTTCTTACGAAAGAAATAATTTCTGCGAAAGAAGTATATCGCATTACTTTTAATTATATATTTAGGTCAAGCCCTCGACTTATTAGTATTAGTCAGCTGAACATGTTACCATGCTTACACCTCTAACCTATCAACCTGGTGGTCTTCCAGGAGTCTTACTAACACCGCACTTACGTGCGAGTTATGGGAAATCTCATCTCAGGGTGGGCTTCACGCTTAGATGCTTTCAGCGTTTATCCCTTCCAAACATAGCTACCCAGCGATGCCACTGGCGTGACAACTGGTGCACCAGAGGTTTGTCCATCCCGGTCCTCTCGTACTAAGGACAGCTCCCTTCAAATTTCCTACGCCCGCGACGGATAGGGACCGAACTGTCTCACGACGTTCTGAACCCAGCTCGCGTGCCGCTTTAATGGGCGAACAGCCCAACCCTTGGGACCTACTTCAGCCCCAGGATGCGACGAGCCGACATCGAGGTGCCAAACCTCCCCGTCGATGTGGACTCTTGGGGGAGATCAGCCTGTTATCCCCGAGGTAGCTTTTATCCGTTGAGCGATGGCCCTCCCACGAGGTACCACCGGATCACTAAGCCCGACTTTCGTCCCTGCTCCACTTGTAAGTGTCGCAGTCAGGCTCCCTTCTGCCTTTGCACTCTTCGCGCGATTTCCAACCGCGCTGAGGGAACCTTTGGGCGCCTCCGTTACTTTTTTGGAGGCGACCGCCCCAGTCAAACTGCCCACCTAACAATGTCCTGTGACCAGATTCATGGCCTCCAGTTAGAACCTCAGTACTGTCAGGGTGGTATCCCAAGGATGACTCCACACAGGCTGACGCCCATGTTTCTCAGTCTCCCACCTATCCTGTACAGACAATACCGAAATTCAATGCTAAGCTACAGTAAAGCTCTACGGGGTCTTTCCGTCCAATCGCGGGTAGCAAGCATCTTCACTTGCACTACAATTTCGCCGGATGTGTTGTTGAGACAGTGCCCAAATCATTACGCCATTCGTGCGGGTCGGAACTTACCCGACAAGGAATTTCGCTACCTTAGGACCGTTATAGTTACGGCCGCCGTTTACTGGGGCTTAAGTTCATACCTTCGCTTGCGCTAAGTAATCCCCTTAACCTTCCAGCACCGGGCAGGCGTCAGCCCCTATACATCAGCTTTCGCTTTAGCAGAGACCTGTGTTTTTGCTAAACAGTTGCTTGGGCCTATTCTCTGCGACCTACTTACGTAGGCACCCCTTCTCCCGAAGTTACGGGGTCAATTTGCCGAGTTCCTTAACAACAATTCTTCCGATGGTCTTAGGATTCTCTCCTCACCTACCTGTGTCGGTTTGCGGTACGGGCACCAATATCCTCGATAGAGACTTTTCTTGGCAGCGTGGAATCAGATACTTCGGGAATAAATTCCCTTCCCCATCACATCTCAGCGTTAAGAGCAAACGGATTTGCCTGCTTGCTCCGCCTAAATGCTTAGACACACATCCAATAGTGTGCACATCTTATCCTCCTGCGTCATCCCATTTCTAATAACGTCCATTGGTGGTATCGGAATATCAACCGATTGTCCATCACCTACGCCTTTCGGCCTCGGCTTAGGTCCCGACTAACCCTGAGAGGACGAGCCTTCCTCAGGAAACCTTAGGTTTTCGACCGTTAAGATTCTCACTTAACTCTCGCTACTCATGCCAACATTCTCACTTCTGTACCGTCCACCACTCCTTACGGTATGACTTCAGCCAGTACAGAAAGCTCCTCTACCGCGTACACAATTGTGTACACCCATAGCTTCGGTGGTAAGTTTTAGCCCCGGACATCTTCGGCGCAGGATCTCTTGACTAGTGAGCTATTACGCACTCTTTAAATGAGTGGCTGCTTCTGAGCCAACATCCTAGTTGTCTTAGAAATCCCACATCCTTTTCCACTTAACTTACACTTTGGGACCTTAGCTGATGGTCTGGGCTGTTTCCCTTTTGACTACGGATCTTATCATTCGCAGTCTGACTGCCGAAATAAAAGTATATGGCATTCGGAGTTTGATAGGGTTCAGTAACTGTTGTCAGCCCCTAGCCCATTCAGTGCTCTACCTCCATTACTCAATTAATCGACGCTAGCCCTAAAGCTATTTCGAGGAGAACCAGCTATCTCCGAGTTCGATTGGAATTTCTCCGCTATCCACAGCTCATCCCATGGTTTTTCAACACCAACGTGGTTCGGACCTCCACGGAATTTTACTTCCGCTTCATCCTGGCCATGGATAGGTCACCCGGTTTCGGGTCTACGACATGCAACTATGCGCCCTATTCAGACTTGGTTTCCCTTCGGCTCCGTACCTTAAGTACTTAACCTTGCTACATATCGTAACTCGTTGGCTCGTTCTACAAAAAGCACGCCGTCACACATATAAAGTGCTTCGACCGGTTGTAGGCACACGGTTTCAGGTTCTATTTCACTCCCCTTCCGGGGTTCTTTTCACCTTTCCCTCACGGTACTTCTTCACTATCGGTCACTAGGTAGTATTTAGCCTTGGGAGGTGGTCCTCCCAGCTTCCCACAAGGTTTCACGTGTCTCGTGGTACTCTGGATTAGATCTGACTGTTTTTCCTTTTCATTTACAGGCCTATTACCTTCTGCGGAGCAGCTTTCCAGCTATCTTCAATTAAGGAATTGCAGTATTTATGATCTATCCTCAACCCCCAGATCAAAGACCTGGGTTTGGGCTCTTTCCCTTTCGCTCGCCGCTACTTAGGAAATCGATGTTTCTTTCTCTTCCTCCGGGTACTTAGATGTTTCAGTTCCCCGGGTCTACCTCTGCATACCTATTTATTCAGTATGCAGTACATAGTTGTTACTATGTGGGTTCCCCCATTCGGAAATCTTTGGATCACAGGCTATTTGCGCCTACCCAAAGCTTATCGCAGCTTAACGCGTCCTTCTTCGGCTCCTAGTGCCAAGGCATTCGCCATGCGCCCTTTGTAGCTTGACCTTGATTCTGTCTATTTACATAGACGGTTATATTAATTTTGCGAAATTGTATTAAATTAATTTATAAACTACTTGCGTAGTTTTAATTTTTTTAAAACAACTTTTTTCACTGTGCAATTTTCAAAGAACATTTTAAGAAAAACTATTCATTATCTAACTCCTAAGAGTTAGATAAAATTAGTCTCTCAAAATTAAACAGAGAACTAGGTACGATTAATTACAATAGATATTTTTGAAGAACAAATTAATATTCTTCTATTGCATCGACCGAAGTCAATACATCTACTCCCTAGAAAGGAGGTGATCCAGCCGCAGGTTCTCCTACGGCTACCTTGTTACGACTTCACCCCAATCATCAATCCCACCTTCGGCCGCTGGCTCCTTACGGTTACCTCACGGACTTCGGGTGTTACCAACTCTCATGGTGTGACGGGCGGTGTGTACAAGGCCCGGGAACGTATTCACCGCGACATGCTGATTCGCGATTACTAGCAACTCCGGCTTCATGTAGGCGAGTTGCAGCCTACAATCCGAACTGGGATGAGTTTTTGAGTTTGGCTCCACCTTGCGGTCTTGCATCTCTTTGTACTCACCATTGTAGCACGTGTGTAGCCCTAGACATAAGGGGCATGATGATTTGACGTCATCCCCACCTTCCTCCCGGTTAACCCGGGCAGTCTCACTAGAGTGCTCAACTTAATGGTAGCAACTAATGATAAGGGTTGCGCTCGTTGCGGGACTTAACCCAACATCTCACGACACGAGCTGACGACAACCATGCACCACCTGTCACCCTGTCCCGAAGGACTTCGCCCATCTCTGGGTTATGCAGGGGATGTCAAGTCTAGGTAAGGTTCTTCGCGTTGCTTCGAATTAAACCACATGCTCCGCTGCTTGTGCGGGCCCCCGTCAATTCCTTTGAGTTTTAATCTTGCGATCGTACTCCCCAGGCGGAATACTTAATGTGTTAACGGCGGCACCGAGGTTCGACCCCCGACACCTAGTATTCATCGTTTACGGCGTGGACTACCAGGGTATCTAATCCTGTTTGCTCCCCACGCTTTCATGCCTCAGCGTCAGTTACAGTCCAGTAAGTCGCCTTCGCCACTGGTGTTCTTCCTAATCTCTACGCATTTCACCGCTACACTAGGAATTCCACTTACCTCTCCTGCACTCTAGACACCCAGTTTCAAATGCAGCACCCAAGTTAAGCTCGGGTATTTCACATCTGACTTAAATGTCCGCCTACGCATCCTTTACGCCCAGTAAATCCGGACAACGCTTGCCACCTACGTATTACCGCGGCTGCTGGCACGTAGTTAGCCGTGGCTTCCTCCTCTGGTACCGTCATTATCGTCCCAGAAGACAGAACTTTACAACCCGAAGGCCTTCATCATTCACGCGGCGTTGCTGCGTCAGGGTTTCCCCCATTGCGCAATATTCCCCACTGCTGCCTCCCGTAGGAGTCTGGACCGTGTCTCAGTTCCAATGTGGCCGATCACCCTCTCAGGTCGGCTACGCATCGTCGCCTTGGTGAGCCGTTACCTCACCAACTAGCTAATGCGCCGCGGGTCCATCTCAAAGTGGAATTTTCCGAAGAAAAATCCTTTGATGTTTCGATCATGCGACCAAAACATATTATGCGGTATTAATCTCCCTTTCGGGAGGCTATTCCCCTCTTTGAGGCAGGTTACCCACGTGTTACTCACCCGTCCGCCGCTAATCCACCCCGAAAGGTTTCATCGCTCGACTTGCATGTGTTAGGCACGCCGCCAGCGTTCGTCCTGAGCCAGGATCAAACTCTCAATTTAAAAGTTTACACTTTTTTAGTTGAAATGATTAATCTGCGACAACTGTTAAGTTGTTACGCAAGCTCATTACATACTTTTAGTCTTACGACTAAATTTTACTTTATACTAAAGTAATTAACTGGTTTAACGAAATATTATTTCGCTATCTTTACCTATTTCTCTGTTTAATTTTCAAAGACCAATTTATTTTGTCATCATGTGACGACTTCTACTATTTTACTATTTAATTTTAAAATTGTCAATATATTTTTCTATTTTTTCAAATATTATTTTGAGTTTAGAAAATTATTTGATCTTTAAAATTAAACTGCTATTGTTACTAATTCGTAACGACAAGGAATATTGTATCAAATCTATTTATTACTGTATTTACAATAGTTCTATTCCTACATAGATTATACTAATCCTTATATATATATCTTTGTTTTTCTCTGATTTACTGCTTGAGATACACTAGGTTAGTTATAATACATAACCACAGATTAAAAAAAGTACTTATTTGAAATAACTCCAAATAAGTACTTTAATATTTTAATATTCTATTTTATCATTTACTTCACTAGTTGTTTCTAATTCATGTTCCTCATTATCAGAAGTTTCTTTAATGTTCTCTTGAACAGAGTCAGCTTTTTCTTGTACAGAATTTGTTTCTTCTTGCAAAGAATTCTCATCTGTATTAATTTCATCACTACAATTTATTTTAGCTATAGCAACTATATTATCTCCTTCTCCATTCCTCATTAAAGTAACTCCCATGGTATTCCTACTTGTAGTTGATATTCCATCTACATTTAATCTTATAACAACACCATTACTGTTTATAAGTATCATTTCGTCTCCATCTTTTACTATTCTAGCCCCTACAAGTTTTCCTGTTTTATCTGACACCTTATAAGTTATTACGCCCTTACCACCTCTACGTTGGAGTGAGTATTCTGAAACCAAGGTTCTCTTTCCAAATCCATTTTCACTTATAACTAAAAGTTCTTCTTCAGGCTTAACTATATTCATAGACACTACAATATCGCCTTGTCTTAAAGTTAAAGACTTAACTCCAGTTGCAGTTCTTCCCATACCTCTTACATCTTTTTCACTAAATCTTATAGAATAACCATTTCTTGTAACAAACAGCATTTCGCTATCTCCAGTAGTTATTGCAGCTCCAATTAGTTCATCATCTTCTCTTAAATTTATTGCATTTAAACCATTCTTTCTTATAGCAGCATATTTATCAAGTGATGTTTTCTTAATTAAGCCATGTTTTGTTCCCATTACAAGATAATTATCCTCTAAGAATTCCTTAAGACATATAACTGCTTGAATCTTTTCATCGCTATCTAAAGGTATAATATTTATCAAGTTTGTTCCCTTAGCTGTTCTTCCACCTTCTGGAATCTCATATGCTTTTAATTTAAATGATTTTCCTTTGTTTGTGAAGAATAAAATATTATTATGAGTGGTAGTTGTAAAAATATGTTCCACAAAATCATCTTCTTTTGTAGTAACACCTTGTATCCCCCTACCCCCTCTTTTTTGAGCACTATAAGTATCAGCTGGAAGCCTCTTTATATACCCTGCATGAGTTAGCGTTATTACAATATCTTGCTCTTGAATTAAATCTTCCTCATCTATACTGTATGGGTTTTTTTCTATTGACGATCTTCTAGTATCACCATATTTATTTCTAACTTCTATAAGTTCGTCTTTAATTATGTTCAATAATACTATCTCATCTGCTAAGATTCCTTTTAAATAATTAACTGTCTTCATTATTTCGTTATACTCAGCTTCTATTTTATCTCTTTCAAGACCTGTAAGTCTCCCAAGTCTCATTTCAACAATAGCAGTTGCTTGTTTTTCTGATAAATCAAAAGCATTAATTAAACTTTCTTTAGCTTCACTAATATTTTTAGATGATCTTATTAAACGAATTACTTCATCAATATGGTCTAGCGCAATTTTCATACCTTCTAAAATATGAGCTCTAGCTAATGCTTTATCAAGATCAAATTGAGTCCTTCTTCTTATTACATCTTTTTGATGGTCTAAATAATGAACTAAAACTTGTTTTAAATTTAAAGTTTGAGGCTCACCATTTACAAGTGCTATCATTATAACCCCAAAAGTATCTTGCATCCTCGTATGTTTAAATAGCCTATTTAATACTATATTAGGGTTTGCATCTCTTTTTAGTTCTATAACAATTCTCATACCTTCTCTATCTGATTCATCTCTTAAATCTGATATTCCATCTATCTTCTTATCTTTTACTAAATCTGCAATACCTTCTATAAGTTTTGCTTTATTAACTTGATAAGGTAATTCTGTTACTATTATCGTATTTCTGCCTTTGTTCTCTTCAATATCAGTTTTAGCCCTTACGAGGATTCTTCCTCTTCCTGTTTCATAGGCACTTTTTATTCCTGCTCTTCCTAGGATAATTCCTCCCGTAGGAAAATCTGGACCTTTTATTTTTGTCATTAATTCACTTATAGCAACTTCTGGTTCATCAATAACCATAAGTACTCCGTCTATAACTTCTATTAGGTTATGTGGAGGTATATTGGTTGCCATCCCTACAGCAATTCCTGTTGATCCATTAACTAAAAGATTAGGAAATCTTGATGGTAGCACTGATGGTTCCTTTTCTTCTCCATCAAAATTAGGAATGAAATCTACTGTCTCTTTATTAATATCTCTAAGCATTTGCGTTGTAATTTTGCTCATTTTAGCTTCTGTATATCTCATTGCCGCCGCTGAATCACCGTCTACAGACCCAAAATTTCCATGCCCATCTACCAACGTACATCTTTGTGAAAAATCTTGAGCCATTCTAACTAATGCACCATACACTGCAGTATCCCCATGTGGGTGATATTTACCTAAAACATCCCCTACAATTCTGGCACATTTTCTGTATCCTTTCTCTGGTGTTAATCCTAATTCATGCATAGAGAATAATATTCTTCTATGGACAGGTTTAAGCCCATCTCGTACATCTGGAAGCGCACGGCTTACAATAACACTCATAGCGTAATCTATATAAGATTTTTTCATTTCACGTCTTATATCAATAGGTAAAATTTTTCCCTGATTATTAATCATGTTACACCTCTTTAAACAAAATATTTTAATGCCACTCTAGAAAGCAATTTCATCATACTCCATGGGTGACGGTAATTACCTTAATGGATTAACCTTCGTAGTAGTAGATTGATCTGCTTGAATGCATTATCAAGCTATATATCTAAGTTAAGCACACCTTTAGCATTTTCTTGTATAAACTCTCTACGAGGTTCTACTTTATCGCCCATAAGAATAGTGAATATTTCATCCGCTGCCATTGCATCCTCAACCTGTACCTGAAGGAGTATACGCTCTTCAGGGTTCATTGTCGTATCCCAAAGTTGGTGTGCATCCATTTCCCCAAGACCTTTGTATCTTTGTATATCGGTGTTATTATCTTTTCCGCCTATTTCTAAAAGCAAAGCTTTTAATTCCTTGTCAGTATATACATAATGCTCTTTTTTGGCTTTAGAAACTTTATATAGTGGAGGTTGAGCTACATATACGTGTCCTTGCTCTACTAATTCTTTCATGTATCTATAGAAAAATGTTAGTAATAAAGTTCTAATATGTGCTCCATCTACGTCCGCATCTGTCATAATAATAATACGATCGTACCTTATTTTTTTTACATCAAAATCCTTTCCTATACCAGCACCAAAAGCGGTTATCATAGCCCTAATCTCTAGAGATGCGAGCATTTTATCAATTCTTTGCTTTTCAACATTCATTATTTTTCCTTTAAGAGGAAGTATAGCTTGGAATCTTCTGTCTCTACCCTGTTTTGCTGAACCACCCGCTGAATCACCCTCCACCAGATATATCTCACATTCCATAGGATCTTTTGAAGCACAATCTGATAATTTACCTGGAAGTGTAGTACTTTCTAGTACAGACTTTCGTCTTGTAAATTCTCTTGCTTTTTTTGCTGCTTCGCGAGCTCTTGCTGCATTTAATGCTTTATCAATTATGTTTTTACCTAGTTGTGGATCTTCCTCTAGAACATTACTGATAGACTCACCAACTATACTATCAACTATGCCCCTTACTTCACTATTACCAAGTTTAGTTTTTGTTTGCCCTTCAAATTGAGGATCAGTAAGCTTTATAGATATTACTGCTGTAAGACCTTCCCTTACATCTTCACCTGATAGGTTTTTATCATTTTCCTTTAAAAACCCAAATTTTTTAGCATAATCATTTACTACTCTTGTTAATGCCGACTTAAAACCAACTAGGTGTGTTCCACCTTCCACAGTATCTATATTGTTAGCAAATGAAAATATATTTTCTGTATATGTATCGTTGTATTGTAATGCTATTTCAACAACATAATCATCCTTATTTCCTTCCATGTATATGGTTTCATGAATTGTTCCTTTATTTCTATTCAAATAATCTACAAAAGATTTTATTCCTCCCTCATACAAGAAATCTTGCTTTTTCTCTTCTCGTTCATCTTCAAGGGTTATTCTTAAACCTTTATTTAAAAAGGCCAACTCTCTAAGTCTTTGAGACAAAGTTTCAAAATCAAAATCAATTTCTTCAAAAATTTCTGGATCAGGGGTAAAGAACACTTTTGTTCCATGTTCCTGCGTTGTTCCTATATTTACAAGTGTACTAGTAGTTTTACCCTTTGAAAAAGTTTGTTTCCATATATCACCATCAACTTTAACCTCTACTTCACAAATCACAGACAATGCATTAACTACAGATGAACCAACACCATGAAGACCACCGGATACTTTATATGCTCCACCACCAAATTTACCACCTGCATGTAGTACAGTCATTATAACTTCTACAGTAGGTATTTTCATTTTATGATGCATTCCTACGGGCATACCACGACCGTCATCTATAACAGTTATAGAGTTGTCTTTGTGTATAATTACATTAATATTCTTACAAAAGCCTGCTAAGGCCTCGTCAATACTATTATCTACAATTTCATAAACTAAGTGATGAAGACCCCTAATGCTAGTGCTACCTATATACATACCAGGTCTTTTTCTTACTGCTTCTAATCCTTCAAGTACTTGTATTTGACTTTCGTCATAAATATTATTATTTTCCATGTATATCCTCCTAACTTACTCTAAAGCGCATAATATACAGTTTCTGTTCTTTTGCATAAAGTTGAAGATGATATTGGTGATATATATATTTTACTTTTTTTATCTACCTCTGCAATTACAAAAGATTTAGCAATATTTTTTGTTATCCGCTCTACAAAACCATCTTCTTCGGCCATTCTTAAAAATTGGATAGTGTCCGAGCTATACATAGTAGTTTCCATGTCAAATATACCTATAATGTCTTTTATAGGCACTACTACATTTTCCCCTAAATGTAAAAACATATAATATCCTCCTTGATAATACATTCTACTTTATTTGAATCTATGTCATTACTTTTACTTCGCCTGACATAACTTCAAATATCTTACTTCCTGAGTTTAAATATTTTCTTATATCATTAATCCCGTTGCATGTAATTAATGTTTGAACTTCTTTTATAGATTTTAATATATATTCTTGCCTTTTTGTATCTAATTCAGACAAAACATCATCAAGTAATAATACTGGGTATTCTCCAGTTAGTTCTTTTATTATCGCTAGAGCTCCAAACTTAATTGTTAAAACTGAAGTTCTCTGTTGACCTTGGGATCCAAATATTCTAGCATTGATACCATTAAGGTCTATGGAAAAATCATCCCTATGTGGGCCTATTGATGTAGTTTTAGTTTCTATATCTCTTTTCCTATTTTTACATAAAAGCAAGTAAAAATTTTCTCGTATATTATCTAACTCCTTAATAGGCGTTAGATATTTAATATCTATTACTTCACTTTTGGATGTTATATTGCTATGTATTGTTTTTGATATTTTGTTTAATTTCTCTATATAAGTTATTCTATCTTTTATTATAATTGCACCGAATTCACTAAGTTGCTTATCATATACATCTATAATATCACTATTTGTATTCCATTTTTTTATAGTCAAGTTTCTCTCATTCAAAACTTTTTTATATTGCGATAAACTATAGTAGTAACGACGGCTTAACTTACAAAGCTCTATATCTAAGAATTTTCTCCTGTATGATGCAGATTCTTTAACAATATTTAAATCTTCGGGTGAAAACATAATCACATTGAAACTTCCTACTAACTCGGAGAGTTTTTGAACTTTTATAGAATTTATATTAACTCCTTTTCTACCTTCTTTAAAAATCTTTATTTCTATTTTTTTATCTAATCTAGTTTTACACACATAAAGCTTTATATATGCTTCTGTGCCGTTCCAATTTATCAATTCCTTATCCCTATTGGTTCTGTGAGACTTAGCTAAACTACAATAATAAATAGCTTCCAAAATATTTGTTTTTCCTTGTGCATTATCCCCTACAAATACGTTAGTACCTTTATTTAATTCTATAAATAATTTATTATAATTCCTGAAATTTTCAAGTTGTAAATATTTTATATGCATACAATCACCTATTATGATTATAACATATATATATAAGTTTATTATTTTATATATATAAATAACTTCTTATAAATTTTATTATTATAGACATAAATTGTGCACCGGAGATTATTTTAAAATTTTCCGGTGCATTCATATAATTTAAATTATTTTATAAGTTTCGCTGTTAAACTCAATTATATCGCCTTTAGATAATTTCTTACCTCTTTGAGTTTCTATTTCTCCATTGACTTTAATATCCTCATTTTTGATATAAAATTTTGCTTCTGAACCTAAACAAGCTATCCCAGCCCATTTTAGAAAAGAATCTAATTTTATTATATCTGTTTCTATTTTTATTTCATTCATTTCAAAACCTTCTTTTCCAAATATTATTAAAAATATATTTTAAATTAATTATTAGCTCTTATTCTTACCGGCAATACCATATACGTACAATTATTTTTTTCTTTGTTTTTTACAACACAAGGATTAACTCCACTAGAAAACTCCATAATTATCTCTTCTTCTTCCATTATTTTTAGAAGTTCTATTAGGTATTTTGAGTTAAATGCAATTTGAAGAGACTCACCTTGCAAAATTATATTTATTTCTTCTCTGGCCTTTCCCAATTGAGAATTAGAAGTGATTATCATGTTATCTTCTTCTATGTTGAATTTAACTAAATTGGTATTTCCCTCTTTTGCCATAAGAGAAGCCCGTTCTATACAGCTTAATAATTCATGTCTTTTAGCTGTAATTTTTAGATTATATTCCTCAGGTATTATTGAGCTATATTTTATGAATTCACCTTCGAGTAACCTTGATATAACCTTCGTTTTTCCAATATTAAATAAAATATGATTTGGTGTGAATGTTATATTAACGTTCTCATCTGTTTCTTCTAGTATTTTTGATACTTCACTTAATGTCTTACCTGGAATTACAGCATTTATATTAAAATCGTTATCTACTGGTTCACTTCTAAATGCAACCCTATAACCATCTAAAGCTACAAGATTAAGGTTTTTATCTTTTATTTCAAATAAGACTCCTGTAAGAATTGGTCTAGTCTCATCTTGCGCAACTGCAAAAATAGTACCTTTCATCATGTTTTTTAATACTTTCTGAGAAATTGAAAAGATCATGTTCTCTATTATATTTGGTAAATTGGGATAATCATCACTATTCATATGTATTATAGTTGCATATGATTTTTGGCAAACGATTTTAATAGAGTTATTTTCATCTGTTGCTATCTCTATTGCACTATTGGG
The DNA here is from genome assembly GCF_024730565.1 of Clostridium sp. CM027. Lineage (NCBI taxonomy): Bacteria > Bacillati > Bacillota > Clostridia > Eubacteriales > Clostridiaceae > Clostridium > Clostridium sp. CM027. Next base: position 2,698,205 of record NZ_CP077725.1, read on the forward strand.
TAATTTTCTTATGATTTCACCGAAAAGCTTAGAATCTAAAACTACACTTCCATCTTCCATAACCTCTGCATTAATTTTGGCCTCAATGCTTAAATCAACATCAGATCCTATAAGAGTTACTTCTCCGTTCTTAGCAGTTATTAATATACCTTGTAATACGGGTAAAGTTGATTTTCCTGTAATAGCTTTTTGAACGTTTGAAATTGCTTCTTGTAATATACTTTTTTCACATATAAATTTCATATAATAAAGACCTCCTTATCCACATGGGAAATTTATTAAAGATAGGTAAGATAATAATAAATTATTAGTAGTAATAGTAGTAGGGGCTGTTGATATGTTAAGAACCTATCTTAGACTATAAGCTGCAACAATGCTAGGTAGAAATGATTGTGGATAAGTATGCAAAAAAAAATCACAGTTATCCACAATATCAACAGCTACGTTTTATGTATTATTTTATACACAGGATTATATATATATAGTATCAACACCTGTTAATATCGGGATTATACTATTTTTGACTTATTTTTTTAGTTAGTTCTGCTATGTTATCTTGTAAATTTTCATCTTCTTTAAGACCATTAGATATTTTCTCACATGCGTGGATTACAGTTGTATGATCCCTACCTCCAAATTCTTCACCTATTTTAGGGAGAGACATATCAGTAAGCTTTCTGCACAAATACATTGCGATTTGTCTAGGAAATGTTATGTTCCTAGTTCGCCTCGAAGATTTAAAATCCTCAATTTTTAAATTGAAATAGCTAGAAACTATATCTTGTATTAGCTCAATAGTTACTTGTTTTGAATTTCTACTAGAAATAATATCTTTAAGTGCTTCTGATGCCAAATCTATACCAATTTCTTTATTAGTTAGTGAAGAAAAAGCTACAATTCGAATAAGAGCGCCTTCTAGCTCTCTTATGTTAGATTTTATTTTAGTAGCAATATACACCAATACTTCGTTTGGAATATTTAAATTCTCTATATCTGCTTTTTTCTTCAAAATAGCTATTCTAGTTTCAAAATCCGGTGGTTGTATATCAGCTATAAGACCCCATTCAAATCTAGACCTCAATCTATCCTCTAGAGTAGGTATTTCTTTAGGTGGTCTATCACTAGATAAAATAATTTGCTTATTTGCTTCATGAAGATCATTAAATGTATGGAAGAACTCTTCTTGCGTACGTTCTTTACCTGCAATAAATTGAATATCATCAATTAGAAGTACGTCCACATTTCTGTACTTGTTTCTAAATTCTACGTTTTTGTCGTCTTTAATAGAATTGATAAGTTCGTTTGTAAACTTTTCAGAAGAAACGTAAACAACCTTAGACTTTGGGTTGTTTGCTAATATATAATGACCAATAGCATGCATTAAATGCGTTTTTCCAAGACCAACCCCTCCATAAATAAATAGTGGATTATAAGCTTTCGCAGGGGATTCAGCTACAGCAAGTGATGCAGCGTGAGCAAATCGATTACTATTGCCAATTACATAAGAATCAAAGGTATATTTTGGGTTTAGTGTTGCAGACATTTCATCATTAAATATTATATTATTCCTATTAGCTTCTCGTTTCGCTTTAGGTGTTTCAATTTCGGCTACGTCCTCAGATAATATAAAGAATTCTATTTTATATGTTTTAGAAGTAATCAATTTAACAGCATTCATTATTAAATCCTTATATCTATTTTCAAGAATGTCTTTGGTAAAATTATTAGGAACACCTAATTTAAAAGTATTATTATCTAAGGCCATAGGTTCTATACTTTTAATCCAAGTATTAAAACTCACCTCTGTAAGTTCACCTTTTATTATACTTAAAGTTTTTTCCCAGATATCTTTAATTTGGGTGCTCATTTCCTACCCTCCAGTTCAAATAAAAAAATTTTATGTAAAAACAAACAATATATAAACAACATTATAAACAAAGTTATAAGCAATAAATTAATACATTGTAGGTTGTTGATAAATAGCATTAAAAATATACACATGTTAATAACTATGCTTATATTTTTAACAGGACTTAAATTGTTAACAATACAAAAAAAAACTATTAACATATTAAATTAAGAAATAAATCTGCTTATATAGCTAAAAATAGATAAGCAAAAGAAGTTTAATACAATATTGTAGTAGTTATTAACAGTTTTGTCCACAAGTTGTGAATAACTTTATCAATAAACAGGTTATTCACAGTTCTTTCTTATATAATATCAAAAAATAACAAGGTGTTCAAGAAGTTATCCACAAAAAAACATATAAATATAAAAAATATTAACAATAGTAATAAAAATGCTTATCTTGACATTAAGATGATGTGACTATATAATCTAATAGTAAAACTGTAAAAATGCGATTGTAAGATGATTGCTATAATGTATGGTTTAAAGAAGGAGGTGTAGTAGATATGTTCATGACTTACCAACCTAAGAAAAGACAAAGAAAAAAAGAACACGGATTTAGAAAGAGAATGAAAACCGCTTCTGGCAGAAACATTCTTCAAAAAAGAAGACAAAAAGGTAGAAAAAAATTGACAGCATAAAGGCCGCTAATGTGGCCTTTTTCTGCAATTTGCGGAAAAGAGGGCGGCTAATATTAATATTAATGTTAAGAAATATAGAATTAGAAAGAATACTGAATTTAGAACAGTATATAGAAGAGGAAAATCTTTTTCTAACCAATTATTAGTATTATATATTTATAGAAATGGTAAAGATATTAATAGATGTGGAATATCCGTTAGTAAAAAGGTAGGAAACAGTGTAATTCGCGGTAGAGTTAAAAGATTAATAAGCGAAAACTATAGGCTTAATAATGTAGGATTAAAAACAGGATATGATTTAGTGTTTATTGCAAGGAACCCTTCTAACTCTAAAAATTATAAAGAAATAGAGAGTGCTTTGACTAAACTACTTAAGAAAGCTGGTTTAATTAATAATGAAAAAAATACTTATACTGGGAATTAAATGTTATAGAAAATATATATCACCGTTTAAGAGGCCTTGTTGTATATTTTACCCTACATGTTCTCAGTATACTTTAGAAGCTATTGAAAAACACGGAGCAATAAAAGGATCTATTATGGGAATAAAGAGAATACTTAGATGTCATCCTTATAATAAGGGCGGCTTTGATCCAGTTAAATAACCACTTGGGAGGTTTTGTATTTGAAATTACAGTTTTTAAGTGATCCACTTTCAAAGTTCTTTTTCTTGATACATAATGGAGTGAATACGCTTATACCAAATAATGATATATCATTTGGATTAACAATAATTATATTTACAGTTATAATAAGAGTAATATTATTGCCATTAAGTATTAAACAAACTAAATCAACTGCTAAAATGGGTGCAATTCAGCCAGAAATGAAGAAAGTTCAAGAAAAATATAAAAAAGATCCACAAAAATCTCAGCAAGAAGTAATGAAGCTATATAAAGAAAATGGAGTAAATCCAATGGGTGGATGTTTACCAATGCTTGTTCAAATGCCTATTTTATTTGCTTTGTTTTATGTGTTTAACAACTTAGATATGCAGGGTGCTGGGTTCTTATGGATGAATGATTTAACAAAACCTGACCCTCTATATATATTACCAATATTGTCTACCGTTACAACATACTTTTCATCAAAACTTATGCAACCACCAGGAGACGCTGCTAAATCTAAACAGACTTCAACAATGAATACAGCAATGGCTATTTTTATGGGATTTATGAGTCTTAAATTTAAAGGTGCATTAGTATTATATTGGGTAATAAATAACTTATTACAAGTTGTTCAAACTTTAGTTATAAATAAAATGGAACTTCCAAAAAAAGAAAGTTAACGACTTTTAAAATGATAGCCTCCCAATTTTATAGGTGGGAGTCTAAATTTCCTTCTGAAGTCGTTAATGTTACAGCATCGAAGATGATGATTTAACACAAGTGCCTAATTTTGATATTTAGAAAGGCGGGTGAAGTGTGGTATGAATAATATAGAAATTATGGGTAAAAATGTAGAAGATGCAATTAATAATGCATTGATGCAGTTAAAAGTTACAAGAGATAAAGTAAAAGTGGAAACACTTGATGAAGGTAGCAAAGGGTTTTTAAATATCATAGGGGTAAAACCTGCTAAAATAAGAGTTACAGTTAAAAGAGATAGTTTAAATGAAGCTAAAACTTTTTTAATGGAAGTATTGCAGTCTATGAGTATGAAAGCTGAAGTAAACCTTAAATATGAAAACAATGAAATAAAGATTGAATTAATCGGACCTAATATGGGACTATTAATAGGATATAGAGGCGAGACTTTAGATTCACTTCAATATCTTATAAGTTTAGTTGTAAACAAAAATCATGATGAAGAGTATAAAAGAGTAACATTAGATACTGAAAATTATAGAGCAAAAAGAGAAGAAACTTTAAAAAGACTTGCATCAAAAATTGCCTATAAGGTAAGGATTAGTGGTAGAATATTAAAACTTGAGCCTATGAATCCTTATGAGAGAAGAATAATACACTCTACACTTCAAAATGATTCATATATTTATACTTATAGTGAAGGTGAAGAGCCCTATAGAAGAGTTGTAGTTGATTTGAAGAAAGCCTAAGGGCTTTTTTTTTAAATTTATGAAACTAAGTTTAATATTAATTATAAAATTAGGAGGTCATATTTAATGAAAGAATTTGATACTATAGCTGCAATAGCAACTAGTATAGGAGAAGGTGGTATATCTATAATTAGAGTATCTGGTGATATGTCGATAGATATAGTCAATAGTATATTTATAGGCAAAAATAATAGAAAACTTCATGATTTAAAATCTTATACTATGAGATATGGACATATTATTGATAAAAATGGTAGTAGACTTGATGAAGTTATTATTTCCTATATGAAAGGCCCTAAAAGCTTTACTGCAGAAGACACTATTGAGATAAATTGTCATGGTGGAGTAGTTGGAACTAATAGAATTTTACAAGAGGTTATTCTTGCTGGAGCAAGAATGGCAGAACCTGGTGAATTTACTAAAAGAGCATTTCTGAATGGTAGAATTGACTTAAGCCAGGCAGAGGCAGTTATAGATATAATAAGAGCAAAGACAGATCTAAGTATGAAGTCAGCTCTTATGCAATCAGAAGGTTCAATTTCCAGGGAAATAAAAAATATAAGAAATAAATTACTTAGTGTAATTGCAAGTATAGAGGTTACAGTTGATTACCCTGAAGAGGATATTGAAGAAGTAACTGCAGAAAAAGTTAATGAAGATGTTATTGATATAATTAGTGAGATAGATACACTTTTAAGTACGGCTGATGAAGGGAAAATTCTAAGAGAAGGCCTAAGCACTGTTATAGTTGGGAAGCCAAATGTAGGGAAATCATCACTTCTTAATGCCCTTGTTAAAGAAAAAAGAGCTATTGTTACAGATGTACCCGGTACTACAAGGGATGCAATAGAAGAGTATATAAACATTGAAGGTATACCAGTTAAAATAGTAGATACTGCAGGAATTCGCGAAACTGAAGATATAGTTGAGAAAATTGGAGTAGAAAAATCAAAGGAAAAAATTGATGAGGCGGATTTAGTTATCTTAATATTAGATTCAAGTAAGAAATTAAGTCATGAAGATAGAGAAATTATTAAATATATTAAAAACAAAAAATACATTGTACTATTAAACAAAAGCGATTTAGGTGGTAAAATAGAGATAGAAGAATTACAAAGTCTAAAATCAAAGTACATAACTAATGTTTCAGTAAAAACAGGTGAAGGATTAAATCATGTTAAAGAATATATAAAAGATTTATTCTTTAAGGGTGAGATTAAAACTGAAGGAATATTTGTTACAAATAATAGACATAAGGAATCTTTAATAAGAGCAAAGGAAAACTTAGAATCTTCATTAAATGCACTAGAATATACATTAGCTATAGATTTAGCATCAATTGATATACGAAATGCATGGATAAGTTTAGGTGAGATTACAGGAGAGATTTTAGAAGAAGATATTATACATAAGATATTCTCAGAATTTTGTTTAGGAAAGTAGGGATAAATATGAAATATGATGCAGGAAATTATGATGTTATAGTTATTGGAGCTGGTCATGCAGGTTGCGAAGCAGCACTTGCAGCTGCAAGAATAGGGTGCAAGACTTTAATTTGTGCTATAAATTTAGATAGTGTGGCTTTGATGCCATGTAACCCCAATATCGGTGGAACGGCTAAAGGGCATTTAGTAAGGGAAATAGATGCTCTTGGTGGTGAAATGGGAATAAATATTGATAATACATATATACAATCAAGAATGCTAAACAAATCAAAAGGACCAGCTGTATTCTCGTTAAGAGCTCAAGCGGATAAAAAAGCATATGGACAAAGGATGAAACATGTAATAGAAAATCAAGAAAATTTGCAATTAAAACAATTAGAAGTAGTATCTATAGATGCACCAAAAGGGAAAATAAAGGGTGTATGCACGAAAAATGGCGCATATTTTACTACTAAGGCTGTTATTATAGCTTCTGGAACTTATTTAAAATCAAAGGTTATTATCGGAGATTGTTCTTATAATGAAGGACCTAGTGGATTACTTCCAGCTAATGAACTTTCTAAATCTTTAGATGATATGTGTATAACTTTAAGAAGATTTAAAACAGGAACTCCAGCTAGAATAAACAAACGGTCAGTAGACTTTTCTAAAATGGATGAGCAAGTTGGGGATGAAGAGGTAGTTCCATTTTCATTTATTAGCGAAGATATTAGTAGAAATCAGCTATGTTGCTATTTAACTTATACAAATGAAAATACTCATAATGTAATTAGAAAAAACATTCATAGATCACCGCTATATAATGGATCAATTAAGAGTACTGGGCCTAGATATTGTCCGTCTATCGAAGATAAAGTAATGAGATTTACAGATAAAGAAAGGCACCAAATATTCATAGAACCTGAAGGTGAGAATACGCAGGAAATGTATGTTCAAGGTATGTCTAGCTCACTTCCTGAGGAAATTCAGGTGGAAATGCTAAAAACAGTACCTGGACTTGAAAATGTAGAAATTATGAGAACGGCTTATGCCATAGAATATGACTGTATAGATTCAACCGAGTTAAAACTTTCACTAGAATTTAAAAATATTCAAGGTTTATTCTCAGCGGGTCAAATAAATGGTAGCTCAGGATATGAAGAAGCTGCTTCGCAGGGGATTATTGCAGGGATTAATGCTGCACTTACTATTCAAAATAAGGATCCATTAATATTAAAAAGATCTGATGGATATATAGGGGTTTTAATTGACGATTTAGTTACTAAAGGCACTAATGAACCATATAGGATGATGACCTCAAGAGCAGAGTATAGATTGTTGCTAAGGCAAGACAACGCTGATTTAAGGTTAACTGAAATAGGGTATGGAGTAGGCCTTGTTAAAGAAGATAGATATGAAATATTTAAGAAAAAGAAGATGCAAATTGAAGAGGAAATTGAGAGAATAAAACATTTGCAGATCACAAATAAAAAAGAAATTGAGGAATTTTTAATTTCTTGTAATTCTACTCCACTGAAAAAGCCTATTAGTTTATACGAACTTATAAAAAGACCTGAACTTGATTACTATATAGTTGAAAGACTGGATGCAGATAGACCTAAATTAAATAAATATATACAGCAGCAAGTTAATATTGTTTCAAAATATGAAGGGTATATCCAGAAACAATTAGATCAAATTAAGCAATTTAAAAAGTTTGAAAACAAAATCATATCAAAAGATATAAATTATGACAATATAAAGGGACTAAGGATAGAAGCTATGCAAAAACTAGGTAAAATAAAACCAGAAAGTATAGGTCAAGCTTCTAGAATATCAGGTGTCTCGCCTGCGGATATGTCTGTTCTAATGATATATCTTGAGCAACAGAAAAGACTTAACATTAACCAACAATAAAAAAACATGGAGTTGAAATATGAAATACTTTGATATATTAAATAAGGCTAGCAGTAACGAAGGACTTGAATTTAGCGAAAAAAAATACGAGCAATTTATGAAATATAAAGACCTTATAAAGGAATGGAATGAAAAAGTAAATTTGACTGCTATAAAAGAAGATGAAGAAATAGTAAAGAAGCACTTTATTGATTCTATGAAGGTTTTTAAGTTTGATCAGTTAAAGAATGCAAAGAATGTTATAGATATAGGTACTGGAGGAGGGTTTCCAGGTATTCCTATGAAAATAATAAAGCCTGAAGTAAATATAGTTTTATTAGATTCACTGAATAAGAGAGTTAAATTTTTAAATGAAGTAATTAATTCTCTTCAACTAGAAAATATTAAAGCTATTCACGGTAGAGCAGAAGATTTTGCACAAGAAATACAATATAGAGAAAAGTTTGATGTTGCAGTATCAAGGGCAGTTGCTAATTTAACAGTCTTGAGTGAATATTGTATACCTTATGTAAAGGTTGGAGGATATTTTGTTGCAATGAAGGGGCCTGCAGTTGAAGAGGAAATTAAGCAATCTAAAAATGCAATTAGGATGCTGGGTGGACGAATCGAACATATAGAAAAGGTACAAATTGAAGATAGTGATTTAAATCATAACCTGGTAATAATAAGTAAAATATCGCAAACACATAGGAAATATCCTAGAAAAGCAGGGATGGTTACTAAAGAGCCTTTATTTTAACGACATTTCAGAAGGAAGGTCTCCTATTTCTATAAGTGGGAGTACCTACTATAAGTAGGAGTTACTTGCCCTAACAAATAGAAAACTTCAGTGGGAGTATAAATCTACTTCTGAAGTCGTTAATATGCAGCTCCGCAGGAGATGATTTAACGACAGCACCACAAGTGATGATTGCACCAAACAGGGGATAAGTAATGTTATAATTTGTCGTACGAAAGAATAAAAAAGAAGAAGGAAATAAGATAAAAATGGAGAATTGTTAATAAAAGGTAAAAAAAAGGAAAAATTGAGGGATGGTATATTATGAAAAATAATGTAAATCACGTATCTATAGAATTAATTTCTCCAAATGTTTATCAGCCTAGAAAGCATTTTAATGAAGAAACTATTGAAGAACTATCACAGTCAATAAAGGCTTATGGAATAATCCAACCGCTAACAGTTAGAAAAATTGGGGAAAACGGATATGAACTAGTAGCGGGAGAAAGAAGACTAAGAGCAGCAAAAAAAATAGGGCTTGAACAAGTCCCAGTAATTATTATAGATATTACAGATAAAGATTCCGCAGCAATTGCGTTATTAGAAAATTTGCAAAGAGAAGATCTAAATTTTTTAGAAGAAGCTATAGCTTATCATAATCTTATTCAAGATCATTCTTACACACAAGAACAGTTAGCACAAATGATAGGGAAAAAACAATCAACTATTGCAAACAAATTAAGATTACTAAAATTGGATAATCAAATAACAAGTATCTTAGTAGAAAATAAGCTTACTGAAAGACATGCTAGAGCTTTGTTAAGATTAACTGATATAAATATTCAAAAGAAAGTACTTAAAATAATTGTTGATAAATCGCTTAATGTTAAAAATACAGAAGAACTTATTGAAAAAGAACTATTGAAGTTATGCAGAGATGGAGTGATTGTTAGTGGTAAGAAAAGAATCAAAGGAATTTTCGCGCCTAGAGTATATATAAATACTATAAAACAAGTTTTTGATAAGTATGGAATAAATGCAGAATACAAGTCTAAAGAATTAGAAGATAGTATAGAAGTGACAATAAGAATACCTAAAAAATAGACATTAAAAACAGAATGTTTCACGTGAAACATTCTGTTTTTTTAATGTTTTTTTGGAAAATTCAAAAAAGTACTATTAAAATATTTAACATAAATATATAATGAACTATATAGAAAAATTAAAGTATAAGTTATGAATTATAAAGTATAGTTTATATTACCTGTAACCTATATAAATTGTAAGTTATTGGGGTTTATACAATTTATAAACTATAGAAACACAAATAATATTATGAAGGGTAAGTGTAGCCATGAAAACCATATGTATCTTTAATCAAAAGGGAGGAGTAGGCAAAACTACTACAAATATAAACCTATGTTCTTATTTAGCTATGCAAGGGAAAAAAATATTAACAATAGATATTGATCCTCAAGGAAACACTACAAGTGGATTAGGATTTGATAAAAAGCAAATAAATTTATCAATATATGATTTATTAACATCGGATATTTCAATTAGGGATACTATAAAAGAATGCGAGTTAGTTAATAATTTGTATTTAGTACCTTCTACAATGGAACTTGCAGGGGCAGAAGTAGAATTGATTAGTATAGATAATCGTGAAAATAAGCTAAAAGAAAAGCTTAAAGAAATTGAGGGTGAATTTGACTATGTTTTTATAGATTGTCCACCTTCTTTGGGTATTTTAACCATAAATGCGCTTACAGCCGCAAGTAGCGTGCTTACACCTATTCAATGTGAATTTTATGCTTTAGAGGGTGTGGGGCAATTAGTAAATACAATCCAATTAGTTAAAAAATCTTTAAATAAAGAATTAGAAATTGAGGGTATAATTCTTAGTATGTATGATAATAGAACAAAACTTTGTAATGAGGTTGTATCAGAAGTGAAAAAATATTTCAATGATAAAGTGTATAAAACAACAATACCTAGAAATGTCCGTCTGGCTGAATCTCCAAGTTTTGGATTACCAATTATGTTGTATGATGATAAGTGCAAGGGAGCAGAAGCGTACGAAAAATTAGCAAATGAATTTTTAAATAGACAAAGGGGATGTTAAATATTGAATAAAAAATTTGGATTAGGTAAAGGGTTAGGAGCTTTAATACCTGAAGAAGAAAGTACAGAAGATAGTTCCAATGTTTTTAAAATATCTATGAATTTGATTAAAGCTAATAAAGATCAGCCAAGGAAAAACTTTGATCCTGAAAAAATATCTGAATTAGCACAATCAATAAAAGAACATGGAGTTATTCAACCTATTATTTTGAATAAAGAAGATGATGTATATATAGTAGTAGCAGGTGAAAGAAGATTCAGAGCAGCGAAAAGTATTGGCCTAGCAGAAATACCTGCAATCATTATGAATATAAACAACAAAGAAGTACTAGAAATATCATTAATAGAAAACATTCAAAGAGAAGATTTAAACCCAATTGAGGAAGCTATAGCTTACAAAAAACTATTAACGGAGTTTAATCTTACGCAGGAAGAAATAAGTAAAAAGGTTTCGAAATCAAGAACAGCTATAACAAATTGCATGAGATTATTAAACTTAGATGAAAGAGTTCAAGATTACATAATAGATGGAGTAATTTCCGAGGGACATGGAAGGGCAATACTCGGTATAAGTGATAGACAGCTTCAGTATCAAATTGCTCAAATGGTTATAGATGATAATCTCAACGTGAGAGAAACAGAAAGATTAGTAAAAAACTTTGGAAATGAAAAGCCACAAAAAGTAGTAAAAAATGAAAATGATATATATTATAAAGATATAATGAATAGATTAGAAAATCGTTTTGGTACTAAAGTTCTTATAAATTCTAAGAATAAGAACAAGGGTAAAATAGAAATTGAGTATTATTCAGAAGAAGATTTTGAAAGAATTTTAGAGGTTTTTAATATATAATGTTTCACGTGAAACTAATAGAGAGGATGTAATTCAGAATGAAAAGTATCATTAATTTTATAAAGAATGAACAGATTTATATAATAATAGCTCTTATGATTATTGTATTTATGCTAATAGTAATAATTATAATAACCTATGCATTTTTAAATAAACTAGAGAGAAGATACAGAAAATTAATGAGAGGTGTAAATAATAAAAATTTAGAAGAAGTGGTTATATCTTATTTAGACAAAATCGACGAAGTTAAAGATGAAAATGAAGTTATAAAACAAAGGTATGAACAGATAAATGGGGAACTGAAAACTTGTGTGCAAAAAACTTCAATGATAAGATATAAAGCATTTGATGATATGGGAAGTGATTTAAGTTTCTCTATAACATTGATTGATGGGAATGGTAATGGTGCTATATTAACAAGTATCTATGGTAGAAATGAGAGTACTACTTATGCTAAACCAATAGATAAAGGAATATCTAGGTATGAGCTATCTCAGGAAGAAAGTAAAGTTTTAGAGCAAGCTATAAATTTAAAAAAATAAAAATGTATATATTGCGATTATGCATTTACTTCGTTAAGAACTACTAATTTTATTTTTCATTAATCTGGTGAAAATCATAAACTCGCTGTAGCTCAAACGTATGTTTTTCCTAACCCATCTTAATTAAAAATAACTAAGAAGTTCTAAAGCTCGCTTCAATGTATTATGCGCAATATATACTTTTTTTGCATAAAAATCAACCTTCAACGTCTTTAATGTTGAAATCATCATAAATGGAATTTAATTTTTTTTCGCCTGCGATTTTGAGTATTGAATGGTATAAACCAGTGGATATAGTATCGGCAAGCATCATTACTGTATATAATCTTGTATTTTGAAGAACCATAAATTCAAAGGCTCCAGATATATTTACAATGCCCGTTATGCTTAAATCACCCACCTTAGGTAAATCTTTATTCATAGCAGCACCAGGACTTAATGGTTTTTCCTCAATAATGATTTTTCCTACATTTTGCAAACTTCCGAGGCAAGCATCTATTGCAATAATGTAAGGATTAGTATAGGAATAGTTAATTTCATCAATTGTTTCACATAAATTTTTTGCATGGACTGGACATTCAAGACTACCGTAAACATGAAGTCTATTTCTAACTAAAAATTTAAGCTTGTTTCCAACCAGGGGTCCTAAGCTATCACCAGTAGATCTGTCGGTGCCAATACATAAAATAACAATAGGGCGTGAGCATTTTGCTATGGGAAAAATATATTGACTTATAATATCTCTTAATTTAAAAGTGCAATCTCTGGACATAGAATCTAAAATAACTTTATCTACCATAAAAAAACCTCCTATTGGGATATTAGCCATTTAGGAGGTTTTCTATTCTATAAAACTTCAACTTTTTTCAATATATTATAAAAAACTAAAAAAAACATACAGAATAGCATCCCAACAATACCATTTGCTCTTAATCCTATAAATATAGAAGCGAGAACTGCTACGGGGTGAATGCCTAGTGATGAAGACACAATCTTGGGTTCTATAATTTGTCTTACTATAGTGATAATTATATAAGATATCAAGAGGCCTAAAGCAGCTACATAATTATTAGATATAAAAAATATTATTATTACGGGAAGGTATATAGCTCCTATACCGAAAATAGGGAGTAAATCAAATAATCCACATAATACACTCAGAGTTACAGCATACTTAACTTTGAAAACTATAAAAACAATTAATGTTTCTAAAAATGTTATAGTGATTATCAGTAAGTAAGAAAGTAAATAATTCTTAAGCATCTTTTTTGATTCATCAAATATGGAATGTAATCTATCTTCATTTTTGCGGGGAATTAAATCAAACTTTTTTTTGCTTGAAGATGACAAATCTTTTGTGAAGAAGTAAGTAGTAAGTAAAGTAAATAATAAAACCATTAAAATATAAGGTATAGTAGATACAAAATCTAGAGTTTGAGAAAAAATTTTTGTGGATGCATTCATGCTAATATTTATAGTCTTGCTTATATAATTAGTAATATTTGACTCAATATTACTAACCACGTTTGGATCTAAAGTTTTATAATAATTTTGTAAGTTACTAAAAATATTAATTACAATGTCTTTGTTTAAAGTTATATATGATTGGATGTTTTTTCCGAGTAGTATCGATTCTGAAGTTAAAGTAGTGATGATTAAAGATAATAATACAACAATCACAGTGAAAAATATGGTGGTAGTAAATAATGAAGCTATAGTGTTTTGAAGTTTGAATTTTTTCATCAAAAATTTTGTTGGTATCTTAAGTAGTGAAGCTAAAATAAAAGCAAATACAAAGGGAAGGGTGAACCCAATAGTTCCAAAAAAGATTACAAAAACAAAGGTATACAAAACAAAAAATATAGCTAGTTTATCAATTTTTTTTAGAATATTTTCCATGTAAATAAAATCACACCTTTCTAATAATAGTATTGAGGGCGTTAAGGGTATAATCGATGTCTTTAATATCATTAAAAGGGCCAATGCCAAATCTTAAAGTACCAGATGGATATGTTCCAATGTTTTTATGAGCTAGTGGCGCACAGTGAAGTCCAGTTCTTGTTGTAATTCCATATTCACTATCTAGAATAAACCCTAACTCGGAATTGTCAATTTTTGTTGAATTAACAGAGATAGTAGCGGTTCTTTTAGAACTATCGGTGAGACCATAGACATTAACAGAGGATATATTTAGAAGCCCCTCTATAAAATTTTTGCACAAATATTCTTCGCGTTCGCGAATAGAGTCTAAACCCTGGTCATTAATAAAATTAATACCTTCTAAAAGGCCAGCTATACCTGGAGCATTTAGGGTCCCGCTTTCAAATTTATCAGGCAAAAAATCTGGTTGAACAATACTAGATGAAAGACTACCAGTCCCACCCTCTATAAATGCAGAGCATCTTTCATTTAAATTATCATCAATTAAAAATCCACCGGTACCTTGAGGTCCTAGTAAACTTTTATGACCTGTAAAAGCTAGGGCATTACAATTTAATTTATAGAAATCTATTGGTAATATTCCTGCAGTTGGCGCAGTATCTATAACAAAATAAATGCCCTTTTCTTTACATATTCTACCAATAGATTCTAAAGGCTGAATACTTCCAATAATGTTAGAAGCATGTGAGAGAACCACCAATTTTGTATTAGGTTTAAGTGTATTTACAAAATCGTCTACATTAATTAAGCCTTCTTTTGAGCAAGGGACAATGCCTAATTCTATAACGCCTTTTTCGCAAAGGGAGTTTAATGGTCTTAAAGTAGCGTTATGATCCATTGAAGAAGTTATTACATGCCAGCCTTTTTGGCATGTAGATTTTATAAGTATATTTAAAGAAGTGGTAATATTTGATGTAAAAATCACATTCTCAACTTTATCAAAGTGAAAAAAATCCATTAAAGCATACCTACAATTTAAAATAACTCTATTTCCGGCAAGTGAAGTTGTAGATACACCCCTTCCCGGGTTTGAACCTATATTCATCATATAATTCATCATTGAATTATACACTGCGGGTGGTTTAGGAAAGGTAGTGGCTGCATTATCTAAATATATTTTCATGATTTCCTCCAATATTACACAATGATTTATTAGTATATTCTATAAAAAATATAGAGGCTATTAATATTATGTATAACAAGTTAAATTTTGTTTTCATACAATTAAGACTATAAATAGTTTATAATAAAATTAGATAAATAATAAAATACACTTTTTATAAGAATATTTTAGGAATTAGAATTTTAAGTTCTCATTATGAAATAATATACAATGTTGCATTATAAATACAAAATTTTAAATTAATATATTATACAATATTATAATCTAAAGTTATGTAAATGTATATGAAGTGATTAATATTATGGCATGGAAGTAGGGTGAAAAACATTGAATAAATATTATATAGTAACATTTCAAAATACACATGAAGCCATGAAAGCGGAAAGAGAAGCACTGCGACAACAGGTTAAGGTAGTAGTTGTTCCTACGCCTACATATATAACTAAAAGTTGTGGGATTAGTTTAAAAATAGAGGATGAGAATATTCGAAGTATAATTGAGCTAATTAAGTTAGAAAAGATAAAGGTAAAAGAAATTTTTGTACGAGATAAGGAAAGTGTAAAAGTTATGACAATATAGTAAAAATAAATTAAAGGTGGGATGTTTAATGAAGGTGTTCAATTTAGGAGATATTGTTGAAATGAAAAAAACTCACCCTTGTGGCAGCAAGAATTGGGAAATCATTAGGTTAGGTGCGGATATAAAAATAAAATGTTTAGGTTGCGCTCGGATAGTAATGCTTCCAAGAATAAAATTTGATTTGGGTGTAAAGAAAATTATAAAAGAAAATGTACTAAATAAAGAAAAAGGGATTACTAAAGAAAAAGCACCTATAAAAAAATAATTACTTGATTAATGCATAATTAAATGATATAATCTATTATTGTAATCCCTGCCGTGCAATGCATGGCCGTTAGTCCGAGGGGAGGAGGTGAAATTAATGAGAAAATATGAAACTATATTCATATTACATCCTTCATTAGACGAAGAAGCTGTTAAAGCTAACGTTGAAAAATTTAAAGGTGTAATAGAAAATAATGGTGGAGAAATTGAAAATGTTGATGCGTGGGGCAAAAGAAAACTAGCTTATGAAATACAAAAAGTTGGTGAAGGTCACTATACATTAATCAATTTCAATGCAAAACCTGAATTACCGAAAGAATTAGATAGAGTATTCAGAATTACTGACAGTGTTATAAGACATATCATAATAAATCCAGAAAAATAGGTGGTGCATTTATGAATAAAGTTGTTTTAGTTGGTAGATTAACAAAAGACCCTGAGTTAAAGTTTGCTCAAGGGACAGGAACAGCTGTAGCCACTTTCACTGTAGCCGTCAATAGAAGATTTAAAAGAGAAGGTCAACCAGAAGCAGACTTTATACCAGTAGTGGTATTTGGAAAGCAAGCGGAAGCTACTGCTAATTACATGAGTAAAGGCAAGCTTTTAAGCGTATCTGGAAACATTCAAACTAGAAATTATGAGGCTAAAGATGGTACTAGGAGATATGTTACTGAAGTAATTGCTGATGAAGTTGACTTCCTTGAATGGGGAGGAAATAAAACATCAGGTACGAATACTAATCAAGGTGGAAATAATAGCGAATCAAATGCTGGATCTCATGGTTTTAGCAGTGATAGTGATATAACACCAATTGATGATGGAGATATTCCATTCTAATATTAGGTAAGGAGGAAAAACAACAATGGCTATGAACGAACATAAAAGAAGCGGCGGCGGTGCTGGCGGAAACAGAAAGAGAATGAAAAGAAAAGTTTGTGCTTTCTGTATGGATAAAGCAACTGCAATCGACTATAAAGATATAAATAAATTGAGAAAATATGTTACAGAAAGAGGAAAGATTCTTCCAAGAAGAATTTCTGGAAACTGTGCAAAACATCAAAGGATGCTTACTGTATCTATAAAAAGAGCAAGAAACATAGCATTATTACCATTTACTACTGAATAGTAAATGACTGAAAGCAGCGCCTTAAGGTAGCTGCTTTTATTTTTTTACAAATAAAAATAAATATTATACTCAATAATCAAAATATAAATATAAAAGTATATATTATGCAGTACGATTTGTAGTATACTTGTAGTTGTAACCCATAAAATGTAAACATAGAAAATATTAGATATTAAACTGCAAATTGTCTATATAGAAATAAACTTTAGTTGCATAAATTTAGAAAACTAACTAAAATGGAGTTATAAGCATAAGCCTACAAGGGGAGATGATATACTATGAAGAAACAAGATTTTAATATAATGTCTAATGTTAAGATAGTTGAAAGTTTGAAGGCTGAGCTATTATGTATAATAGGTGATTTCTTCAAGTTGCTAAGTAAAGGAAGCAATGTTGCTCAAGACGCCATACTAGATTGCATTTCGGGGGCAATAATACTTTTATATATATTAGGCGAAAGGCTCGGATATTCAAATGTAGCCGTGGATGAGAGTATGAAAAAGAAACTAAAGGTGGGAATAGTTGAAGGAGATAATATAGAAAAAGATGGAAAAGATCTAAGCAAACTATATTCGCATATAAAGGAACGATAAGTAATGGAGGAAAAAATGGAGAATAAAAAGTATAGTACAAAGGCAATTGTAGAGGCTTCACTTATAGCGGTTATAATTTCAGTAACAATGATTATAACAGGATATTTGCCGATTATGTCATTTATAGGTGCTTTAATATTGCCAATTCCGGTTGCAATACTCTATATAAGGCATAATAGAAAAATAACAATCACTGCTATATTTTTGAGTATAGTTCTAACATCCTTAGTGTATAATCCAATAATGGCGATATATTCAGCTATAACTTATAGCATTGTTGGAATTGCGCTTGGTTATTGTGTTAAGAAAAATAAAAAGTCATCTATAACGTTATTATTTTTAGGTATTAGTTCTGTAATATCTAATATACTAACCATAGCTTTTTCTATGGCATTTATAGAAAAAGTAAGTTTTATGAATTTTATTTCCAAAAACTTAGAATTTTTTAAGCAAAATATGAAGGTATCCTTGGATCAATTAAAAATGGTTTATTTACAACAAGGAATAACTCCAAAGCAGTTGAAACTTTTAAATGAAAACTTTGAAATGATAAACAAAATGGATGTTACGATAGTTTTGGTAGTAATACCTGCAATTATTTTAATAACTTCATTTATATCAGCTTATTTGAATTACATAGTGTCTAGATCCATATTAGAGAAGCTAAACTACAAAATGGATAAAGTATTACCTTTCAGCAAAGTTTACGTTACTAACATACTAGGAGCTGTATTAATAGGTATAGTATGTATAGGCATAATACTTTCATCAAAAAAAATAGCAGGTGGGGATTTTATACTAAATTCCTCCCAATTACTTGTGCAAATTGTATTTATGATAAATGGACTTGCGGCAGCTACATATTTTCTAAGAGTTAAAAAAAAATTATCTAAACCAGTAGTAGCACTAATTTTAGTGTTAACATCATTTTCGCGTCTAGGTAGTATTTACTTTTCAATAGGACTCATGGAGATGGCTTTTGATTTTAGAAAGCTCGATCCATATAGAATTAAAAGAAAATAATTGGGGGCTGATTATGGAGAATAAATACAATTATTTTAGTGTTAATAATAAAATATATATGGTGACCATGGCCCTACTCATATGTATAATATTTTATTACGGACACCTTGAAGTGGGAATTTTAACACTGGGACTATACGCGATACTAGTAGTGTATAATATCTACAACTCTAAGGTTAAAAAAAATGAGTGGAAAAAATTCATTGAAAATTTTTCATCTAAACTGGATATAGCAACCACAAGCACCTTAGTAAAACTTCCTTTTCCACTAATAATAATAGGGTATGTGGGAAATATATTATGGTATAATCAAAGTGTAACTACAATGCTTGAAGGGGAAGATCTTTTAAATAAAAATATTAGAGATATAATTAAGGAACTAAATCTAAAGCAAGTTTTAGAGGGTAAAAAGAATATATTTCCAAATATTAAAATAAAAGATAAATGGTATGAAATCTACACAAATATTGTTGATACAAACGAGAATAAAAATGTTAAAGATAAGATTATGCTTTTATATTTTTATGATATAACGGAAAAAACCAGTGTAATAAAAGGCATTAACGGTAATAGGGAAAGCGTTATGCTAGTGGAAGTTGATAACCTTGATGATGTTGTTAAAACTACAGAAGAAGATAAGGCGCCTTTACTTGTAGCAGAGATTGAGAGAACAATAAACAGCTATGGACAGAGTGTAAATGCGGTGGTAAAAAAGTATACATCGAATAAATATGTTATTATAGTCCAAGATAAGTATATTGAAAAAGAAATAGAAAAGAAATTTGATATACTAGATAGTGTTCGCGAAATAAGTAATGGTAATAAACTCGCAGTTACTTTAAGTGTGGGCGTTGGTAGGGGAGAAGATACACCACTTAAAAACTATGAATTTGCTACATCAGCTAAGGAACTTGCCTTAGGCAGGGGTGGTGATCAAGCAGTTGTGAAAAAAGGTGAAAAATTATCTTTCTTTGGGGGGAAAACAAAGGAAGTTGAGAAAAGGACTAAGGTTCGCGCAAGAGTTATAGCTCATGCATTAATGGATTTAGTAAATGAGAGTAACACAATTTTCCTTATGGGACACAAAAATGCTGATCCTGATTGTCTAGGCTCGGCTATAGGTCTATATAGTATTATTAAAAAAACAAACAAAGAATGCTATATTATTCTCGAAGGAATAAATAGCGGTATAAAAAGCATGATGGATATAATACTTGCAGATGAAGAATACAAAAATACTTTTATAACAAGTGAAAAATTTAAAAGTGTTAAAAATTCAAATAGCCTAATCATATTAGTGGATGTGCACAATGAAAGTCATGTTCAAAATTTAGAAATAGTTAAAGAGGTAGAAAAAGTAGTTATAATTGACCATCATAGAAAGTCACAAGATTTTATACAAGGGGCAGTCCTGAGTTATATGGAAACTTACGCATCATCTACTGCTGAATTAGTTACTGAGATGATTCAATATATGGTTGACAAGCCTAAACTTAAACATATAGAAGCGGTAAGTCTTTTGGCAGGAATATGTGTGGATACAAAAAATTTCTCTTTTAAAACGGGAGTTAGGACATTTGAAGCAGCAGCTTTTCTAAGGCGTCATGGTGCAGATACTATGGATGTTAAAAAAATGTTTTCTGATGATTTGAGTATTTATTTGAAAAGAGCTGATATTATAAGATCAGCGAAAGTTAAAAATGAAATTGCTGTAGCCGTTTGTCCAGAACTAATAGAGGATACTGTATTAGCTGCCCAAGTTGCGGATGAACTTCTAAATATTACTGGTATCGAAGCGTCGTTTGTTATTGTAAAGACAGGAGATGAAGTATTTATTAGTGGAAGGTCTCTTGGGAAAATAAATGTACAGTTAATACTCGAGACATTAGGGGGAGGCGGACATATGACTATGGCTGGTACGAAATTTACTTCACTGAAACTTGAAGAAGTAGTGGTGAAATTAAATGAAGCTATAGATGAATATTTAAAGGAGGGCGAAAAATAATGAAGGTTATATTATTAAAGGATATTAAAGGCACAGGTAAAAAGGGCGACGTGATAAACGCTGCAGATGGATATGCGAGGAATTTTTTATTTCCTAGGCAATTAGCTAAAGAGGCTACAGACTCAAATATGCACATATTAAATAAAAAAAATGATATTGAAAGAAAAAAGAAAACATCTGAAATTGAGGATGCACAGAAATCAGCTAATGAACTTAAAGATAAAGTTATAAAAATAATTGGTAAAGCTGGAGAGAATGGAAAACTTTTTGGTGCGATTACAACTAAAGATATAGCAATAGCGTTAAATAAACAATGCAATTTAGATATTGATAAAAAGAAAATAGTAACAGATACAATAAAATTATTAGGAACTTATGAAGTAGAAATTAAAATATATCCAGAAATATCTACTAAGATAAAAGTTCTTGTTTGTGAGGAATAATTATATAAACCGAAGGGAGGAAACGCTTTAGTAAATAAATGATAATCATATTTATTAAAGCGGATTACGTTTGAAGACATTATTAGTTAATCAAATTGGAGAACAGGTTGAAAGAGATGCATTACCTCTGGACACACAAATAGACGTTTTATATGAAATAATGAGGAATGTACTAGATGAAGGCACTATAAAGTCTAAAACTATAAAATTTAAACTTCAGAAGCACATTAAAAGTGAAAGTATCTATAGAAGGTTATTCGCTTTAAATAAAATTATCAGCAATGGTAAGGGTATAGAGATAGTGCCTAATGAAAAAAATATACAAGAAGCACTAGATGATACTAATGAATGGTTGACTGATGAAATAGCTAAAAGATATGTGCAAAATAAGATTGAAGCTGAAGTAGAAAAAAATCTAATGGAAAAGCAAGATAAGTATATTGATGAAGTAAGACTTGGAATAATTAAGAAACAAAAAGGGCCTGAAAATGCTAAAACACTTAAAAAATATGCGGATTTAGAAGAACTTGATAGTAGAAAACTTACTAAAAATATACAAGCTATGTTAAGGCCAGAGAGTTTTAGTGAAATAGTTGGTCAGGAAAGAGCTATAAAATCTCTGTTATCTAAAATGGCATCGCCATATCCTCAACACATTATTCTTTATGGGCCACCAGGAGTTGGAAAGACTACTGCGGCGAGGCTTGCTCTTGAGGAAGCTAAAAAGCTAAGTTATACAATTTACCATAAAGATGCTAAATTTGTAGAAGTGGATGGTACAACACTACGGTGGGATCCAAGAGAAATAACAAATCCACTTTTAGGATCTGTACATGACCCGATATATCAGGGAAGTAAAAGAGATCTAGCTGAGGGTGGGATTCCAGAGCCAAAAACAGGTCTTGTAACAGAGGCTCATGGCGGAGTACTATTTATTGATGAAATAGGTGAACTCGATAGTATACTTCAAAATAAATTACTTAAAGTGTTAGAGGATAAAAGAGTTGAGTTTTCATCATCTTATTATGATCCTGAAGACGAAAACACACCTAAATATATAAAATATTTATTTGATAAAGGTGCTCCAGCAGATTTTGTTTTAATAGGAGCTACTACCAAGGAACCATCAGAAATAAATCCGGCATTAAGATCAAGATGTACTGAAGTTTATTTTGAACCATTAACTGCTATGGATATAGAAAATATAGTGGTAAATGCTGCGAATAAATTAGGAGTTAAAATAGGAGATGGCGTTGCGAAAACTATTGGTAGATATACTATTGAAGGAAGAAAAGCTATAAACATTTTAGCAGATGCTTATGGATTTGTACTGCATAATAGAAAATCAGTGGATGCGTCTCAAGTTGAAATTGAGGTTAAGGACTTGTTAGATATTATATCTATAAGTAGACTATCTCCCTATGAGGAATTAGATAAAGAAGTTAAATCTGAAGTTGGCCACATATATGGACTTGGGGTATCAGGATATATAGGATCAACTATAGAAATAGAAACATCAGTATTTGAAGCCAAGGAAAAAGGTAAAGGTCAAGTAAGATTTAATGATACTGCTGGAAGCATGGCTAAGGACTCAGTGTTTAATGCTGCATCCGTAATAAGAAAAACAACAAATAAAGATATTAAGGATTATGACATACATGTAAATATAGTAGGTGGAGGTAAAATTGATGGACCATCGGCTGGAGCCGCTATAACTGTATGTATAATCAGTTCTCTTTTAGACAAACCTGTAAGACAGGATGTTGCAGTAACTGGAGAGATATCCCTTCGGGGTATCATAAAACCAGTAGGTGGCATATTTGAAAAAATTTACGGGGCAAGAAGAAAGGGAATTAAGCTAGTTATAGTTCCGAGTGATAATGAAAAGGAAGTTCCTATTGACCTTAAAGATATTGAAATAAAAACATCATCAAACATTGAAGAGCTAATGAAATTAGTGTTTGAAATAAAATAAATTAACTATAATTAATGGCCCTGTTAAATCATCACCTGCGGTGATGTATTTTTAGCAGGGCATAAAACATTACTTTAGGGGAGATAAAAAAATGGATACACCTCTTAGAAGTTTACCCTATAATTTAGAAGCAGAACAATCAGTTATTGGATCAATGCTTATAGATAAAACCGCGATATCACGAGTAGTAGAAGTTTTAAAAAGTGATGATTTTTACAGAGATTCCCATAAAGGTATATTTAGCGCTATTTTTGATTTATATCAAAAAGACACGCCTATTGACATGATTACTTTACTCGAGCATTTACGTTCTTCTGAAAAGTTAGAAGCATCAGGGGGAATTACTTATATTTCAGAGATAAGTAACTCAATACCCTCCACAGCTAATTTAAGTTCGTACATAAAGATTGTAGAAGATAAATCTACTTTAAGAAAACTTATTAGAGCTTCTACTGAGATTATGGAAAATTGTTATAATAAGCAAGATGATGTAGAAGCTGTAATGGATCTTGCAGAGCAAAAAGTATTTAACATATCACAGAAAAAAAATGCGGGTGACTTTGAACCAATGAACACGGTTCTAGAGCGAGGGTTCTTAGAAATAGAAAGAATATTTAATAATAAAGGGGAAACAACAGGAATATCTAGTGGGTTCCCAGAACTTGATGATAAAACCGCTGGATTTCAAAAGGGTGATATGATTCTTATCGCTGCAAGGCCGTCTATGGGCAAAACTACCTTTGCACTAAATTTAGCAGAGTATGCAGCTCTTAGGCAAGGGAAAAGTGTAGCTGTATTCTCCCTGGAAATGTCTAAGGAACAACTTTCTTATAAACTGCTTTGTTCAGAAGCAAATGTTGACATGTCAAAGCTCAGACATGGTGATTTGGAAGATAGGGACTGGGAAAACATAGCGAAAGCATCCGGACCGCTTGCTGCTGCTAAAATATTCATTGATGATACAGCAGGAACTTCTGTTATGGATATGCGTTCAAAATGTAGAAAATTAAAAATGGAGCATGGCATAGATCTGATAGTTATAGATTATCTTCAACTTATGACTGGTAGCAATACAGAAAGCAGACAGCAAGAAGTATCAGAAATATCAAGATCTATTAAAGCTCTTGCAAAGGAGATGCAGTGCCCTGTTATAGCATTATCACAGCTATCACGTGCTCCAGAGCAAAGAACTGACCATAGGCCTATGTTATCTGATCTTAGAGAGTCAGGGTCTATTGAGCAGGATGCTGACCTTGTTATGTTCTTATACAGAGATGAGTATTATAATGAGGAAACGGAAGATAAAAATGTAGCAGAGCTTATAATAGCAAAACAAAGAAATGGTCCTATAGGCACAGTAAAACTTGCATGGATAGGCCAATTCAGTAAATTTGCAAGACTTGATGTAATTCATAGAGAGTAAGAATACACTAAAGTAGATTTATCTATTAATCTAGATAAATTATGATAGGATAACAAAATTTATAAAATTTTGTTATCCTATTTTTATTTATGTATATATAGTGTGGGAGACGTTGATATGAATAGTGAGCTATTAAGGACATTTCTTTAATGTAGATATATATATGTTTACATTTGTAGATATATAAATATATATATCTATATATTTACAAGTATGTAGATAAACATCTATAAATAGGTTAATAAATATATTTATAAATATTTCATTACAAAAGAAGGATATTAATACATAATATAGAATATATACCGATAAGGAACAATTAGAAAAATTTAGGAGGGAAAATAAATGAACTTAACAGAGATATCAAAAAAATATCCTATATTAAAGAAAGCGTTAGAATCTGTACTAACTGTTGACATAGGAAATACATTTACAAAAACAAGTACCAATGTAACTTTTGCTAGTAGGGTGTCTGCCGTAAGCAAGCATGGTTCTAGGGCTACTGGAATAAGTAACATCACTTGGAATGGAAAGTTATACACCGTAGGTAATAAAGAAGGCAAGCTTAACATGGAATCTAACAAATACATGTCCGATCATTATAAGTTAAACCTGCTTAACGCTATTGCACTAAGTTTTAAGGGGGAAACTAAAATAAAGGTAAGACTCGCTGTGGGACTTCCCGCAGAATATTATATAGACCATAGTATTCCACTTAAAAATGAAATAAAGAAGATGGAAAAACAATCTATAACAATAAATAATATAACATATGATATAGAAATAATAGATGTACAAGTATTTAAACAAGGAGGTACATTAAGTGCTGAAACCATGGAAACATTTACTTATCCAATGTTATTACTTGACTTTGGTGGTGGTACTTTAGATGTATCTCATTGGAAATATGAGAAAGATGAATTTGGTAACAAGGTGCTTGGGATGACTAAGGCTAGTAGTTTTGCACAACATGGGTTTGAGCCAACAATAGAAGCATTACTCACTAAGTTCAACTCTGCTGACGGATCTGATGGTAATTATGATATATCAGATGCTATCGAATATTTAGAAGATGACGAACTACCTTTTGGGGAAGCAAATGTATTAAAAGACATTAAAGATTTAGTATTAAAACCATATGTGGAGAAAGCAATAAGTTCAATTAATAGCTCTTTTAAACCAAATACTTGTAAAGATATAAGAATAATAGGTGGACCTGCAAAGTTACTACTAGAATATTTACAAACAGAGTTCATAAAAACTGAGCCAAAGCTCATAGATAATAAAAACCCTCAATGTGCAAATTCTATACTGTTCGCTGAAAGATATAAAGAATTGCTAGTACTTGAATACTTAGATGGAAATAAAGAAGTTGCTGCAACTACAGTAGCAGGTCAATAATTATGGGAGCACTCCGTAAAACTGTATCATCAAATCTAGGAGAGGAAACAGATAAAGACTTAATTAATTATGTGAGCAATATGGAGAAGAAAGGTATTAATAATTCTAAACTTATAAAGCAGGCTCTGAGATTTTACAGGGACTACGGCAACAAAGTTAAGAAGCTAGATACAGTAGATATTGCAAATATTTTAGATAACCCTGAAGTTAAAAATTATATAGGTAATATAGTTGGAGAGCTTTTTAAAGGTGCTATGCCAAATTCAATTCCACAAATTAACGATGAAGTTATTGTCAAAAAATCAAATGAGAGGGATATAGATTCTGTTGAAAGTGAGTATATGAAAAAACTTAATTGTGTGAAAGATATGTCGTTATAGCTTGGAGTGGCGTTTTCGTCACTCCTTTTTACTTTAAGAATCATAATTATTTTAAAAACACTTAGCCCATACATATAGTAAAATGATACCATATATGATAAAATGTAAGAAAGGCATTCAAAATAAGCTAAAAAGGGTGATCTAATGTTCTGTCCTAGTTGTGGATCTCAAAACGAAGATAGCTCTAATTTTTGTAAAATATGTGGGATTAATTTATTAATTCAACCTAATACGACTGGTGAACGGATTATTAGTGAAAAAAACTGGTTAGTTGCTTTATTGCTGTGTATTTTTGTTGGGGCATTTGGTATTCATAGATTTTATGTAGGTAAAATAGGTACGGGAATTTTAATGATTTTAACCTTTGGTGGTTTTGGAATATGGGTGTTAGTTGATATTATTTTGATTGCTACTAATTCATTTAAAGATATAAATGGGTTGCAACTAAATAAAAACATGTATAGGTATTAGTTTAAATTGTTTTGTATATGCTGAAATAGCTCAGTTGGTAGAGTAACGCACTCGTAACGCGTAGGTCGAGGGTTCGATCCCCTTTTTCAGCTCCAAGTTTGTAATATGGAAACAAATATTTTTTAGCACTGGCATAACTGCTGGTGCTTTTTTGTACGTTCAGCAGAGCAAAAGTAGACAGACGGTGAGTTATAAAGTGGCATAGTATGAATAGAAATATAGTAAAACGTAGCTTGGGGGTAGAGAAATCTATCTCCAGGCTTTTATATTTAACGGATTGATTAATATTACATATATTGGGTAATAATACTGATAGACAGAACAAATAAGAGGAAACAATCGTGTTTTATTAGCACTAGAAGTGTAATTATATATAAGGTGAGGTTGAATATAAATGAAAAAGATAAAAGTGAAAGTTGGAGTAGATAAAAGTAAATTAATAAAAGGTAACAAACGAATTGTTGCTTGTGGCAAGAACTTTTAACGATATTTCAGAAGAAAATTCTCATATTCCCATAAATGGGAGTTGATTACCATGACAAAGAGAAAACTTCAGCGGGAGTATAAATTTACTTCTGAAGTCGTTAATGCAGCTCCTTCGGAGCTGTTGAAGCACCGAGGATTATAATTTAAAAGGATAGTAAAAAAGTAGTTGAGAGTTATATCTTAACTACTTTTTTAGTGTAGCATTTATTTCAGAATACTTTCAAGGAGGAGTCTTATTCCTTCACTTTTATTTATATTACTTGCCTTGCAAAAACTTTTTAGGGCATTTGATAGTTCTTCACTTATTCTCACATGAATCAATTCACTTTTAGAATTTTCAATTTTCTTTCTTCCTCTGGGCATAATTATCACCTCGCAAGATTCGTGTTACATAAAATAAGCTCATAGATGCTAAATAGAATGTTGTAACACAATAATAATTATAATACATTTTAACAAATATTACCACGTAATTGAATTGAGAAATATAAAGATTATTTGTATAATTATATCCTCGTTTTATTTGATTTAATAAGTGGAATACAGGTAAAAGTCATGAAAATCAGTGGTTTTTTATAAATTATATGTATATAAAAAATTATTACTTTCTGTTACAATGGTATTGTACAAAAAAAAGGAAAAATTTGTGACATTGGTATTAGTCTTAAATTAAAGGGGAAGATTGATGTAAAAATATGAATAGTACTAGTTATAATAAGTAGACAAGCTAAATTCTCAAAATATTTCCTGGAAAATATTGCAGAGACTAAAAATGCAAGTAAAACTCTAGGAGAAAAAAATAAAACATTTACATTAGAAATAATTTACATATTTCGATAATTCATATTCATTTAAAATATAGGAGGTAAGCATATGAAAAAAAGAGTAGCTTTTATAGCAATGTTATTAACTATGGCGGGTTCACATGTTGTGTTCGCTGATAATGGAACGGTGACTGCAAGTTCATTATATGTCAGGCAAAAATCATCAATTTCATCATCAATTATATCTTCTCTTGCGAGAAATGCGAAGGTAGAGACACTTGGTAAAGAAGGGGAATTCTATAAAATAAATTATAAAGGACAAACTGGATATGTACATAGCTCATATATAAAAATATCGGCAAATACGTCTGGTTCTACGAGTACAACAAATGGAGCGGGGACGTCAGGAACAGTAACAACAGATTATTTAAATGTAAGAACAGGATTCGGGATAAATTATTCTGTTGCTAATGTTATTACACGCGGAACTAAAGTGACAATGTATGAAAAATCAAATGGTTTTTGTAAGATAAATTATGGTGGCAAAACAGGTTATGTAAGTGAGCAATATGTGAAAGCTACAACAGCACAGGATTCAAACACAGATAGTACAAGCAGTGTGATTACTGGAATTGGTAATATTACAGCATCAAGTTTAAATGTAAGAAAAACGGCGTCTATGGGTAATAATATCATGGGCACAATAAAAATAAATGCAAAAGTGGATTTGTATGGAACACAAAATGATTTTTATAAAATCAAGTATAATGGACAATGGGGATATATAGCTAAAACATACGTAAGCCTAGGTAATGACACTCCAAGTAGAGGTGATGTCATAGAAAATGACTCAAATGGACAACAAGGTACTGCAACAAAAAACATAGAGAGTTTAATCTCGCAGTTAAACACGTTTTTAGGAATGCCATACTTATGGGGTGGTACAACACCAGCGAAGTTTAATTCTAATGGCAAATATGTAAGTGGGGGTTTTGATTGTTCAGGTCTTATACAATATGCTTATAAAAACATAGGTATAAATTTACCTAGAACGACTATGGACCAAATAAATATAGGTACCTCAGTTAATATAAATAGTCTCCAAAAAGGTGATTTAGTATTCTTTAGGACAAATCCAGCATCGCCTTCCCAAGCATCTCACGGGGGAATATATATTGGTAATAATAAATTTATACAATCTCCCAAAACTGGTGATGTTGTAAAAATATCTGAATTAACTGGATATTATAAAAGTAATTTTATAATAGGAAAAAGAGTAGTAAAATAAGTATATTTAATATAAACCAGGAATAATTAATATAAAAAATGAATGTATGATTTTTATTAAATCATACATTCATTTTTTATATCCAATTTATAATAATTAAAAAAGAATTAAAAATATTTCTTAACTTAAGGATTTCTAAATTTTACAAACAATATTGATGTATAATTAAAAGGTATATTAAAGTTATGTAATTTAATTGATTGACATAGAGATATTAAGCACTTGTATCGGCATAATGTATTAGATATAATAAGTTTATTACAATATAAGGAGATAAATATGGAAATGAAGAAGATAAGTGGAATGAAGAAAGGTGATAGGATTGAAGGTTTTTATGTTATAAAATCTGTAGATAGCAAGGTTTCCAACAACAGTAACACAAATAAATATTTGGATTTTAATTTAGGGGATGCCACCGGTGATATAAATGCAAAACTTTGGGAATGGAATGAAAAATTAGAAAATACATTTAAACAAAGCATCTTAGTGAAAATTAAGGGCACGGTAAATGAGTGGAGAGGAAAGCTTCAATTAAAAGTTGAAGCGATAAGACTAACTGAGGAAAAAGATGGAGTAAGCATTTGTGATTATGTTGCAGTGGCACCGTATTCACCAGAAAAAATGTATGATGATATTTTAAATTATTTATCTAAAATCAAAAATATAGATATTCAAAATATAGTTACCAATATTTTAGGGCATAATGAGGAAAAGCTAATGCATTATCCAGCTGCTAAGTCTAACCATCACTCTATAAGATCAGGTCTGTTATATCACACAACCACCATGCTTAAGGCAGGAGAAAAATTAAGCGAAATTTACACCTTTCTAAATACGGATTTGCTATATGCAGGTATAATACTTCATGATATTGGCAAAATATATGAAATGAATGCTAGTGAACTTGGAATTGTAAGCGAGTATTCAGTAGAGGGTCAACTTTTAGGTCATATAGTTCAAGGAATTAAAATGATAGAAACGGCGAGTCTTGAGGTTAAAGCAGATACTGAAGTATCTATGTTGTTACAGCATATGGTGCTAGCTCATCATTATGAAGCAGAATATGGGAGCCCTAAAAAACCTATGATACCAGAAGCGGAAATGCTACATCATTTAGATATAATGGATGCAAGAATGTATGATATGAATAAGGCTTTAGGGGATACAAAGGAAGGCAAATTTTCAGAAAGAATAAGGTCTCTAGATAATATAAATGTTTATAAAAGTTTTGTTAATAAATAGTCTTAAGGAAAATTATTTAACAGAAAAATACAGTTATTCAATATGGGTAAGTGTATTTTTTATTTTAGATAAACAATGTATATACGAACTATTACTTAAAATAATTTATTAATATTCGCACTTTATATTGACTGGTTTATACTGCTCTGATATCATTAAGTAGTATGGTAACCATTAATAGTTTTTATTTCCTACAGAGTAATACAAGGAGGAATATGAAATGAAAAATTTTTATGATGTAGTTATTGTAGGAGCTGGACCAGCGGGCATATTTACGGCACTAGAAATTTCTAATAAAAAACCCGAACTTAGTGTACTTATAGTTGATAAGGGAAGAAATATAGAAAAAAGAAAATGTCCAGCTAGAGACACAGGAAAGTGTGTTAAATGTAATCCTTGTGGGATAACGTTTGGTTGGGCAGGTGCTGGAGCTTTTTCAGATGGTAAGCTTTCTCTAAGCCCTGAGGTGGGGGGAAGACTTCTTGAATATTTTTCTGAAGACGATTCAAAAAAATTAATAAAGTATTGCGATGATATATATATAAAATTTGGAGCAAATGAGAAGGTATATGGGATTAATAGTGACAAAGTTGACGAAGTTAAATATGAAGCAAGTAAGCACAATATTCGTCTTGTTGAATGTCCAGTAAGGCATTTAGGAACAGAACTTGCCTATGAAGTTTTAAAATCTATGTACCATCATTTAGTTGATAATACAAATACAGAATTTATAGAACTTAGTGAAGTGGAAGAAATATTAATAGAAGATAATAAGGCTACTGGAGTATTATTAAAGAATAAAGATGGTGTGTTTAAGGTTAATGCAAAGTATGTTGTAGCGGCGCCGGGTAGAGGTGGAGCGGAATGGGCTTCAAATGAAGCTAAAAAACATAATATTAAGGTTACTAATAATGCAGTAGATATTGGAGTAAGAGTTGAGGTACCTAATTCTGTTATGGATCATCTAACAAAGGACTTATATGAAGCAAAATTAGTATATTATTCTGATACATTTGATAACAAGGTTAGGACCTTTTGCATGAACCCGGGGGGAGTAGTGTCAGCGGAATATTATGATGACAACACGATTGCAGTTGTAAATGGTCATAGTTACTCCGACCAAAAGCTTAGAACAACTAATACAAATTTTGCGATGCTTGTATCTACTACTTTCACTGAGCCATTTAATCAACCTATAGGTTATGGAAAATATATAGCTCAGCTAGGTAATATGTTAACTGGTGGAGGGATAATGGTTCAAAGACTCGGGGATTTACTAAAAGGAAGAAGAACAGATTATGACAGATTAGGTAAATCAACTACGACGCCTACTTTAAAATCAGCAGTACCAGGTGACTTAAGCTTTGTATTACCACAAAGGCACTTAACGTCTATTGTGGAAGCATTAAAGGCTTTTGACAAGATAGCACCAGGTTTATATAGCAAAAACACATTGCTATATGGAGTTGAGGTGAAGTTTTATTCTAGTAAGATTAGTACAGATGATAAGTTTGAAACATCTGTTAGAAATTTATATACAATAGGGGATGGAGCGGGAATAACTAGAGGTCTAATGCAAGCATCTACAACAGGAGTTGTAGTAGCAAGAGACATAGCTCAGAAAGAAGACTAAGAATTTAATCTAAATAATTGGTTATATGAATATTAAAAGTGTATAATTCAACATGAAGTAAACATAGAAGACAATAAAAGTTCTTAACGGTAGTAGTTAAGAAATTTTATTGTGAACTGAAAGAAAGCGAGGAATTTATATGTCAGCATTTATAGTTTTAGGAGCCCAATGGGGAGATGAAGGTAAAGGTAAGATGACAGATTATCTTGCTGAGGGAGCTAACGTAGTAGTCAGGTTCCAAGGTGGAAACAATGCAGGTCATACAGTAGTTGTAGGAGAAAAGGAATATAAACTTCACTTAATACCATCAGGAATATTATATAAAGATAAATTGAATGTAATAGGTAATGGCGTGGTT
Source organism: Clostridium sp. CM027 (assembly GCF_024730565.1). Classification (NCBI taxonomy): domain Bacteria; kingdom Bacillati; phylum Bacillota; class Clostridia; order Eubacteriales; family Clostridiaceae; genus Clostridium; species Clostridium sp. CM027. Next base: position 2,730,909 of record NZ_CP077725.1, read on the forward strand.
GTAGACCCAGAAGCGTTATTTACAGAAATTGACTACTTAGAAGCACTAGGCGAAAAAATAACTCCAGAAAGATTAATAATTAGTGATAGATCACAGGTTATAATGCCATATCATAAAGAGTTAGATAATTTATATGAAATAGCTAGAGGTAAAAATGACATCGGAACTACAAAAAAAGGTATAGGACCTTGTTACACTGACAAGTTTGAAAGAAGTGGAATCAGAGTTTGTGACTTAATGAAAAAAGATGTTTTTAAAGAGAAGCTTAAAATTAGTTTATCAATGAAAAATGATATAATAACAAAAGTTTTGGGTGGAAAAGCTTTAGATTTTGATAAAATATATACGGAGTACCTAGAGTATGCAGAAAGAATGAGACCTTTTGTAAAAGATATATCAGTTAAAGTTTACGATTCAATAAAGTCTGGAAAAAATGTTTTATTTGAAGGAGCACAAGGAACGTTGCTTGATATAGATTATGGTTCATATCCTTTTGTAACCTCATCAAACACTATTGCAGGTGGAGTTTGTGTTGGGGCAGGAATAGGACCTACTATGATAACAAATGCTGTAGGAGTAGCGAAAGCTTATACTACAAGAGTAGGAAAAGGACCATTCCCAACAGAGCTTGATGATGAAGTAGGAGACTGGATTCGCGAAAAAGGTTTTGAATTTGGAGTAACAACAGGTAGAGCAAGAAGATGTGGATGGCTTGACCTTGTTATATTAAAAACTGCAGCAAGAGTTTCGGGACTTACTAGCTTTGCTGTAACTAAAATAGATACCTTAGCAGGACTTGAAAAAATTAAAATTTGTGTAGGATATAAATTTGAAGGTAGTGTTATAGATTATTTCCCAGCAAGTTTAGAGGATTTAGCTAAATGCGTGCCAGTATATGAAGAGTTTGATGGTTGGGATGAAAAGATAGCTGATGCAAGAAGCTATGAAGAACTTCCTGAAAATGCAAAAATATACTTAAAGAAAATTGAAGAATTTACAGGAGTTAAAGTTTCCATAGTTTCAGTAGGACCTAAAAGAGATCAAACAATGGTGTTAACTGAAATATAGCATATAGACATGCATATTATACAAAAGATATTTTTTTAATATGTATGGTTTTTATATTATAGGGAATTATAATTATTGTAGGAAATATATATTAAGGTATACAAGTGCATACTATAGATTAAAAAAGTGCGTACTAGTAAAATTTAAGCATATAAAATATAATGAGAATTAGGGTTAAATTAACATAAAGTGAGGTATATAATATGAAAATTACTAAAGATATGACAATAGGTGAAGTTGTAAGACAAAATCCAGAATCAGTTGAAGTATTAATGAGCTTTGGAATGGGTTGCGTAGGATGTCCTTCAGCGCAAGCTGAAACATTAGAAGAAGCAGCAATGGTTCATGGTCTTAATTTGGAAGAATTAATGACTGCATTAAATGCATAAAAAAATTAAGACACTTAGCATTTGCTAAGTGTCTTGTTTTTTTATTTTTTTATCTTTTCTTTATTTTCTTAATGGCGAGGATAACAGGTATTGTAATTACAGTAGCTATGATGGCCTCTGGAACACCATTTATTATACCTATACCATAAATAGTCTTTGCAGCAATAGATGGATCTATGCCCTTAGAAGCAGCGAATTTAGCCGCATAAAAAACATATATCATAGTAAGAACCCCAAAAGTGTTAGTTAGCGAACCAACAACGGTCGCGAGTCCAATCCTTAGGCTATCATTTTTAACGTGGATTAGTTTATAAACATAGTAAGAAGTAAGACCAATAAGAACCCTTGGTAATACAGATACTAAAGGATTTATAAAAGCAAAAGAGAGTAAATTGGGAGTTGTTATGTTTTGCATAATACTAAACATCCCAAATATTAAACCAATAGTCATTCCTACCATAGGGCCACCTATTATTGATCCTATAATAACGGGAATGTGCATGATAGTAGCTTTGGCACCAGGAAGTGGAATAAAGCCATATCCAGTTAAACCAAGTACGATGCAAATAGCTGATAGCATACCAATAGTTGTAAGTTCACTTGTTTTTATTCTTCTAAGTTTAATAGAATTATTATTAATCATGTGTTCCCCCCGCTCTTATTCCATAAGGATATAAGTCGTCCTATTCATAATCCTTATTTATAGTTCAGTTTCATAATGAATACTGACAACAATATTTTAACACTATTTTGATAATAATTACATAGATAAATAAAAATTTAACAAACTTTATGTTAATACTATACAGTTAATGTTTACTGTGTTGGTTTAGTTTGGTATTATTTTAAGTATGAAGAAAACTAAGAAGCGTAGAAATTAATAGTTATTATATTATGTACTCATGAGAAATATAGGAGGGGTATTATGGGCAAAATGCCAGAGGTTACAGATAGAGATTATAATATTCATTATTATGAAGTAGATATTCATAAAAGAGCTTTGATGACAAGCATTATAGATTATCTTGGTGATATGGCAATGTATCAAAGTGAAGTGCTTGGAGTTGGCATAGAACATCTTAAAGAGAATAAATCAGCTTGGGTGTTATATAAATGGGACATAACAATGGAGTCGTATCCTTTATTAAATGAAACTATAAAGATTAGAACTTTTGCACATTCTTTCAATAAATTTTATGCATACAGGAAATATGAAATTATTGATATGAAAGGGAATAAAATAGGACATGCGAGTTCTGTGTGGATTTTAATAAATACAGACAGAAGAAGACCAATAAGGATTACGAAAGATATGTATGAGGCTTATGGTATAGATGATAGCAATAATACACCCATAGACATTGAGGATATAGTACCAATAACTACAGTGCATAGCGAGAAAAACTTTCAAGTTAGGTATAGTGATATTGACACGAATATGCACGTAAATAATGTTAAATATGTTGCTTGGGCTTTAGAAACAGTTCCTAAGGATATAGTATTAAACTACGAACTAAGGAATATTAAGGTAACTTACATCAAGGAAACAACATACGGAGAGACCATAAAGGTAAGCACGCAGGTTATAAGAGAAGAAGATAAGATAATATGTAGACATAAAATTATAAATGAAGAGGGAACTGAGCTGACTCTCTTAGAAAGTACTTGGATATAAGAAAATCGTTAATCACAAGTAGTTTTTGTATTATTCGACATACCTCTTAGATACATCTTAGTATGTACGATATAGTATGAAATTTCTCTGGACGTGAATTGAAATAAGAAGTGCAGAAACATTGAAAGTTGATTTAGAAATTCTTGTTTTGTAAATATAAAATTCTCGTGAGACTTCCTGGAAGGAAGGCCAGCAAACCGGCAGTATGCCGAATGTGAGCATTAGAGCATTTTACATTTACAAAATATTAGAATTTCTTAATCAACTTTCACGTTTCAAACTCTTATTTTTTATTTGGAGGCGTTGATGCCGGCAATAGCACCAGAACTCCATGCCCATTGAAGGTTAAAACCACCGCAATCGCCATCTACATCTAATATTTCTCCCGCAAAGAATAAATTCTTAGTAATATTAGATTCTAGGGTTTCGGGATTAATTTCTTTTGTATTAATGCCTCCTGCAGTTATCTGAGCATTTGCAAAAGAATTAGTACCTGAAACATCAAATTGATATCGCTTTAGCAAAGTATATAGAGCATTTTTTTCGTTTGAGGCCAAATCGCAACAAGGCTTATGAATGTCATCTATATTTGCTTCTTTTAAAATTATTGGAATGATCTTCTTGTTGATTATTCCGATGAATGAATCATGAACGCAGCGACTTGGGAATACTGACCAATGATTATTTAAAAATGCTTTTAGATCTTCGTAGCTAATATTTGGTAGCATATCAATACTTAAAGAAACCTTGCTATTTTTAGATAAACCATAAGATGCAGTTCTACTAAGCTGAAGAATAGGAGGACCAGAAATGCCGTAATCTGTGAAAAGTATTTCTCCGAATTCCTTTTGAACATATTTATCGTTTATAAATATTTCCGCAAAGCCATCAAACTTTACTCCAGATAGAGCCTTTAGTTTATTATAGTTTAATTTAAGCTGTACAAGGGCTGGTACAGGAGAGATTATACTATGACCTAATTGCCTAGCCAATGAATAGCCGGAACCGTCAGAACCCGTTTTAGGAGCTGATTTACCACCGGTCGCAATAATCAACCTTTCACATTCATATGTAGAATTATCTGTGCTATAAACTTTAAAACCCTTATTTGTTTTAATAATCTCCTTAGCTTTGGTATTTGTATATAGTGGAATTTTTTTTTCGTCTATAGCAAAGCGTAGTATATCAAGTACTGATGAGGCTTGCAATGACATAGGAAACATTTTACCACCATCTTTTGTAACTAAAGGTATTCCTAAACACTCGAAAAAATTTATAGTATCCTTTATGGTAAAAGAATCTAGCGTATAACCTGCGAAATTTGGATTTTCACTGTGATATCTATCATTATTTATATGTACATTACTGATATTACACCTACCGTTACCGGTAGTTAGTATTTTTTTACCTACTCTGTCGGTTCCTTCAATTATTGCTACATCTATACCAAAATCTTTTGCTATTAAAGCAGAGGTTAAACCAGAGGCACCTCCGCCAATTATTATAAGAGAATGTTTCAAGAAAATCTCTCCTTTCGAGAAAAAATATTTTTAGATTATAAAGTGGTTACATATAATCTTACCCTAAAATCAGTAGGATGAAAATGAATTTTTATTTTGTTTTATAAGTAACCATAGAATTTGTTTGTGATTGTTTAGTAAAAGTAGTTATTTTCAAAAAAACATAAAAAAAATTCTATAAGGGGAACCGTTGATTTAACTGGATTTGAGTGTTTTGCGAAAAAAAATAATAAAAAAAATAAGAAAATATGTTGACACTTTAAGAAAAATTAGGTATTATAGTTTATGTCGGGTTGCAAGACGTAAGCCCATAATAAATAAAGTGACAAATTAGTATGGCTCCTTGGTCAAGCGGTTAAGACACCACCCTTTCACGGTGGTAACAGGGGTTCAATTCCCCTAGGAGTCACCATTAAAACATATATGGGAGCATAGCTCAGCTGGGAGAGCATCTGCCTTACAAGCAGAGGGTCACAGGTTCGAACCCTGTTGTTCCCACCATATATGGCTCAATAGCTCAGTTGGTTAGAGTGCCGCCCTGTCACGGCGGAGGTCGAGGGTCCGAGTCCCTTTTGAGTCGCCATTTTTACTAAACTGTTATAGTTTAATAAAAGAACATCTAATTTATAAGTTTGATTCTTATCAAAAGAATCATTGAAAAATAATAAGGCTCCTTGGTCAAGCGGTTAAGACACCACCCTTTCACGGTGGTAACAGGGGTTCAATTCCCCTAGGAGTCACCATTAAAACATATATGGGAGCATAGCTCAGCTGGGAGAGCATCTGCCTTACAAGCAGAGGGTCACAGGTTCGAACCCTGTTGTTCCCACCATATATGGCTCAATAGCTCAGTTGGTTAGAGTGCCGCCCTGTCACGGCGGAGGTCGAGGGTTCGAATCCCTTTTGAGTCGCCATTTTTGCTGGCATGGCTCAACGGTAGAGCAGCTGACTTGTAATCAGCAGGTTGTAGGTTCAATTCCTATTGCCAGCTCCAAAAAAGTCCTAAACATTTGTTTAGGACTTTTTTTACGTCCGGCATATTTGATGGAAAATTAAGATTCAAAATGTATTTAGAGTGATTTGATTTTTTGTCTTGAAAAAATAAAAATATTGACAACATTCGATCGTTATAGTAGCATAAACACATATAATAAGCAATTAAAATAAATTAATGTTCGTATTTTTTGGACGAATATCAATATTTTGCCACATTATTGGTTTTGTGAAATAAATATAAATTATATATACCGAACAAAAATATCATTAAGATAAAATTTTAGGAGAGTTAAACCTATGAAGAAAAAATGGACTTACGTATTATTTGTACCGTGTTTAATATTACTAGCTTATTTTCTTATAGTACCTTTAGTTAGTACTATAATTCCTACTTTTAGTATTAATGGAAGCTTTAGTTTAGATCATTATTTAAATTTCTTTGGAGATAAGTATACGCTGCAGATATTTTATAGAACATTAAGAATTGCTTTAATATCATCTGCAATATGCGTGGTTATTGGAGTTCCAACAGCATATTTTGTGTCTAGAACCTCAAAGAAGATTAGAGGGTTATTCATGGCATTAACCATATTCCCTATTCTTACAAATTCAATTGTTCGTTCTTTTGCTTGGATGAGTATTTTAGGTAAAAATGGAGTTATAAATAAAGTGTTACTTAGCTTAGGCGTTATTAATGAATCTTTAACTATGATGTATACTGAAGGCGCAATCATAGTTGGTACAGTTTATTTATTTTCACCGCTAATGATTATTTCTTTAGTAGGAGTTTTAGAAAATATAGATAATGACTTATTAGAAGCAGCGGAAAGTTTAGGAGCTAATAAAGTGAAGGCCTTCTTTAAGGTTATATTCCCACTGAGTTTACCGGGATTAATAGTTGGAACAGTCCTTGTATTTACAGGAGCACTTACTGCTTATACTACACCACAGTTATTAGGTGGTAATAAAAATACAGTGTTAGCCACATTAATTTATCAAGAAGCGATGACCTTAAGTGACTGGCAAGCGGCGTCTGTTGTTGCAACAATAATGATAGTTACAACATTATTGGTTATAAAAGGAATAAACTTATTAGCGTCTAGATTAGATAAGAGGGGATTATAACATGAAAGGCAAAAAAAGCAAATTACTTACTATATTCGTAGCATTAGTATATATATTTTTACTAGCACCATTAGTAATTATAGCGTTAACAAGTATAGGAACAGAAAGTTATATTGCATTCCCACCAAAGGGGTTTAGCATTAAGTGGTATGCAAATGTATTTCAATCAGATATGTTTATGAATACAATGTTTGTAAGTTTTTTAGTATCCTGTGGGTCTACAGTATTAGCACTGTTAATTGGAATACCGGCAGCTTACGGATTAAGCAGATTTGATTTCAAAGGAAAGGGTGTTTTAAAGAGTTTTTTCTTTTCACCATTAATAATACCAGGAGTGGTTGTTGGTTTTGCATTATTTCAGTTTTTAGTAATAAAATTAGAATTTTCAGTATACATGAGTTTATTTATAGGTCATACATTGGTAATAGTACCTTACATAATTAGAGTTGTTGGTTCAAGTTTAGAGGTATTTGATTATTCAATAGAAGAGGCTGCAATGAGTCTTGGCTATACAAAAATAAATACTTTTTTTAAGGTAGTTATGCCAAATATAACTTCAGGAATTATAGCAGCGGTTATGTTAGCATTTATAAACTCCTTTAACAATGTGCCTGTATCAATATTTTTAACAGGGCCAGGAGTAAGTACTTTGCCAATTAGTATGATGAGTTATGTAGAGTATAACTATGATCCAACCGTATCAGCATTATCAGTTATATTAATGTTAATAACAATTGGAATAATGTTTATAGTAGAAAAAACTTTAGGATTAGATAGTCTTTCTTAGGCGAAATATGTTCGTAATAGGCCTTAAATAATGCTAATAAACGTGGGGGTAACACATGAATTTAATAAACTTGAAAAATATAGCAGTATCATATGATGGAAAAGACAATATATTACAAAATTTTAATTTAAGCATTAAAAAAGGGGAGCTTGTATCTCTTTTAGGACCTAGTGGATGTGGTAAAACTACAACATTAAGAGTAATTGCTGGATTTATAGAGCCAAACAATGGAACGTTTATGCTAGGAGGCAAGGATTATACAAAAATACCTGTTCATAATAGAAATTTCGGATTAGTATTTCAAAGCTACGCATTATTTCCGCACTTAACAGTAGAAGAAAATGTAGCATTTGGTTTAAAAATGAAGAAGATATCAAGGGATGAAATAAAGAAAAAGGTAAAAGATATATTAGAAGTAGTAGATATGAATCAATATGCTAAAAGATATCCAAAGGAGCTTTCGGGAGGACAAAGACAGAGAGTTGCAACAGCTAGAGCGTTAGTAATAGAGCCAAGTCTATTACTTTTAGATGAACCTTTAAGCAACTTAGATGCGAAGCTTAGATTGAAGATGAGAGTTGAAATAAGAAAGCTTCAACAAAGCTTAGGCATTACTACTTTATTTGTTACCCATGACCAAGAGGAGTGTTTCTCTATATCAGATAAAGTGGCGGTAATGAACAAAGGTGTAATAGAGCAATTTGATACTCCAGAAAATATTTACTCAAATCCTTCCACAGAGTTTGTTGCTAGATTTGTCGGATTTGAAAACTTTATAGATTTAACAAAGGTAGAAGATGGATTATATGAAAGTAATAAAGGATTAAAGTTTAGTGTGGAAAATCCTAAAATAGACAAGGCAGAAGTTAAAGGTACAATAAGACCAGATGATATAGTTATAGCATCAATAGAAGCGTCAAATACTATAGAGGGAACTGTAGAAATAAGAACATTCTTAGGGAAATCATATCAGTATAATGTAAATACCACTGTGGGAAATTTAGTTGTAAATAGCCAAAATGATGTAGTTTATTCTCAAGGAGATAAAATAAATCTTTACTTACCTGAAAATAAAATAGTATTAGTATAAGCTGAAATGGATATTATTAATTTGAGCAAATTAGGAGGAATGGATATGTTAAAAAAATATTTGGTAGTAACGGTAGCGTTAGGATTGCTAGCAACTGTATTTGTTGGATGTAGTGGTGGATCTTCAGCCTCGGGTAAAAAAAAGAAACTTGTAATTTCAACTTTTGGGTTAAATGAAGACAAGCTAACAGAAAATGTACTTAAACCTTTCGAAGAAAAGCATGGAGTTAAAATAGTATTAGAAACAGGTAATAACTCTGATAGATTAACAAAACTTAAAAACAACCCAAAGTCAACAGTAGACTTAATATACTTAGCTGAGAGCTATGCTGAGCAAGGAATAAAGGCAGGGGTATTTGAAAAGCTTGACTACAGTAAAATTCCTAATAGTGAAAATGTAGTAGATAAGGGCAAAGGAACAATAAAAGATGGATTTGGACCAGCATATGCATTAAACAGCATAGGAATAGCTGTTAATCCAAAGGAAGTAGAGTTTGAAATAACTTCTTGGGAAGATTTATGGAAGCCTGAACTAAAGGGTAAAATAGCTATACCAGATATAACAACAACCTTTGGTCCAGCTATGCTTTATATAGCAGCAGAAAAAGCAGGAGTAGATGTATCTAAAGACAAGGGTGTAGCTGCATTTAAAGAATTACAAAGATTAAAGCCTAATGTAGTTAAAACTTATAGTAAATCTTCAGACCTATCTAATATGTTTGCTAGTGGAGAAATAACAGTAGCGGTAACAGCTGACTTTGCTTATGAAATGATTACTAATGCATCACCAGAAATAAAGCTTATAACTCCAGAGTCAGGAAGATATTTAAACCTTAATTCAATAAACATAAATAAGAATTCAGATAATAAAGATTTAGCTTATGAGTTTATAAATTATGTTTTAAGTGAAGAGATTCAATATAAAGGTGCTAAGAATTTAAGTGAATCACCAGTAAATAAAAAGGTTTCTTTGACTGAAGAGGAAAGTAAAAATTTAACCTATGGACCAACAGTAAAAAATGCTAAAACTATAGATTATAAAGTGGTTAATCCATTAATGAGTGAATGGATAGATACTTGGAATAGAATTATGAACTAATTATATAGATTAAATAAATAACTAGTCAAAATCTTTATGATTGAGACTAGTTATTTTTTAAATTCAGGTATAAAAGTAAAAAATAAGCCTGCATAATTTGAATAGATAAATATATATTAAAGAGGTGTATTATGGAAGTTGAATTAATAGTTAAAAATATCAGAGTGTATAATAGTTATTTTAAGAAATTCATTAATGCAGATGTAGCAATAATGGATGAAAAATTTATATATATAGGCAAAGAATATGAAGGTAAATTAAGTGGTAAAGAAGTTGTAGATGGACATGGGAATTATATGATCCCTGGCCTTATTGACATTCATATGCATATAGAGAGTTCGATGACTATTCCCAGTGAGTTTTCTAAGGCTGTTATACCACATGGAGTAACTACGGTGGTGGCTGATCCACATGAGATTGCTAATGTTTTTGGTGTGGAGGGGATAATAGCTTTTATAAGTAAAGAGGAAAAAATAGATATATTTTATGGAATACCAAGCTCAGTACCATCAACATCAAAGGAGTTTGAAACCACAGGGGGATTTATAAGTGATAAAGAAGTTGGTGAGCTTTTAGCATACCCGAAGGTTATTTGTTTAGGAGAGGTAATGAATTTTAAGGATTTAATAGAAGAGGATGATTCTAATATAAATAGGATTATAAATCTAATCAAGAGAGAAAAGAATAATTTTCCAATAGAAGGTCATTGTCCTAAGATTGAAGGGTTAGATTTAGCTATGTACATATATAGGGGGGTGGATGGAGATCATACTCAGCAGAGTTTAAAATCTATAGAAGAAAAAATAAGTGGTGGAATGTTTTTAGAAATACAAGAGAAATCTATGAGTCAAGAAAATATGAATTATTTAAGGGATAATAATTTATATGAGCACTTTTGTTTGGTTACAGATGATGTAATGGCTGACGAGCTAACAAGTGGACATTTAAATAAATTAGTGAAGAAAGCTATGGATATGGGAATTAGTGAAGAAAACGCTATATATGTATCTACATATACTCCTGCTAGAAGAATGGGACTTTTAGATAGAGGAGTTATTGCCCCAGGAAAGATGGCAGACTTTATATTATTAGAAGATGTTAAAGAGTTTAAGATACACTCGGTATATAAAAATGGAAAAGTGATATATAATAAGGAAGAGTGTGAAGGGAATAGTTATTCGCAAATAAATTCAAAAGAAGGTATAAACATAAAAGAAACTGTAAAGGTGAAAGAAAATAAAAAAGAAGGATTTCCTAGGAAATTTTATAATAGCATAAAGTTAAATTCTTTAAATGAAGAGGATTTTAAGGTGGAAACTCCTATATTAAATGGAGAACTTATTTGTAGAACAATGAAGGTGGAGCAAGATACAACATTCACTGAAGAGGGAGAAGTTATAATTAAATCATTAAATGGGGAACTTCAATGGGAAATAAAGGGTTGTGCATTGATAGTAGTCTTTGAAAGATACGGAAAAACTAAGGGTAAAGCATTTGGGATAGTAGATGGTAATATAATAAAAGAAGGAGCTGTGGCTACTACTTGGGCCCATGACCATCATAATCTTATGGTCATGGGAAGAAATGTTAAGGATATGATAGCGGCAGCTAATGAAGTTATAAACTGCAAAGGTGGATATGCGGTGGCAAATAAAGGTCACATTCTAGGTTCAGCACCATTACCAATTGGTGGAATAGTAAGTGATGTTCCTATAGAGGTTTTAGCATCGCAGTTAAAAGAAATAAGAAACGCTATGAAGGAATTGGGATATGACCATAAGAATGAAATAATGTCATTTAGTACATTATCACTACCAGTTAGTCCAGCTTTAAAGATAACTGATAAAGGATTAATAGATGTTAAAAAACAGGAGATTGTTTCATTGTTTAAAGAAAGTAGTGAAAGATAAAATAAAAAAATTGGCGGTATTAGCATATGAAAAAAGGAATAGAAGATAATAGAATTTTAATAAAGAATGTAAATATAATTACTATGAATAAGGATAAAGAAGTTATAGAAAATGGTACGCTCGTAATAGAGGGAGATGAAATAAAGGCAGTTGGTGGAGCTGATTTAGAAAATAAGTTTCAAGGATATAACATAATAGATGGTGAAGATGGAATATTAATGCCAGGAATGATTAATTGTCATTGCCACGGTTCTATGGTTCCGTTTAGAAGCTTAGCGGATGACTGCAAGGATAGATTAAAAAGATATTTATTCCCATTAGAGAATATGTTGGTGAATAAGGAATTGGTTTATATTGGAGCGAAATATGCAGTGGCGGAAATGTTGCTTGGTGGAGTAACTACCTATTGTGATATGTATTACTTTGAAGATGAAGTGGCAAAGGCAACATCAGAGTTAAATATGAGGGGAATACTATGTAATAGTATTATAAATTTCCAAGCACCAGATGCTGAGGAACCCTTTGGTGGATTAGATTACTCTATAGAATTTATTGAAAAATGGAAGGGGCATGAATTAATAACACCAGGAATAGCACCCCATGCACCCTATACCAATAGTGATGAAAGTTTAAAAATGGCCTATGAAATATCTAAAAAATATGAGGTGCCTTTTACTATGCATTTAGCAGAAATGGACTTCGAATTTGAAAAATATAAGGAAGAATTAGGGCTAACCCCAGTGGAGTATGTAGAAAGCTTAGGAATACTGGATTCTAACTTTATAGCAGCACATGCTGTAACTTTAGAGGAACAAGACATAGATATACTTAAAAAGCATAATGTTAAGGTAAGTCATAATATAGGGGCAAATGCTAAAGGAGCAAAGGGAGTGGCTCCCATATTAAAAATGAGAGAAAAAGGTATAGATGTAGGACTAGGAAGTGATGGTCCAATGAGCGGAAACACCATGGACATAATCACCCAAATGAGTCTAGTTGGAAAAATACAAAAATTATATAATAACGATAGAAGCTTATTCCCCGCAGTGGAATTAGTAGAAATGGCAACAATGGGAGGATCAAAGGTATTAGGTTTAGAAAATAAAGTGGGATCCATTGAAGTCGGTAAAAAAGCTGATATAACATTAATAGAAACTAAATCAGTAAATATGCAACCAATATATGATTACTATTCAGCGGTGGTATATTCAGCTAATGCAGGGAATGTGGATACGGTAATAGTTAATGGGAAGATTGTAGTTAGAAATAAGGAATTGGTTTCTGGGAACTTTAAGGAGATAAGAAGGGAGCTTTTAAAATTGAAGGACAAGATTGAGAAGGTAGCTGGAAAATTATAAATGAATAATATTCTTATATGATTCATTTATATATCAAAATAGAAGATAAAGAAATATGATAGCAAAAGCACATAGTACTTAAAATGCATTTGAGGGTCTTAGAAGTAATTCATGAGGACAAACGCATTTATAGTAATATGTGCTTTTTATTAATGTGCATATTTTTATATTATTTTGATTTACTCAAATTTTTCTTAATTCTTATGTCGTCTCCAAAGAATTTGCAAAGTGTAAAATTTCCAATTAATCTAGAGGTTATTCTCTCAGTATAGGTATTTAATAAATTTTCAAGAGTTAAATTAGTAGATACTAGCATTTTTTTTTGTTTTAATAATTTGGTATTAAGTAGATTGAACATTTCTGTTTTAGTAAAATCTGAAATTTGCTCAGTGCCCAAATCGTCTATAATAAGTAAATCACAATTTATTAGTAGTTCCTCTAAAGAGGTGTCGCCATTAAATCGAATTTCTTTTAAAGCCTTTATCAATTGTTCGGCTGTTCTATATACTACAAAAGAACCTTTGTCGAGTAATTCCTTTGTAATGCAATGAGACAGAAAGGTTTTTCCTGTACCAGAACTTCCATAGAATAATAAATTTTCATCAGTGGTATTGAAATTCTTTAAAAAGCTCATAGACCTAGATAAAATCTTTTCAATGTTCTTTTTAGGAGATTCTGATTCAAGTTCACTTTTTCTAGAAGGATAGTAGTCTAATTTAAAATTATCAAAGTTATTGGTATTTAACATACCTTGAAGTTCAGAACTAGTATAATAAACATCTATAACCTTTTGCTTAAAGCAAGGGCATTTAGTATTTCCAATAAAACCTGTATCGCGACATTTTGTGCATCTATAATGCAAATTCAAGTATTCCATATCAAAACCATTAGAGACTAATAGCTCAGATTTTTTCATTCTTAGATCTATTATTTTTTCTTTCAAAGAATGTAAATATTCATCTCTATTGTTGATACTTTTCAAAGCACTAATGGATAATTCTATACATAGCTTACCTATTTTGTGATCTAGTTCAATAATCTCAGGGTGAGTCTTTTCTATGTGAACTTTTCTTTTTCTAAAGTCAGCCTCTTCTTCTTGCCTTATTCGATCATATATAGCTAATATTTTGGTTTGATATCCTTTAATCATTATTATCCCATCCTAGTAATTTTTTTTCTAGTTCATCAAAGTTATAAGCTCTTTGTTCATAATCATTGAAACTTCCCTTAGCAGGCTTTCCACCGGCAGTAGTTTTTTTATTAGTAACTAAACGTTTTTTATCTTTTTTCTCTATATCCTCTAAAGAGTTTATGCCGTCTTTAAACCAACTATTTAGAATCCCATCGATATATTTAAAATCAGCGCGGCTAAGCCTATCAAAACAAATATCGCAAGCTTTATATATAATTTCTAGAGAAAATTTATAAACATTTATCCATTTATCTAATATTTGTTCTTGAGGTTTCATTATTTCTGGAGCTTTTATTCCTAGGTAATTTAAGATTTTTCTGATGTTTATCCATTTATCCTCATGTTTTTTTATATAGGATTGAGCACCTTCAATATTTTGAATATTAGCATCATGCCATGCAATTGCAATGGTTTCAATGTATCTATAGTCAACTTTACCTTTTGATACACAATATTGAATTAATAAAAGGATTAGTTCTGGGGGGAAATTATAATCTTTTTGCCAACTTAGGTACATGGTCATTTCTTTCGGTGAAAGAGGTTTGGCTAATAGTTTTTCAATATCTTGGAGCATACCTTTTATTGAAGAATTGGTTAATTCCTCAAGCAAATTTATGTTTTGGATATTGTCACTTGGAACATCTAATAAATCCAAGAATTCAACATTAAAGTTACCCATATTATCAATGGGGGTCATTTTAATTAGGTTCTCATCATTCCAATAGTTCCAAGCATTTACAACATCTGTTTCTAGAAGTCCAAGCGTATTTGCTATAACTGAAGAGGTAGCACCTATTTCTCCAGTTGTACAATATTTTAGCCCAAGAAGATAAACTTTAACAAATTCTCCTCTAGCTCTAGGCATAAACTTATCTATAAAGATATTACTCACAGGAGTATATTTATAGTTTTCATTCTTAAACATGAAAGTACTCATAAAGTCACTACCTTTCTTTTAAAATTATAGAAATATAATTTTAAAATACAAAATTGCTGGTTATTTATATAATGTATTAATCTATAGGGATTTTATTATTCAACATATAGTATACCATACAGTGAAAGATACAAATAAAAAAGATGTTTCAAGAATGTATATTATTTGCAATAAAAGGTAATATTAAGTAAGTATTACGGGAGGTAGAATATTGAATGCTCTAAAACGAAATAAAATGAATATAGGTGTGGTAATTATAACACTTATGATTACCGCTACTATGGTGTATTTAAATGTATATAGGTTTTATGGTTATAAAGTTTGTATAGGGAGCAGTACCATAACATTTGTAAAAAATAAGAATGAATTTAATAAAACATATAAGGAATTGCAATCCGAAATTAAATCCAAATATGGGAATGTAATTACAATAAAAGGTTTAACTTTAGGTAAAGTAAAGGTAAATGATGATGCTATGTTTATAAGTGGAGATAGCCTTAAAAAAGTAATGTTAAAAAAATCCAATGTAGTAGTGGACGTATTTTTAATGAAATCAGATAATAGAAAAATGGCATATGTAACAAATGAAAATCAAGGGAAAGAAATTTTGAACTCTGTAAAAGATTATTATTCTGAGGGTTCGAAGCTAAATAGCATAATAAAAACAGATATAGAGAATAAAATTAGTTATGAACCGGTTAAGGTTAAAACAGGAAACTTATATGAAAATAATGAAATTATTAAGGAATTAATTAAATATAACAATAAAGCACAAGTTCCATTAATTACAGTAAAGATAGTAGGAAATATAATTAAAGAACAAGCGATATACCCTACTACAATTATAAAATCTTCAAGTAAACTAATGAATGGTGTTAAAAAGGTAGGTCGTGAAGGTAGTGATGGAATGAAAAAGGTTACTACCGAAGTAATAGCCATTAACAATAATATCATATCTGAAAAGGTCTTAAAAGAAGATACTATAACGCCAGCGCAAAGCAAAGAAATATTGGTAGGAACTAATAACCCAATAACACCTCGATTGGAAGCTATAAATAGTCCATCAAGAGGTAGTATAAGTTCAAGATTTGGTGCGCGCTGGGGAAAAATGCATAAAGGAGTTGATATAGCAGCGAGTTTTGGTGCAACAATAAGTGCGGCATTAGATGGTAGTGTCACTTATGCAGCTTGGCAGGATGGGTATGGTAATGTGATAAAAATCAACCATGGCGGAGGAATAGAAACTACATATGCACATTGTAGTGTCATTACTGTAAAAAAAGGTGAAGTAGTTAAGGGTGGTATGAAAATAGGAGAAGTAGGAAGTACCGGGAATAGCACAGGACCTCATCTGCATTTTGAGGTAAGAGAGAACGGTGAGCCTAAAAATCCTCAAAAATACATTAAATAAAAATAAATATATGAATAAAATTGTACTAAAAGTAAAAAATACTTTATGAAGGAGTGATTTTATGCCATATAAAGAAATGAAGACACCAGCAAAAGAAAAAGATAATAAGCCTAAAAAACCACAGACTATAGAAGCATCTGATATGAAGAAGGCAAAACGCAAATCAGCAATAAGAGCTGAAGAATAATAAAACTAATTTAGTAAAGAGAGCTTTAATGCTCTTTTTATTTTTTTAAAATATAATTAACCATTTCTGAAATAGTAATTAATTTATAGGGATATGTTTATGGTAACATAAGTTACCGTAAGTATTGGCTGAATATAGTATTATTAGACTATAAGTTAACGACATTTCACAAGGAAAGTCTCCCAATGCTATAAGGGGGAGTATAAATCTACTTCTGAAGTCGTTAATGCAGCTCCGCAGGAGATGATATAAAAGAATAAATAGATATTGGAGGAATAATAATGAGCGCTTTTTTAGCACCTATTCACACATGGTTATTTAGTAAAATTTTATTGGCAGAGGATTTAGAGACAAATTTAAGAAAAGTTTATATAGATGAATACGGTGACAATGCAAAAGATGTTGCCCAAAAATCAGCGGCTTACGGAAGTCCAATAGATACCACGAAAAATATAGAAGATATAATTGATGTATCTAATATTCATGGCTGGTTACAGGATAAAATCGGAAAAGTGGAAACTAGAACAGCATTTATAATAACAGAAATGATTAAAAATTATGGAGAAGAAGCAGAAGTTATCGCTAAAGCATGTTTTGCAAAGCAAGGTAAAACTGTTGGAGAAACTTTAAAAGTAAAAGAAATGCAAGGAAGGCCAGAAGAAGTATTTAACGCCCTCAATAATAATTTGTTAGAAGGTATGCCTTGTGATAGAGTAATGAGGGTTATAAAATCTGAAAATGACATATTTGAATGGGAAACTACAAGCTGTATTCATAAAAATTATTGGGAAATGGTAAATGGAGATGTAAATATATTTTACATGCTTAGACATGTATGGATTAAAGCGTTTATTGAAAATTCTAATGAGGAATATACTTATAATTTCATTAAAGGTTTAGAATATAATGGTATAATAGGAACAAATCAAATCACAAGAAAGTAACATAAAGAGCAATATAATAATTAATGGTTGTTACGATCCCCATGGAATAGGAGGAAATTAAATGGAACCTAAATATGCTGTACTTCAAAAAGTAAGAGATGGAAAAAGAACTTATGGTGTAACGCCTCATATCCCGGGGGGATTTATAACCTCAAAACAGCTATCAAAAATAGCTGAAGTAGCTGAAAAATATAAAGGAATCTTAAAAATGACCTCAGGGCAGAGAATTGCAATATTAGGACTAGAATCTGAAGATGTTGCAAAAGTGTGGGAAGAATTAGGTATGCAGCCAGGAGTTAAATCCCTAAACTCTGTAAAAAATGTTCATATGTGCCCTGCAGCATTTTGCAAAAGAGCGAAACAAAATTCCTTGAAAATTGGAATGCTTTTAGATAAGCGTTACCATGGAATGGAGATGCCTTGTAGAACAAAGATTGGAGTAGCTGGTTGTAGGAATGCTTGCACTAGTGTGTACGCTAGGGATTTAGGCATAATAGGTGACAAGGAAGGATACATGATAGTCGCAGGTGGTAGTGGTGGATTTAACCCTAGGGTAGCTGATATTATTGCAGATAAATTAACAGAAGAAAAGGTATTGATTGTGGTTGATATTTTAATGGAATATTACAAGGTTAATGGAAATATGGGAGAAAAACTAGGAGATTTCATTCAACGAATAGGACTAGAAAAATTTAAAGCGGATATCCTTCTAAAGTCGTTATTGCAGCACAGCAGGTGATGATTAATAAGTCCATTGAATAAAAACGCATAATAAGCGTTTTTATTTTTGTCAAAAATAATAGCATCTCTTTTTATTAAAATATCGCATAGCAAATAAAATATTTTAGAAATTATTAAGTATATAAGCATTTGTTAATGGATAGCATAATATTTGAAAGGAGAGATGAAATGTGGGGAGTATGAAGTCAAGAGAACTAAGTAATAAAAAATCATCTAAAGATGGATTAGAAAGGTATGTTGAGATTGAAGGCACAGACATCAAGTTAGTAAACATACCTACAATAGTTACAGGAATTAATAATAATGGAAGCATAAGACAAGAAAAAAATGAAGCCTACGCATATGAGGTAGTTGAGCAAAATAAAAGATTTACAGATTAGTATTTCAGGGACTCACAGAGCATATAACTAGAGCTGCCACTTATAATGTTTAGTTGTATGCTTTATTTTAGATAATAAATATATCGGTGATTTAATCTAATAATCATTTTTACCATATAAAAAAATAGATATAGTCTATTAAAAACTTATATCTATTTCAAAATAGGTGACTTAGTTATTTTTTTATATATATCAACCACCAAGTGTTACATCTTGATCATCATACCAATGTAAAGCATTTGATAAATGCTCCGGTTTAAAGTCAGGCCAAAAGTCATCTATAACGTAAAAGTCAGAATATATGGATTGTAAAGGCAAAAATCCACTAAGACGCCTTCTTCCACCCCAACGAATAATTAAATCTACTCTAGAGATATCATTAGTTTTTATGCAATTAAATATATTACTTCTCTTGCTACTTTTGTTTTGATCTAGGTTACTTAGATCCCATTCCCAGCCATAGTTTACGAGAAAGTTTAGCTTCATACCACCTTTACCAAAGGTTCTACGTGAGGTGAAAGGAAGTAGTTCTTTAGGAAACATAGGTGAGGCACTATTTCCTACTACTAATAAATCAGCATCCTGTGTACTTAAAAGTTTTACTGCATCTACACAAGCTTTAGCAAAAGCTTCTCTCTGCAAGGGTGGTCTTTTTGTATTATCAGTAGTAAACCCATAATAAGTTATTTCTTTTACGCCCACAGCTTTGCAAAGTTTATACAAAGACAGACCAGGATCTAGTCCAAAGGAATACCCTTTGTCTTTTGATAAACCATTATCTACCGACCATCTTCTATTTCCATCGGGAATTACTCCGATGTGATTTGGTATTCTCATATTATCACCCTTTAATTATGAATTTTTATAACTTATAAATCATAGTATATCCATTATTAATATATTAATCCATTATATTTACAATTAAATAATCTAATTTATTGAATTTTTAAATTAATATTTGATTTTAACAGAAATATATATTACATAAATGGTAAAAATAGAAATGAATGGTTAACGAAATTTCAGAAGGAAAGTCCCCCAACTTCTATAAGTGTGGGTAGTTAGTACAGTAAAAAAAGCTTCAGCGAAATTGTAAATCTCCTTCTGAAGTCGTTGAAATTGCAGCTTTGCAGAAGATGATTTAATGACATACTGTATATTTTAATACTTTAGGAAAACTAAAAGTTGAAAAGTTAATTTTAGATAATGTATAAAAATACTTTCAATTTATAGGGATATAGTATAGTATTATTGAAATATCGATTAAGATATTTGAAATAAGATTTAATGTTCCTTAATACTAAAATAACTATATAAGATAAATTTATTGATAAGTTGAGGTGAGTTAATGAATAAAACAAAAAGAGCTATATTTCAGTCTGCAATTAAAACTTTTTCTACTAATGGATATGACGGAGCCACTATGGATGAGATTTCAGCAAATGCTGGAGTAGCTAAAGGTACGGTGTACTATTATTTTAAAAGTAAGGATGAGGTTTTTAAATACATAATTACAGAGGGAGTAAGCTTACTTAGACAACAAATAGAAAAAATTACTACAGGGAAGGGAGACTATACCTGTAAATTAAGAGAACTAACCAAGGATCAGTTAAAATTGGCATATGAAAATAGGGATTTATTTAAGGTTATAATGAGTCAAGCATGGGGCGGGAAAATAAGACATTCTGAACTTAGAGGAATGCTAAAGGCGTATATGGAAGATATTGAAAAATTCTTAGCAAGTGCTATGGCTGAGGGAGCTATAAAAAAATGTGAATCCTCTTTTTTAACATATATGTATTTTGGAAACTTAGTATCAGTAGCCGTTTATAATGTTATTAAAAATGATAGTATGAAATTAGATGAAATTACAGATAATTTTATGGAGCACCTACTAAATGGAATAAAGTAAAAATACACAGTAAGATAATTCTAGATAATAGGATATCTTACTGTTTTTTATTTCAAATGAAATTATAAAATTAATGAGCACGTTTACTTCTTTTGTTAACAAAAAATACATTGACTTTATGAAAAAAAAATGTAAAATATACATATATGACTGACTAGTCAGTTCATAAATTAATGTTGTTAAAACTGTTGTAGAAAATAATTATATATATAAAGGATGAGGTGATAACATGAACTTTTTAAAGGTAGCTTGGAGAGATATCTCAAGTATATTTAAAAATAGATTCATACGAGTATCGGTAGTAGCAATTATTATAGTTCCACTTTTGTATAGTTTACTTTATCTTGATGCTTTTTGGGATCCATATGCTAGAATTAAGGATATGCCAGTGGCTGTGGTAAACCAAGATAGAGGAAGCTTAAAGGACGGAAAAAAAGTTAACTACGGTCAAGATTTAGTAAATAATCTTAAAGATAAGGAAGCAGTAGGCTGGAGGTTTGTTACAAAAGAGCAAGCTGAAGATGGAGTCAAGGGAAAGGATTATTATGCCATGTTCGTAATTCCTGAAGATTTTTCGCAAAATGCTTTAAGTTCGACTAAAGGTAAACCAGAACAGGCTACTATATTATATAGTGCAAATGAAAAGAGAAATTTTTTAGCAGCACAAATCAATGGTAAAGTTTTAGATCAGCTTAAATCAGAACTAACCAAAAGTATGTCAAAAGAATACGCAACAGCAGTGTTTGATAGTTTATATGAACTTAAAGATGGTATGAAAAAAGCTTCTGATGGAAGCAAAAAACTCGCTGACGGTGTAGTTACCGCAAAAGATGGTACGCACCAGTTAAAAGATGGAACTGGGAAACTTAAAAGCAATGTTCCACAAATGATGGATGGAGTAGGGAAATTACTAGTGGGTTCTAATACATTAACTAGTAAGCTAGGGGAGCTTAAAGCTCAAGTGCCTACAATGGTAAGTGGGGTAAATCAGCTTCATGGTGGTGCAGACCAATTGAATAATGGATTATCAGAGCTTAACAACCAAGTACCAACTATGGGAACAGGGGTACAAAAACTTCATGGTGGTGCAGTCCAATTGAATAATGGATTATTGGAGCTTAACAAGAAAGTATCAATTATGGTAACAGGGGTACAACAGCTTAATGAGGGATATACAAAAAAAATAATACCTCCAACTAAAGAACTTAAAGAAGGAGCATCAACTCTTGCTTCAGGGCTTGCAGGAACTAAAGATGGATCAACTAAGTTAAATGATGCATCAACTAGGTTAAATGGTGGATCAAAAGAGCTTAGTGGTGGATATGATAAAATGAAAGATAGCATGAGTGATCTTAGCGTGGGCAGTGCAAAAGTTGCTGGCGGAGTAGATGGTTTAGTAGATAATAGTAAAAAATCTCAAGTGGCATTGCAACAAGCAAATGAGAAACTGGAAGCATATTTTAAAGATCATCCAGAAGCAAAGGATAATGCAAATATGCAAGGCGTTTCAGCTACATTAAATGCATTAAATAAAAATGCTACAGATGAAAACAACGTAGCTATGATGAATGGACTTCAAAAGGGTGCTCATGGAGTAGCAGAAGGATCTAAGCTATTACAAGAGAAATCTTCAGATTTTGTAAATGGTACACAAAAATTTGCACAAGGTGCAGATGAGTTTTCAAAAGGAGCTGGAGAGTTCGCAGAAAAAACAGGTGCAGCAGCGGGCGGTGCAGCTAAAATCAGTGGAGGTTTAAATCAGCTGTATGATGGTATGAATAGTGATTTTGGGAATGGACTTTCAGAACTTAATGGTAAAATGCCAGATTTAACTGGAGGCGTGCAAAAGTTAGTTGCAGGTTCAGGAGCTTTATCAGGAGGAATTTCAGAGCTTAATGATAAAATTCCAACTTTAACTGGAGGCGTGCAGAAGTTAGCTGTAGGTTCAGGAGCTTTATCAGGAGGGCTAGCACAATTTAGTCAAAAGATGCCAGCTTTAGCAGATGGAACGGCGAAACTAAATGCAGGTTCAGCAGAGCTTACAAAAGGAATTAGTACTTTAAATGGCAAATTACCTGAGCTAAAAGATGGGGTAAGCAAGTTAGATGATGGTACTAATAAATTAGATGGTGGCATGACAGAGTTAGCAGATGGTTCTAAAGAACTTAACAAAAAGCTTGCAGATGGCCATAAGGACCTTAGTAGTAGCTTGAAAAATGATAGTAAAACTATGGGAGAGACATTCTCGGAGCCAGTAGTTATGGATCAAAAGCCAATAAATCCTGTTAAAACTTATGGTGAAGGATTTACTCCATATTTCATTCCACTATCATTATGGGTAGGAGCTTTAATGATGTTCTTTGTAATTACAGATAAGGTAGATGCAGATATTGCAGCAAGCCCAGCTTCTGTAGTAGCAGGTAAGTTCTTATCATATGGAGCTATAGGAGCTATGCAAGCGGTACTTGCAAGTGGAGCTGTAATGTTATTAGGTCTTAGACCAAGTAATATACTACTGTATTTCTTGTTTAATATTTTCTTATCAAATGTGTTTATAGCGATTATTCAATGCATGGTATTCTTACTTGGGCAAGCAGGAAGATTAATATCAATTGTATTATTAATTCTTCAACTTACTTCATGTGCAGGTACATTCCCAATAGAAGTTGTACCTAATTTGTTTAAGGTTTTAAATCCATTTATGCCATTTACTTATGCAGTATCTGGGTTAAGAGAAGTAATATCAGGTATTGATTATGGCGTATTTACAAAAGATATAATAGTCCTTGCTGCAATGTTAGTTGTATTCTTATTCATATCTATATCAATGAAGGGGCATGCAGATAAAGTGCAAAAATTGATACAAGATAAAAGAGATGAAGCAACAAATATAACTGCATAGTATAAAGTAACAACGTATTAAAAAATTTAGATATTTGTAAACCACATTCCTATATTATTAGGAGTGTGGTTTTTTAATATAATCATCAATGATTATTACTAAATTAACATTTAAGATCTATTCTAAAGACCAATTCATAAACATTTAAAAGGATAGATATTATATACGACTGAATTATTATCATTAGACATGTTTCTGCAATTCTAGGAAGCCATAAAACCATAAAACCTACACTAGAAAGCCCTGGTATAAATAATATTAGAAAATAAGTGTTAATAGATGAAATTACAATTGCAGGCAATCCTATTGCTAAAATCATTTTAATATAATTATCATATAGTTTATTTTCACTATTGTTTCTTTTAATCACATTATTAATAACCAAAATTACAAAACCAAGCAGTGCTATAATCTCGAGTCCAATACCAATAAATTGAGTTTTCTTTCCAAGCGAAAATATAAGTTTGCCTAAATTTGATTTTGGAAATAGCAATATTACAATAGTATTAACAATTCCTATTAATCCTAAAGTTGCAAAACAAGTAATATAGTATTTAACTTGTTTTGCAACTTTAGTAAATTTTGTGTGTTTCCATATTAGTCCTGGAATAAAGCCTGCAAGCATTGTTGTTAAAGTAAATAGTGGAATATAAGGTCCCAGAGGTCTTATAATATATGAAATAGTATCCACAAGACCACCAGCAAGTGCCCCATAAATTGGTCCGAAAATAATTTCAGGAAGAATATAGAAAATACATCAATGCTAATTCTCATAGCTCCTGCACCACCAATAAAAAACTGATTCACGGACTTGGTAAACTCAAATTTATTATTAATATGTAACAAGTTTTAGATAGACAAACTATTTGTTTCACAAAGTGTATTGATAACAGAAAAAATCAATACAGCTGCTAAGTTTGCTGTAACGTCGTCTTGGTCAAATCTTGGCGAAACCTCAGCTATATCAAAACTTACTACTTTATTTGACCTTAAAATGTATTTAAGAAACTTTAATACACGTTCAGGATCGAGACCAAGTGGTTGTGACGAACTTACTCCTGGTGCAAAAGCTGTAGAAAATACATCGGAGCATATAGTTACATATAGATAATCTTTAAATTTTATGAAATTATCTATTTCCTCCATAAGCGGCCAACTGTCACTATCTATTATATCTTTCGCAAGCATGTATTTAACTCCAAGTCTATCAGCTGTTTTAAAAAGATCTATGGTGTTACTGTGCTTTTGAACTCCGATGCACAAATAAGAATATTGAAGATCCCTATCACTACAAATATCTGCTATTTGTCTAAACATTGTTCCGGAACTGGTCACTTTTGTATAAGGTCTTAAATCAAAATGAGCATCAAAATTTATTATCCCGATATTAGGTTCTTGGCTTTTTTGTGATAAGTAATTTAATGTACCCATATAACTTCCAAAAGCAACTTCGTGACCACCGCCCAAAATAATAGGAAAAAGATTTAAATTTAAAATCTTTTCGATTGCTTTTGATAGAAGAGCTTGGCTTTCATCAAGGGTACAGTTTTCACATAATATATCTCCTACATCAAAAAGTTTAACTTCTTGTGAAAAATTGCATGGAAGGTTAGATAATTCTTTTCTTATACTTTTAGGACCCTTTGATGCCCCTACTCTGCCACTATTAAGCCTTACACCTTCATCACAACAAAAACCAATAAAAGCAAATCCCAGTTTACCGGTGTAGGAAATTAAATCATCTCTTTTTAAATCTATTATCTTTACACATTGATGCCATCTAAAAGCATCATAGTTGGTTTCACTATCAGTGCGTCCCTGCCAAACTGTTTTATCCGTTATTTTATAATTTTTATCAAACATTGTATTTAGCCTCCCAAATTATTTATGTATTTATAATTACATCACTATCATTATTTTAAATATAGTTTTCAGTATGATAAGCATATTAAGTATGTTTAAACATATTAAAAAACAACCTAAGGCAAATTATGATTTACCTTAGGTTGATGGCTATGGGGATCTATCCCTATTATAAAACTACTTTGCTTAGTAGTTGTTTTTCTCTTTCAACTACATTTTTTTCAAGAGTAGATACTTTTTTTTCAAATCGAGCTACGAACTCACTATCATTGATTGAGGATAGATTTATTTTTACATTGTAAAGAGCTGATAGAACTGCACTTCTTGCCATCATAGCTGATACAGCACCATCAGTTACTGCATTTTTATTTCCGTGTTTTATTGCTTTTTCTGAGTAATCCATAAGTGCATACGCATCTTCTGCTATCTTATATGGAGTCTCTGATGCATGCTTTAATGCATTTTGAATAGTTTCTTTTCTTGCAGATTTCTCTTCATCACTGTTTTTTGGCAATTTGAAGGCATCCATTACTCCATGAAAAGATTCAGAGTCTGCATCTATATACTCTATAAATCTTTCTTTATATTTGTTGGCTTGTTCATAAACTTCTTTCATCATGACTTCACTATCTTCATAACCTTTTTTACCAATAGTCAAACTTGCAACCATTGAAACAAGTGCTGCAGCAGATGCAGCTGATAGTGCGGCAATGCTTCCCCCTCCTGGTACGGGGCAATTTTGGGAGGTTTGGTCAATGAATTCTCTAACGCTTTTATCAACTAATAACATAATAATGTACTCCTTTCTCTATCTTTTCAACATAATATGAGCATATGTCTAAAATAATCCTGTTATAACTCCACTTCCATCTATATCCATCTTTTCTGCGGCGCTAACCTTAGGAAGTCCTGGCATGGTCATTATGGTGCCAGCTTCGCATACAATAAATCCTGCACCTGCAGAGACTCTTACAGTTTTTATTGTAATTTTAAAACCTTTTGGAGCTCCAAGAAGTTTATTGTCATCAGATAGGGAGTATTGAGTTTTAGCAATGCATAGGGGCATCTTATCAAGGCCTAATTCTTCAAGTTTTTTCATCTGATTTTTAGCAGCTGCTTCAAACACTACTGTATCTCCACCGTATATTTCCCTAACAATTGTGTTGATTTTTTCGTTTATAGAACTGCTTACATCATAAATAGGTTTAAAGTTTGACTCCTCTGTTTCAACAAGTTTTATAAGCTTTCGGGCCATATCAACTCCGCCTTCGGAGCCTTTAGACCATACTTCATTAAGGGCTATGTCAACTCCGAACTCTTTACATTTTGATATAAGAAGTTCTATTTCTTTTTCTGTATCGTTACTGAATCTATTTACAGCAACCATTACAGGTACATTAAATTTTCTTATATTTTCAACTTGTTTTTTTAAGTTCTCAAACCCACTACCAAGGGCTTCAAGATTTTCTATGCCTAAATCTGATTTAGATACTCCACCATGCATTTTCAGTGCCCTTATAGTAGCAACTATAACTGTAGCGGATGGTTTCAATTCTCCATATCTACATTTTATATCAAAGAACTTCTCTCCACCAAGGTCAGCACCGAAACCTGCTTCAGTTACTAAGTAATCACAAAGTTTAAGACCAAGCTTTGTAGCTATGAGGCTATTGCAACCATGAGCTATATTAGCAAATGGTCCGCCATGAATTATTGCTGGCGAATTTTCTAATGTCTGAACTATATTCGGCTTTATAGCATCCTTCATCAAAAGGGTCATCGCTCCATTAATTTTAAGATCTTTTGCAGTTACTGGATTACCATCCATGTTATAAGCTACTATTATTTTACCGAGCCTCTCTTTAAGATCCATTAAATCTTTAGAAAGACAAAGAATAGCCATAACCTCTGATGCGACGGTAATCATGAAACCATCTTCTCGTGGGAAACCACACACCTTTCCACCGAGACCAACAACTATATTTCTAAGAGATCTGTCATTCATATCCATAACTCTTTTAAATACAATCTGCCTAATATCTATCTTAAGGCTATTCCCTTGATGAACATGGTTATCGATTGCTGCAGTAAGTAAATTATTTGATGCAGTTATAGCATGCATGTCTCCTGTAAAGTGAAGGTTAATATCTTCCATAGGAACTACTTGGGCATATCCGCCGCCGGCTGCTCCTCCCTTCATACCAAATACGGGTCCTAAAGAGGGCTCTCTTAATGCTATACATGTCTTCTTACCTATTCTATTCAAGGCATCTCCAAGACCAATAGCAGTAGTTGATTTTCCTTCACCTGCAGGAGTTGGAGTAATTGCTGTTACAAGGATTAGCTTTCCATCCTTTTTATCCTTTAATCTATCAAAAATACTTAAAGAAACTTTTGCCTTGTATTTACCATAAACTTCTAATTCATCATCTTCAATTCCTAAATTTTCAGCAATGTTTGCAATGGGTAGCATTTTAGCCTTTTGAGCTATTTCAATATCACTCGGAACAATACTCATATAATTCGACTCCTCATCATAATTAATTATATTTTCTTGGTTCCTTACCCTGAAAGCTTTTTAAGTTTTTATTCTGAAAGTTTCTTTTCAAGTATTTGACTTATATCAAAGTTTTCTATTTGAAGATAATATTCAGCACAGTCTATTAATGCTTTCAAAGGAACCAATCCAATAACTTCACTGCCAACAACGGGTACTCCATATCGTAAAGCTTCCATTTTAACCATTTCGTGGGCTCTGTATACGGCGGTTTTTTCATAATTTACAAGATTCATAGAAATCTGAACTATGTTTCTCTCACAAAGTTTAACGCCCATAGCCTTTACAAATCTAAGCCCTCCACCTATAAATCTTACTTTTTTAGCAATAGCAGTTGCTATTTCCATATTGTCTGTGCCTAAGTTTACATTGTATGCTACAAGTGGAAATCTGGCACCTATAACTATACAGCCACTTTTTTCATTCATTTCACATGGACCAAAATCAGGTTTCCATTCTGGAAGTTTTATTTTTTCAAAGAATCCCTCGTACTGACCTTTTCTAATTTTAGCAAGATTTCTTCGTGCTTCACAAGTAGCTGCATCTTCATAAAGATAAACAGGAATATTTAATTCTTCTCCAACTTTCTTGCCAAGTTCTTTAGCCATTTCAACACATTCTTCTGTAGTAATATCCTGAATTGGAATAAATGGAACCACATCTGTAGCTCCCATTCTTGGATGAGCACCTTCTTGAGTCCTCATATCTATAAGCTCTGATGCTCTTTTAATTAGCTTAAAAGCTGCTTTTTTAGCATCTTCAGGTGAAGCAACAAATGTAACAACTGTCCTGTTATGGTCTTTATCGGAAGAATAGTCAAGTAATTTTACGTTTTCTGTATTTCTTATCTCGTCAACTATGCTTTCAATTATTTGTTTGTTTCTGCCTTCACTAAAATTTGGAACGCATTCTACTAATTTTAACATAATATTCTCTCCTTTACTATTTAAGATTAATTATATATTAACAACTACATTCCCAGCTTTAATTACTTTTTCTACAATGTTTATACCCGTATGATATGGTATAAAATTATAAGAAGGATATTTCAAAATAACAATATCACCTTTTTTACCAGGGTCGATACTTCCAATGGAATCTGCTCTACCGACAGCAGCAGCACCATTTATTGTAAGCGCTGTTATAGCTTCTTCCGTACTCATATTCATATATATAGCTGCCACTGCGAATACCAGAGGTATTGAATATGTAAAGCAGCTTCCTGGATTAAAATCCGATGCCAGTGCTACAGCGCAGCCCTTATCAATCATTTCCCTTGCCCTCGCATATGGTTCTTTTAGGCAAAATGCAGTACAGGGAAGGAGGGTAGAAATTACCTTTTTATCTGCCATGGCTTTTATTCCATCATCTGAAGCATGTAATAGATGGTCGGCTGATATTGCGCCAACTTCTGCTGCGAGCTCTGATCCTCCAAGGGTTACTATTTCATCCGCATGAAGTTTAAGTTTAAAACCCATTTCCTTTGCTTTCAAAAGAAGTTTTCGTGATTCATCTACAGAAAAAACTTTGTCTTCGCAAAAAACATCGCAAAACTCTGCAAGATTCTCTGATTTAACCACAGGGAGAACTTTATCTATAATGAAGTCAATATATTCATCATTTTTACCTTTGTATTCGGGTGGAACAGAATGTGCACCTAAAAAGGTAATTGCGAGGTCCATAGCATGATCTTCATTAAGTTTCTTCATAACACTAAGTTGCTTTATTTCTGTATCAAAATCAAGGCCATAACCGCTTTTACCTTCTACAGTTGTTACTCCAAGTTTAAGCATCTCATTAAGCATTTCAAATCCAATATTATAAAGTTCTTCATCTGAAGCATTCCTTGTTGCGTTTACTGTATTTTGTATTCCGCCGCCTCTCTCCATTATATCCATATAGCTGTCTCCGCGGAGTCTCCAAGCAAATTCATCTGCCCTGTAGCCACCAAATACAAAATGAGTGTGAGAGTCTACAAATCCTGGAAGGACGCATTTATTAGATGCGTCTATAACTTCATAATCTGCTTCATTGTAAATTTTCAATATTTCTTCTGTAGTATTAACAGCTTTAATTATGCCATCTTCAATGACAACGGCTCCATTTTTTATGATATGAATGTTTTTCATTTCCTCACCGTATTTTGCATTGCTACCACTGCAGGTAACAAGTTCCGAGGAGTTTTTTATAAGCAAATTTCCTTTTTTCATAAATACATCCCCTTAAATATATTATTTATCAAAATACTTGCTAACAGTATCCCTTACAAGTTTTTCGTTTGTTAAATAAGGAATAGTAACATGGTCTGTACCTTTATGTGTATTGTTAAATTCTATGACTGTTTCTATAGAATGTTCATTTCTTGCCCATGAACGTCTTGCAACTCCATTCATAACATCCCATGAAAGAGCGGATTTGATTATCTCGTCTACTCTATAACTTCCATCAAGTACAAGACCGAATCCTCCATTTATTGATTTCCCGATTCCTACACCGCCACCGTTATGAAGCGCTACAAGACTCATACCTCTTGCTGCATTCCCGGCATAGCACTGTACAGCCATATCTGCCATAACATTACTTCCATCTTTTATGTTGGAAGTTTCTCTAAATGGTGAATCAGTACCACTTACATCATGATGATCTCTACCCATCATAACAGGTCCTATCTCTCCATTTCTTACCATTTCATTGAACTTAAGAGCTATGTTTATTCTTCCTGTAGCATCCTGATAAAGTATTCTTGCTTTTGTACCAACAACAAGATTGTTTTTTTCTGCATCCCTTATCCAGTTATAGTTATCTCTATCCTGGTATCTTCTATTTGGGTCTATGCATCCCATTGCAGCATGATCTGTTTTTATTAAATCTTCATTCTTTCCACTTAAACATACCCATCTGAATGGTCCATATCCATAGTCAAATAGCTGTGGTCCCATTATATCTTCTACGTAAGATGGAAATATAAAGCCATCTTTTTCGTCTATTCCATTTTTAGATATTTCCTTAACACCGGCATCATAAATTGCTTTCATAAATGAATTGCCATAATCAAAGAAGTATGTCCCTCTTTCAACTAATATTTTTATAAGTTCAAAATGACGTTTTAAACTTTTGTCAACCAATTGGCAAAAATTAGTTCTGTCTTTTGCAAGAAGACTTGTTCTTTCCTCAAAAGTTACTCCCTTAGGGCAATATCCACCTTCGTATGCCGCATGGCAAGATGTTTGGTCAGATAATAAATCAATTTTTTTGTTGTTTTTTACTGCATACTCAAGCAAATCAACTATATTTCCGTGATATGCAATTGACATTGGCTCTTTCTTTCCCAAGTATTCGTCAGCAATTTTGAATACCTCATCAAGATCTGATGATTGCTTCATAACCCACCCTTGCTCAAGTCTTGTACTAATTCTTGATTCATCAACCTCAGCTACGATGCCTACACTATTTGCGATTTCGATTGCCTTTGGCTGAGCACCGCTCATACCGCCCAAACCTGATGTTACAAATATATGTCCTCTTAAATCACCATCATTTGGGATTCCAAGCTTCATTCTACCTGCATTTAATAAAGTATTGTAAGTACCGTGAACTATGCCCTGAGGTCCTATATACATCCATCCTCCGGCAGTCATCTGTCCATAGTTTGCAACACCCATTTCCTCTGCTATTTCCCAATCTTTTTGATTATCGAACATGCCTATCATTAGTGCATTTGTAATTATTACTCTTGGTGAATCGGGTTTTGATTTGAAAAGCCCAAGAGGGTGTCCTGATTCTAAAACCAATGTTTGATCTTGAGTCATTATTTCTAGATATTTCTTTATAAGTCTATATTGCATCCAATTTGGACATACACTTCCTGTTTCACCGTAAGTAACAAGCTCATAAGGATATAAAGCCACTTCAGAATCAAGATTATTATCAATCATAAGCTGAAAAGCTTTACCTTCAATACAGTTTCCTTTATATTCATCTATTGATTTTCCATATATTCTGCCTTCGGGACGAAACCTGTATCCATATATTCTGCCTCTTGTAGTAAGCTCCTCCATAAATTCTGGGATAAGCTCCTCATGATACTTTTCTGGAATGTAACGAAGTGCGTTTTTAAGTGATATTTCTGTCTGTGATTTTGAAAGGTGGAAGCCTCTATCTGGAGCTCTCCTTATTCCCTCAATAAATTCAGGCATAGTAGGTAAACAATCATCTAAAGAAACTGTCATTGCATTTTTTATATCAATATTATTAATCATTACTGATCACTCCCCTCTTTATAATCACATTCTAATACCATGTCGTCATTAAAATGTCTATTTTTTGGGGCACTCATAACTATTTTCCTTTATTAAGGTATTTAGCAAATCTATTTCATAATTATCCTTTGAGGTAGTTAAAAAATTAATACTATTTTCACAATAGAATTGTAAATTTTCATTTAAGTACATATTAAAAATTTTATTTAACTTTTCATTATTTTTCATTTCACTTTTAATTTGAGCTTTTACCATATATACAATTCCAATTTCATGAGGGTTTTTTAGCAACCTTGAATGCACATCTGAATTTTTTAAATATTTTAAGGCACTTTCATAATTTCCTTCACTAATTAGTATTCTTGACATAAAGGCTTCTACAATAGACTTTTCCCACATTAAATCGAATTGTTTATAGATATCCATGGCCCTTTCGAAATATTTTTTTGCCTCAGGATATGATCCCATATTGAAACATGTTTCACCCGCATTTATGTTGAAAATAGAAAGACTGGGGAATACATTTTTTTCTTCGCATATTTTTATTGCTCTATTAAAAAAGTCTAAAGCTTCTTGAAATTTCATGCTTTGTCTTCTTATATCGCCTATATAGTTATAAGCGGCCGCTATACTCAAGGCGTATTTATCAGCTACACTTTTAGTTACATTAAAGATATTTATAGATTCATTAAAGAGTCTTTCTGCTTCACTGTATTTTCCCTGCATTTTTTTATATAAGGCTTTAAATCGTAGAAATACGCCTATTTCCATATGATAATTACAATCTGCTGCTTTATCTAAACCGATGTTTACATATTTTATCATATCATCAATATTATTAGTTTGTATACAATAATATATCATCTGCTTGTACCCTTCTATAGAGTAATCTGAATCTTCAATCTCATTAGCTTTTTCTATCATTTCATTTATGAATTCAACGCCTTTTTCATAGCTTCCTTCTCTTATAAGATATCTTCCTTTAATATGTAAAAATTCGATCTCTAATCTTAAAACTTCTTTAGAGTTTCTACAGTCATTTTTTATTTTTAATAGTAGAATTTCTATCTTCTTTATGCTTTTAATGGTTTTATTGTTACTAAAATATAGATTGTTATAAAAATTAACATCCTTATAATATAGTACTGGATAAAGTTCATGACTAAAATTTAAATATACGTTTAAACTTTTTATACTATACTTTAATGTTGCTAAATTATTATTTGCGTTTGAAAAATGATAAACAAGTTTATTGTAAATGGTTATATCACTTCTATTATTTGTTAAACCCTTTTCAATAATGTAGCCTATATTATTATGAAGAATTCTTCTTCTTGCCAAGGATTGATTGATGTAAATAAATTCTCTTAACTTTTGATGAGTAAACATAAAGCTTATTATATTATTGTTATTTGTTTCTTTTAATATAAATTTATTTTGAAGTTCTTCTATTGAGTCAATTATCTTAAGTTCATCTTCTCCTGTAAGTTCATGTAAAATATACAAAGGTATTTCATCAAAAAATAAAGATGAAATTCTTAAAATGTTTTTGCACCCTTCAGAAATATCTAAAAGCCTGCTTTTCATTACATCTTGCATTTTAGAAGACATAATATTTATACTACTATTAGATTTTATAGTATTAATATATTCTGTTAAAAAAAATGCATTTCCTTCAGTTTCGTTGTATATTTTATTTACTATATCTTTATTGAAATGATTTTTTGGAAGACCAATTTTAATGAAATTTTCGACTTCATCATTATTAAATCTTAATAAATCCATCCTTAAAATCTTATTGTGTTTATTTGCTGAAGCTAAGAATTTATCTATTTCGATGTTGTATTCATTTCTATATGTCATGAAACACAAAATGTTAGCATGACCATGTAAAATTATACTGCTTAAAAAGGTTAAACTACCATAATCAATCCACTGTATATCTTCAAAAATAAGCATTATTTTCTTTTCGTATGCTATTTTAGTAAGTATATTAGTAATTACATTCCCAATGACTTCATATTTTAATGTATAGTTACTCTCTATAACCTTAAGGCTTCGTTCTTTATTATCTAATTCATCAATCTCAGAAAAACAATTTTCTAAAATATCTTCCCATAAAGTTGGGATTTTTATATTTTTATTTTTCATAATTTCGGAGAGCTTGGATAATATTATGGTCCATGGTTTTAAAATACAATCCTTTTCAAATTGAAAACAATAAGTTTCTAAAATATAAGTTGTATCCTCATCTACTACTTCTAGAAATTTATCTTTCAATCTTGTTTTTCCTATACCAGCTTCGCCTACCAAAAATACGGATTTCGAAGATTCGTTTTTCATGAAGTTATTGTAATTGTTTTGTAATATCCTCAATTCATTATATCTTCCATAGAAAAAATCATCAGCGTTTTTACTGCTTTTAACTGTATTCATAATATCTATTACTTCATTAACTACATTTAATATTTTATCATTAAGAGAAATGGATAATTCATCTTTAAATAATTTCTTAACATCATTATATGTTTCAATTGCTTGGTTATATTTACCTTGATTTTTGTAACTTTCCAGTAGATATATATAAGCATTTTCATTGAATTCATCTATTTTTATCAATAGCTTTGAATATTTTTCAACAATATCATAATTATTATTTTGTAATTCCTTTTCTATTTTTTTATTCAATTTATCAATATACATACATTCAAAACTTTCACGCATTTCTAATAGCCAAATTTCAAAATTTTCTGCATTTTTAGGGCAAAATCCTTGTAGAAATTCTCCTTTAAAGACATCTATTTCACTTTCATCACTCATAAAAGTATATATATCTACGTCTATTTTTATATCTGGATTGAGCATAATTATTGATTTTTGAGGGGATACCAATACCGGAACATTAGAGCATTTATTTATTTTATAGATAGCATTTCTTAGATTCTTTTTAGCATTGCCTTCTTCTTGGTTAGCCCAAAAAAGTTCTGAGAGATGTTCTCTGTTATCTTGTTTATTTAGTAGTAAATAACAAAATAGGCCTTGAGCTTTACTGAATGGTAAGAATATTTCTTTTTCATTGACAGTTACGCAAAAATTACCAAACATTTTACAATATATATAATCCATCGAATCACTCCCGTATAATGCCATAAAATTTCTTATGTAAATTATACTACAATATAAATAAAATGCCAAAATAAGATTATAGCTGAACCTTTTATGTGGAAATTCTGGATTAATAGATGTAATATAGACGTAAATAGTAAAATGTAATATAAATGCAACTGTAAAAAGGCAAAATAGTACTATGACAAGGGGAAAAATGTATTTTTATGGTAAAAAAAAACAGTGAACTAATAATGTGCAGTATATACTTAAAATTTTTATCAAATTTAATTGATAATTCATAATAGACACTTATTTGACGTTTGGATGTTAAAATTGATTTATAATAAAAACAAAAAGGAAGTTATAACAATAAAGTTACATTTCATTAAAGTAAATCCAGTAGAAAATATGACCGTTTTTATTTTAGAGTCTGCATCGAGACAATTTCATATCAATGTTGCTAATAAAATTATGGAGTATGGAAGCCCCCATGCTGAACAGGTTGAATTCATAGAAAAACCTTGTACAGAAGAAGGAAAAGGTAGTACTGTCCTAGGCTTCAGATGATGGGAGGCGAGTTTTGTGGAAATGCGACAAAGTCGTTAGTGGCAGTTTTGGTGGACAAGGAGTATCCTTGTGTGAAAAAGGAAAATGAAAAACTTATTGTTCTTTAGAAGTATCAGGATTTAACGGAGTAATAAATTGTGAGGTAGAGCATTTAAAAAATAGCAACGAATATAAATCTAAAATTGTTATGCCTTTGGTTAAAGAGACTAAAGATTTTTATGTTAATCACAATGGAACCGTTTACAAGTGCAATGGTAGAGTTTCCAGGAATAATTCATTTAATAGTAGGCAGTAAAGGGAATAGATAGTTTATTTTGGGAAAGAAGGTGTGCTTCAGGCACATCCACTTTAGCGGGAGAATTAACTCAAAAACAAGAGAGAAGCGTAGTTATTTTACTTAAAAGGTAAGGTGAAAATTGTTGATGAAGGTGAAGTTTATCTATAACAATTAGCCACGAGGAGGGAATATATGTTATTATTTAATCCAGTTGTTGTATCAGTTATTGTAATGATAATTTTATGTCTTTTTAAACTTAATGTGCTACTGTCTATATTAATTGCAGCCATGACAGCAGGCTTAGTTTCTGGTATGTCTTTGGGAGATACTATGAGGACACTCATTAGAGGAATGGGAGGAAATGCTGAAACTGCATTAAGCTATATATTACTTGGCGCATTAGCAGTTGCAGTAAATAAAACTGGACTAGCAGGGATTTTGGCTAAGAAAATATCTAAAATCGTTGGACAAAAGAAATATGTATTTATAATGTTATTAGCCTTTTTAGGTTGTTTTTCTCAAAATCTTATACCAGTTCATATAGCATATATTCCAATATTAATACCACCGCTACTTTTATTAATGAATAAACTTAAAATAGACAGGAGAGCAGTAGCTTGTGCTCTTACATTTGGATTAAAGGCTCCGTATATTGTTTTACCAGTAGGATTTGGTCTAATATTTCATGGGATTATAAGTTCTGAAATGACTAAAAATGGTATACCTGTTATGACAGCTGATGTAGCTAAAGTGCTATGGCTTCCAGGGATTGGAATGGTTATAGGTCTTCTTATAGCTGTATTTTATACTTATAGAAAGCCAAGAGAATACAAGGATATTCAAATAGAAGGGCTGGATGAAATTAAAGATGGAGACCTTAAAATGAATTCAAAACATTGGCGTGTTCTAATTGGAGCTGTGTCTGCATTTGTAATTCAAGTTCTTACAGGATCGCTTCCTCTTGGAGCGTTGGGAGCATTAATTATAATATTTGTTTCAGGAGCAGTTAAGTTTGAGGATGTTAATGGATTACTTGATGGTGGAATTAAAATAATGGGGTTAATAGCATTTATAATGCTCGTTGCATCAGGTTATGGGGATGTTTTAAGGAAAACTGGAGCAGTGGAAGCTTTAGTTACATCTCTTGCAGGAATGGTTAATGGAAGTAAACTGGCAGGTGCAGTTTTAATGTTACTTGTCGGTTTATTAGTAACGATGGGTATAGGGAGTTCATTTGGTACTATTCCTATAGTGGCTGCAATTTACTGCCCACTTGCAATGAAACTTGGATATTCTCCACTAGCTACTATACTTCTAATAGGTGTTGCATCAGCGCTTGGAGATGCAGGTTCACCAGCATCAGATAGTACACTTGGACCAACATCAGGACTTAGTGTAGATGGTCAACATGATCATATTTGGGATACATGTGTACCGACATTCTTACATTATACTATACCACTTATGATATTTGGTATTATAGGATCTATGATATTCTAGTCTAAATAAATTACTAATAAATTTTAGGAGGAATAAAAATGAAAGAAATACTTTTGACAGGAAATGATTTAACTTTAGAGGAAATGGTATCTATAGCTAGAGATGGTTGCAGGGTTTCTATAAAAGAGAGTGCTATAGAAAGAGTTATAAAATCAAGAGCAATAATTGATGATATAGTTGAAAATGAAAGAGCTGTTTATGGTGTAACTACAGGGTTTGGTGAATTTTGTAATGTTAGTATTTCTAAAGAAGATTGCAAAACACTTCAAAGAAACTTAATTTGCTCACATGCTTGTGGATATGGTCCTAAATTTCCAACTGATGTCGTACGAGCTATAATGCTTTTAAGAGCTAATGCACTATCAAAAGGATTTTCAGGTATAAGACCTGGAACTTTGCAAACATTAATTGAAATGATTAATAAAGGTGTTTACCCAACAATTCCTGAAAAAGGATCTTTAGGAGCGTCAGGAGATTTAGCTCCACTTGCACATATGGTTTTACCTATGATTGGTGAAGGTGAAGCAGAGTATAAAGGTGAAATATTACCAGGTAAAGTTGCTATGGAAAAAGCAGGAATTCCTATAATAGAACTTGATGCTAAAGAAGGTTTAGCGCTTATAAATGGTACGCAAGTTTTAACTGCAACAGGAGCGTTAGCTACTTATGATGCTATAAAGTTATTAAAAACTAGTGATATAGCAGCAGCTTTGACAATGGAGGCTTTAAGAGGAATTACAGATGCTTTTGATCCAAGAATTCATGTGCTAAGACCACAGCCAGGACAATTAGCAACAGCCAGAAACATATTAAAACTAGTTGAAGGTAGTACTTATGTAACAAGACAAGGTGAAGTAAGAGTACAAGATGCTTATTCATTAAGATGTGTGCCTCAAATTCATGGTGCAAGTAAAGATGCTATAAACTATGTAAAAGCTCAAGTTGAAAGAGAAATAAATTCAGTAACAGATAACCCTATAGTAACTGAAGAGGGAGACGTAATTTCAGGAGGTAATTTCCACGGAGAACCTATGGCATTAAGCTTTGACTTCTTAGGAATTGGATCAGCTGAAATTGCTAGTGTATCTGAGCGAAGATTAGAAAGATTGATCAACCCTCAATTAAACGATTTACCAGCGTTCTTAGCTAAACATGGTGGATTAAACTCAGGATTTATGATTACACAATATGCAGCAGCAGCCTTAGTATCTGAGAATAAAATATTAGCTCATCCTGCATCAGTAGACTCAATACCTTCTTCAGCTAATCAAGAAGACTTAGTTAGTATGGGAACAATAGCAGCAAGAAAAGCTAGGGATATAGTTGATAATGCATCTAGAGTAGTTTCAACAGAAATATTAGCTGCATGTCAAGCTATAGATTTCAGAAAAGAATCTGGATTCAAACTTGGCATAGCAACTCAAGAAGCTTACGATTTAGTTAGAAAATCTGTAGACTTTATTGAATATGATATAGTTATGTATAAAGATCTAGATAAAGTTACTGAACTCGTTAAGAGCGGAAAGTTATTAGCAGCAGTAGAAAAAGTAGTTGAAATAGAATATTAATATAACCTGGATTAGAAAAGGGGGTGAAACAAAATAGAAATTAATTTCTATTTTGTTTCACCCTCTCTTTTTATTTTTTAATATATATAATCCGTATGAGGTTTTATTTGGTGTAATATTTTGCTAAAGGTCTGCTCATAAATTCAGCAGAAAAGATTACATACATTTGTAGTTATAAATATATATATATATATATATTTATAGATAGGTATACATGTTGCAGCATAGAAAAGTTTTAAACTATGATAACACACCTTTTCGTTTTAACGACATTTCAGAAGGAAAGGTTCTCTATTCTATAAGAGGGGGGTATACACTATAACAAAGAGAAGACTTTAGAAGTAGCATTTATAAATGAATAATAATTCAGTATGATGCTAAAAATAAATTTAAGATTGAAAGGGAGGAAGAAACTATGGCGTTATTAGGAAATCCATTCGTTGCAAATGTACCAAGACAAATGTCAAATGAAGAGCTGGCGCAAGCAATTCGTGTGGACATTGCTGGTGAACTTGAGGCTATCATAGCTTATGAAGCTCATGCAATGTCAACATCTCATGAAATAGTTAAAAAGGTTTTAAATCACATTTCAGATGAAGAAAGAAGGCACGTTGGGGAGCTTCAAGAGGTTTTGTATATGTTATCACCAAAGGATTCTCAATTTATGGAGGATGGTAAACAGAAAATTAAAGATCAGCAGTCTCAAAATTTCCAGCAACCGATGTAGAATTTTTGCCGCCTTTTGGGTGGCATTTTCAATTTTTATTAGAAGGTGAAAGTTCATGTCCACTTGAACCTGCCTTATAGCTTTTTAAAAATAGATTGTAAAATGTATTTACTACTTGTGCACTTTCGATCTCTCTATTTAGTTTTAATACTTCGATCGCGGCTTCTATTGTGCATAAATTACCATCGACCGCACCTCGTCTTAAATCATATTTAGACTTAAAACTTGGATTCAATGAAATAATTGGAAGTTTCTCTAGATAGGCACTTCTCCTAACTATTTTTCGTGCTTCCTTCCATGTACCGTCTATGATAATAAATACAGGGATTTTACCAGTCCTTTTATATTCAACTTTTCGGAGCGCAGCCTCACAATTTTCTATAGGGAAAAGTAAGAATGGCTCATATATTTCATTATTTATATTTGCTACTAATTTTTCAGGTATCTTCGTTCTTTCCCAAAGAAAAATTTCTGTTGAATGTGGATTAACTATCTTTAATATTCTTGCAGTATTAGAGGGTCTGTAAAATTCTTTTTCTGTAGATAGAATCCAAATATTTGCATTAGTTTTTATTTTAGGTGCTTTATCACAAAGGCAATTTATAATTGGTAACCCACATGTATTACAACTATCATATAGACTTGTTATTTGTTTTACTTTATAAATCCAATTCATAATGCCTCCTAAATCCTTTTAATATTTCATTTATATTTAGTTCATTATACTACCATAAAATACTATTATCAACGTGGCTAACCCTAAAAATCTATTCAACTACCAGTGGATAATAGGGAGCATAACAGCACTTAAATTCATGATCTAATAAAGTATAACGCTTAAAAAGCCACATAATGGATATTCATTCCACCATGTGGACGGTCTTTGTACGTATGTCGGCTATACCCTCTCTAATGCCGGTTTAATCTTTTAAGTGATTATAACTCAATTATTTTGTCGAAATTATCTATCAATTCCTCGCTTAAACGATGTGTGATGAGAATAATAGTGAAATTAGGATTTTTTAATAACATTGACTCGACTTCAAATGCATTTTTTTTATCTAATGCTGAAGTTCCTTCATCAATAATGATGATTGGTTTATGACGGATCAAAGCTCTGGCTATAGAAAGGCGTTGTTTTTGGCCACCTGAAATGTTATTCCCTTCTTCGCCTAAAAAAGTATTTAAATTTTGATCTAAAGATAAAACAAAATCACTTAGACAGCTTTCTTTTAATGAATTATCTAATTCCTCTTCAGTAAAGTTTTCGCACAATGTTATATTATATTTTATAGTCCCACTAAATATATATACATTTTGACTAATATATGCAAAATTATCCCTAATACTTTCTTGACTATATTGTTTTATATCAACATTATCAATATATATGTTTCCTTCATAATTATTTAAATGACCTAAAATCAATTTAATCAATGTGGTTTTACCACTTCCGCTTT
The DNA here is from genome assembly GCF_024730565.1 of Clostridium sp. CM027. NCBI lineage: Bacteria > Bacillati > Bacillota > Clostridia > Eubacteriales > Clostridiaceae > Clostridium > Clostridium sp. CM027. The sequence goes on from NZ_CP077725.1 coordinate 2,772,417, forward strand.
TCCCAATGATTGCATATTTTTTTCCGTTTTCAAAGATAAGTGAAAGATTTTTAAAAACATCTTCATTTTTATAACCGAAACTTACATTTTTAAGTTCGATGGAGCTAGAAAAAGGTGGGCACATTTCTAAAGTTGTAAATTGATTAGAATCGGTATCAAATTTCTGCAAAACAGGTTTAGAAGACCTTATTGTTGTAACACAATTTAATAAAGTAGCAAATGAACCGAAAAATGAACCAGCTAAATTTGCAGCTGGTAAAATTGAACCTACAGATGTTAATCCCTTAATTGACAAATATCCAGTAATAAAAGTCATTGCAATTTGAGAAATTATATTTGATAAACTAATTAAGGTGTTAACTACTATCTGTGTCTTCTTAAATGTATACTTCATTAATTCTAAAATCTTAGAATTTTCTAAAATGCTGGATTTGAATCGTGACAATAAATTATAACTATATAATACCTCATGTCCCATCATAGTTTCCTTTGTAACTTTTACAAATTCTTCTTGTTGATCAGACATAGCTTTTGAATCTTTTTCAACAGTTTTGTTCATAAGCTTTGGGGGAATTATCATTAAAACACATAAAACAATTGCAAGCATTGCGACCCACAAGTGAATATATACTAATCCACATAATGAAAATATAATCATAGATAATTGTGAAATTAATACGAAAAATTGGTTGAATGTTGTACTTTCAATCTGAGTTACATCGTTAGTTAACCAAGAAACATAGCTTCCGGTCTCGTTTTTATAAAATTGCTCATAGTCCATTTGTGTTAATTTATCTGTAATTTGATATCTTAAAGTGAAATTCATTTTTGCAACGGCTTTTGCTGTATTTATTTTACTTTCATAATCCATAATGATAGATATAGTCCACATCAAAATCATAAAAATAATTTGTTTTATTAAGGCATGTACATCACCTGCAATAATAACATTCAAGAGATTTGCTAACATTAACGCTGTTAATACCAATAACAACGATGACAATATATTCAAAATACTTGCAATTACCACTATTTTTTATTTTGCCTAATAAACTTTTTCATATTTGCCCCCCATAATAATAACGGATAGTGCTAATTCATTATAATACAATATATGCTAAAGGCAATTAAAATATTAAATTAATAAATAATTTTCAAAACATAGTAAATACTAAGAAGTATGTAATGTAAAACGGTATTATCAAAAAAATACTCAAAAAAGTTATAAGATACTTTTGTCTTGACATAGAATATAAAGATATATATACTTTGACTATCAAACTAATTCAAAATCAAAGTAAAGGGAGCGGATAATTATGAAGTTACCTCCTTTAAAAATTGGAGAATTAATAGCAGGTATTCCTATAATTCAAGGCGGTATGGGAGTGGGAGTGTCTCTTTCGAGTCTAGCATCAGCGGTTGCAAATGAAGGCGGGATTGGGATAATATCTACTGCTCAAATTGGATATAATGAAAAAGACTTTGGAACCAATGCAAAGGAAGCAAACATAAGAGCATTAAGAAGTGAAATCAGAAGAGCTAGAGAATTAAGTCCTAAGGGTATTATTGGGATAAATATTATGGTAGCTATGAATAATTATGAAGAACTTACAGCAACTGCTTTAGAAGAAGGAATAGATTTAATAATATCTGGTGCAGGACTTGCACTTAATTTGCCTAAAATGGCTAAGGGGTTTAATACAAAGCTTGCACCAATAGTATCATCAGCAAAGGCAGCTACAGTTATATCAAAAATGTGGGATAAAAAAAACAATTGTGCTGCAGATTTAATTATTGTTGAAGGTTCTGAAGCTGGTGGACATCTTGGTTTCTCTATGGAATCATTACTAGAAAAGAAAACCCAAGACTTAAAGGATATAGTTAAAGAAGTTATTGAGGCAATCAAGCCTTTTGAAGAAAAGTATAATAAAAAAATTCCTGTAGTAGCTGCTGGTGGAATTTATACTGGCGCAGACATTGCAGAAATCATGAAACTTGGAGCAGCAGGGGTACAAATGGCTACTAGATTTGTGGCTACGCAGGAGTGTGATGCTAGTTTAGCTTTTAAAATGGCTTATGTTAATTTAAAAGAAGAAGATATAAAGATAGTAAAAAGTCCTGTAGGTATGCCGGGGAGGGCTATTAACAATAAGTTTATGAAGCTCACTCAGGAAAGTGGTTGCAAAGTGGATAAATGTTATTTATGCATAAAGGACTGTAATCCTCAAAAAACTCCTTATTGTATTACGGAAGCGTTAATACAATCAGTAAAAGGTAATTTAGATAAGGGACTTATTTTCGTTGGAAGTAATGCTTACAAAGTAGATAAAATTATATCGGTTAAAGAACTTATGAGTGAACTAGTAGTAGAGGCAGAACACGATTTTTAATTTTATTACAAATATAAATTAAAAAAGAAAATTTGCATATTTATGGTAAGTATATTGACAAATAATCATTACATCGATATACTTTGATTGTCAAAGTATATGAAAAGTAAAGTACATGAAAATCAAAGTATGGGAAATGGTGATAAATATGAGCAAATCTGTTGGTGTTATAAATGAACTTTTAGTAGAGACCTTTAACGATATATTACAGATAGAACAGAGGGCACTTAAAGAGGGTATACTTAAAGACCTATCTATAACGGAAATACATACTATTGATGCAATAGGGATGTATGAGTACAGAACTATGTCAGAAGCAGCTCAAGATATTAAAATTACTGTAGGTACGCTTACAACGGCTATCGATAAGCTTCTTAAAAAAGGATATGTAAATAGGAAAAGAGGCGAAGAAGATAGAAGATCAGTAATGATTGCGCTTACTAGAAAAGGGAAACTCGCCTATAGAATACATGAAAAATTTCATTCTGATATGGTGCACGCAACTATAGATGGTCTAAATGCAGAAGAAGAAGATGTACTAATAAAATCTCTAGAAAAATTAAATGATTTCTTCAAAAAAAAATATAGATTAGAAAGTTAATGAAAGGATCGATTAAGGAATGAATGAAGTACAAATAATTGGTACAGGAAGTTATGCTCCTCTAAACATAATGACTAATCATCAATTGGCAGAGATTGTAGACACTTCTGATGAATGGATAGTTTCTATGACGGGTATCAAAGAGAGACATATATCACAAGGTGAAAACACTTCAGACTTAGCAACAAAAGCAGCCTTTGAGGCATTAAAGGATGCACAAGTTAAAGCGGAAGATATAGATTTGATAATTCTTGCAAGTACATCGCCTGATCAATTTGTACCGGCCACTGCATGCATAGTTCAAGGGAATATTGGAGCAGTTAATGCTATGGCCTTTGACATATCAGCAGCATGTACGGGGTTTATATTTGCCCTTGATATAGCAATGCAATTTCTTAAAACAGGAGAGCGTAAACGAGCCTTAATAATAGGTGCAGAGGTTCTATCAAAGATTGTTGATTGGACAGATAGAAAAACTTGTATACTCTTTGGTGATGGAGCAGGAGCAGCAGTTCTTGAGGCAGGCAGTAAAAAAGGAATTATTTCTATAAATTCAGCTTCAGAGGGTGAAAAAGGTGGAGTTTTAACTTGTCCTACTGTAGATGTAAAAAACACTTTTATAGAAGGAAATGAAAATTTTAATGCGAAAATAAGTATGGATGGCAAAGAGATTTTTAAATTTGCAGTAAAAACTATTGCAAGCAGTATAAACGAAATCTTAAATCAAAATAATTATACCTTAGAGGATGTTAAATATGTAGTTTGCCATCAAGCAAACTACAGAATAATAGATTTTGTAGTTAGAAAATTGAAGGCTGATAAAGATAAATTCTTTGTGAACTTAGATCGTTATGGGAACACTTCAGCGGCAAGCATAGCTATAGCAATAGATGAGATGAATAAGAAGAATTTATTAAAAGCTGGAGATAAGATTATACTTGTAGGCTTTGGCGGTGGATTAACCTACGGAGCTTCATTAATAGAATGGACAATCAATAAATAAAATATTAGGAGGAATTAGTAATGGTATTTGAAAAAGTTAAAAATGTAATAGTTGAACAATTAGGGATAGACGAAGCAGAGGTTAAAATGGAGGCGAATTTCACAGATGATTTAGGAATAGATTCTCTTGAAATATTTGAAATTGTAATGTCACTCGAAGAGGCCTTTGAAATTGAAATACCGAATGAAGATATAGAAAACATTAAAGATGTAAAGGGAATTGTTAACTATATAGAAGAAAAGTTAAAATAATTGGAATTAATGGGTTAGGTGATTAGAGAACTGAGATACTAATCATATTAAAATTTAGTTTATTTCAGTATGATAAAAGAGTATATATTACATGAAATGTAGTCCACGTAATATATGCTTTTTTTCTATAATTATCTGACTTTAACGGCATTTCAAAAGGGAAATCTCCCACTTTTATAAGTGGGAGTTCCATACTATAACGAAGAAGAAACTTCAGTGGGAGTATAAATCTCCTTCTTGGGTTGTTATATTGCAACTCCGCGGGAGATGATTTAACTATATACTTTTAAGGAACAAAGGAGGGATAAAATGTTTAATTCCGTATTTTTTGAAGATTTAGGTGTGAAATATCCGATAATACAAGGTGGTATGGCTTGGGTTGCAGACAGTAGCTTAGCATCTGCAGTATCTAATGCAGGGGGCTTAGGTATTATAGCAGCGGCTAATGCACCAGTTGATTATATAAGAAATGAAATTAGAAAAGCAAAGAAGTTAACAGATAAACCATTTGGCGTTAATATAATGCTTTTAAGTGATAATGCAGAAGAAATTGCACAGCTTGTATGTGAAGAAGGTATTAAAGTTGTTACTACGGGTGCAGGCAATCCAGGTAAGTATATGGAACTTTGGAAGTCACATGGAATTAAGGTGATACCAGTGGTACCATCAGTGGCACTGGCTAAACGCATGGAGAGGGCAGGCGCAGATGCAGTTATCGCAGAAGGTTGTGAATCTGGAGGACATATCGGTGAACTTACAACTATGGCTCTGGTTCCACAAGTTGTCGATGGAGTTAGTATTCCGGTGATTGCAGCAGGGGGTGTAGGTGATGGGCGTGGTATTGCGGCAGCATTTATGCTTGGAGCCCAGGGAGTTCAAGTAGGAACAAGATTTTTAGTGGCGGATGAATGCACAATACATGAAAAGTACAAAAAGAAGGTATTGGCTGCAAAGGATATAGACTCTGTAGTTACAGGAAGACCTACAGGGCACCCTGTTAGGGCTTTAAAAAATAGGTTATCAAGACAATTTCAAAAGCTTGAAAAGGAAAATGCTCCAGTAGAGGAGCTAGAGGCCCTCGGACGAGGATGTCTACAAAGGGCAGTAAAAGAAGGCGATATTGAGATGGGATCTGTTGTGGCAGGTCAAATCGCAGGTCTTGTAAAGAAAGAACAAAGCTGCAGAGAAATTATAGAAGAAATGTTTGCAGAGGCAGAAGAAGGTATTATAAAATTTAGATAAAAAAGAATATTATTATTTAAGGAGGGAAATATGAGTAAAATTGCTTTTATTTTTCCTGGACAGGGAGCCCAATATATTGGTATGGGTAAGGAATTATTTGAAAATATAGAGGTTTGCAAAAATATATTTAATATAGCAGATAAGGAGCTTAAATTTGAGCTAAGCAAACTTTGTTTTGAGGGCACAGAAGATGAGCTAGATATCACAGAGAATACTCAACCAGCTATTTTAACTACTAGTATAGCAGCCCTTATGGCATTAAAAGAACATGGCATAAAATGTGATGTAACTGCAGGACTTAGTCTTGGAGAGTACTCAGCACTGGTTTGTAGTGGAGCTATGGATTTCAAAGATGCGGTAAAGATTGTTAAAAAGCGTGGACGATTTATGCAGGAAGCAGTGCCTGTAGGGATAGGAACTATGGCAGCTATTTTAGGCCTTGCAGTTAACTTAGTTGAAGAAGCTTGTAGTGAGGCTAGAACCTCTGGGATAGTAGAAATCGCTAATTTAAACTGCCCAGGACAAATAGTAATTGCCGGGGAAATAGCGGCGGTAGAACTTGCCTGCGAAAGAGCTGTGAAAAAAGGCGCAAAACGGGCTATTAATTTACCTGTAAGCGCACCATTTCATACTTCTATGTTAAAACCAGCAGCGGAGAAGTTAGAAATTGAACTTGAAAATATAAACCTTAAAGACATTACTATTCCAGTAATGACAAATGTAAATGGTGATTATGTAAAAGGCAAGGATGATATTAAAGGTAATTTAAAACTTCAAGTTATGAGTTCCGTTTTATGGGAAACAATTATAAGAAATATGATAAAAGACGGTGTCGATACTTTCGTAGAAATAGGTCCAGGTAAGGTCCTGTGTGGATTTATCAAGAAAATAGATAGAAAACTTACAGTAGTTAATGTAGAAGATATGGCATCTTTGGACAAAGCTGTTGCATCTTTAAGTAAGCGATAGAATTGCTTAAACAATAGAATTGATTAAAAAGTGGAATCCTATGAAAGATGTAAAGGAGCATGAATTTATGTTAAAAGGGAAAACAGCAGTAGTTACAGGAGCTAGTCGGGGTATTGGAAGAGCAATAGCCGTAAAGCTAGCAAAGCTTGGAGCAAATGTAGTTGTTAACTATAGAAATAGTGAAGACGCAGTGCGCGAAGTAGTTAAAGAAATAGAAGATTTAGGAGTTAAGGTGTTAGCAATTCAATGTGATATTAGCAGTTATAGTGATGTGGAAAATATGATGAAAAAAAGTGTTGAAGAGTTCGGAAGCTTAGATATTCTAGTTAATAATGCTGGCATAACAAAAGATGGTCTTTTAATGAGAATGAAGGAAGCTGATTTTGACAGTGTTATAGATATTAACCTGAAGGGTGCTTTTAATTGCACAAAACATGTATCAGCCATAATGCTTAAACAGAGAAGTGGAAGAGTAATAAATATATCTTCAGTGTCTGGGCTTACAGGAAATGCAGGCCAAGTGAATTATTCCTCCGCAAAGGCAGGTATAATAGGTATGACTAAGGCTGTGGCTAGAGAATTTGGGGGCCGCGGAGTTACTTGTAATGCAGTAGCCCCAGGATATGTTCAAACAGATATGACACGTGGTTTGACCGAGAAGGTAAAGGATACTATAATGAGCACTATTCCGCTAAGGAGACTTGGAACGCCAGAAGATGTGGCAAATGTAGTAGCATTTCTAGCCTCAGAGGAAGCTTCATACATAACAGGTCAAGTTATAAATGTAGATGGTGGAATGGTAATGTAACTTAGTTGATGATTAAAGGAGGGTTTACTTTATGAAAAATAGAGTTGTTATAACAGGCATGGGAGCAGTTACTCCTATAGGAAATGATGTAAATAGTTTTTGGGATAATATAAAAAAAGGTACTTGTGGCATAGATGTAATTAAGGCTTTCGATATTTCTAAATTTAAATGTAAGCTTGCTGCAGAGGTTAAGGATTTTGACGTAACGGTTGCACTCGACAAAAGAGAAGCTAGAAAAATGGATAAATATTGTCAGTATGCAATGGTTGCAGCAGATGAAGCAATTAAAATTTCAGGATTAGATTTAAAAACTATAGATAGTGAAAGATTAGCAGTAATAGTTGGTTCAGGAATAGGCGGAATTGGTACTATTGAGAACGAGCATGCAAAGCTTATGGAAAAGGGAGCAAGCAGAATTACCCCTTACTTAATACCTATGATAATAGGTAATATGGCGGCCGGGAATATTGCAATAAAATATGGTGCTAAAGGTATGTGCTCGAGCGTTGTTACGGCTTGTGCTACAGGAACTAATGCAATAGGAGATGCTTTTCACATGATTCAAGATGGAAGAGCGGACATAATAATAGCTGGAGGTGCAGAGGCTTCAATAAGCCCGCTAGCTTTAGCAGGGTTTGCACAACTAACAGCTTTAAGCAAAAGTGAAGATCCTTTAAGAGCATCGATTCCTTTTGATAAAGAGAGGGATGGTTTTATTATGGGCGATGGTGCAGGTATAGTTATACTTGAATCTTTAGAGCATGCAGAAAAAAGAAATGCAAAAATATATTCAGAGGTTAAGGGTTATGGATCAACTTGTGATGCCTACCATATAACTTCACCATCTCCAGATGGAGATGGAGCAGCAAGATCAATGATAATAGCGCTTAAAGACGCAGATGTTAAGGCAGAAGAAATATCTTACATTAATGCACATGGAACAAGTACTCCATATAATGATAAGTTTGAAACTATAGCTATAAAATCTGCTTTTGGCGAATATGCATATAAAATACCTGTAAGTTCAACAAAGTCCATGACAGGTCATCTCTTAGGAGCATCAGGGGCTATAGAAGCTATAGTATGTGCAAAAGCATTAGAAGAAGGTTTTGTGCCAGCGACTATAGGATATAAAGTGCCAGATGAAGATTGTGATTTAGATTACGTTCCAAACGTAGGAAGAAAACAGCAACTTAAATATGCATTGTCAAATTCATTAGGCTTTGGTGGTCATAATGCTACTATTATATTAAAAAAATGGGACGGTAGATAATTATGGATTATAAAAATATTCAAGAGTTAATAAAAACCGTTAGTGAATCGATTCTTACTTCTTTTGAAATTGAGACAGAAGGTATCAGAATAATGATGGAGAAAAAAGAACAACAGGTGGTAATAGAAAAAACACCTTTAAATGCTGCACCTTTAGAGCGAGTTGCTAAGGAAATCCTTACTAGGGAAGATGTAGCTTCTAAAGAAGTGTATTTAGAAAAACTAGAAAAGGATATAGCTATAACTACAGAAAATGCAGAAAAGGCAATACCCAAGGAAAACCTATTTGTAGTTAAATCACCTATTGTTGGAACTATGTATTCTTCTCCAAGTGCTGAATCAAAGAATTTTGTAAAGGTTGGGACTAAGGTTAAAGTTGGAGACACACTTTGTATTTTAGAAGCTATGAAGCTTATGAATGAAATTGAAAGCGAAGTAGATGGAGAAGTTGTAGAAGTATTGGTTTCAAATGAAGATATGGTAGAGTACGGACAGCCATTGTTCAAAATAATTGAAAACTAGTGGCGAAAAGACAGCTTAAAACTGTCATATGGTGACTGGTGTAATTGCATGAAAGGTGGAATCATTAATATGGAAGATATAAAAGGTACTACTTTAGATATAAAACAAATACAAGAAATTATTCCTCATAGATATCCATTTTTATTTGTGGATAAAGTAGAGGAACTAGAACCAGGCAAAAGAGCTGTTGGGTATAAGAATGTTACTATGAATGAGTATTTCTTTCAGGGGCATTTTCCAGAAGAACCTATACTTCCGGGAGTAATAATTATTGAGGCTTTAGCGCAGGTTGGGGCAGTGGCACTTTTAAGTATGGAGAGCTATAAAGGTAAAATAGCTTACTTTGGTGGTATTAATAAAGCAAAATTTAGAAAGAAAGTTGTTCCGGGAGATGTGTTAAAGCTAGAGGTAGAAATAATCAAAATGAAGGGACCTGTTGGGATAGGTCTAGGCATAGCTACAGTAAATGGAGTTAAAGTGGCACAAGCTGAAATTACATTTGCGGTAGGGAAATAAACATTAAAAACACTTTTGTTAATAATTTTTAGTGTGGGGAAGGTAATAATATGTTTAAGAAGATATTGATTGCAAATAGAGGCGAGATTGCGGTAAGAATAATCAGGGCGTGTAATGAAATGGGTATTCAAACTGTTGCAGTATATTCTGAGGTAGATAAAGATGCTCTTCATACTCAAATGGCAGATGAGGCTGTATGTATTGGACCTAGTAAATCTAAGGATAGTTATTTAAATATGCAAAATATTTTGAGTGCCACGGTGCTTACGGGCGCAGAGGCAATTCATCCGGGGTATGGGTTCTTATCAGAAAATAGTAAGTTTGCACAGATGTGTGAGGAGTGTAATATAAAATATATAGGCCCAAATTCACAAAACATTGATAATATGGGAAATAAATTAAAGGCAAGAGAAATTATGATAAATGCTGGGATACCAGTAGTCCCTGGTTCGGGCGGAGCGATTGACTCTGAAGCAGATGCTTTAACGGAAGCTGAAAAAATAGGATATCCTGTAATGATAAAGGCCTCAGCAGGAGGCGGGGGACGAGGAATTAGAGTCGTTAGTAAAATAGAAGATCTTATACCTGCGTACAACACTGCAAAAGCTGAGGCGAAAACTGCTTTCGGTGACGATACAATGTATATGGAAAAATTCATAGAAGAGCCAAGACATATAGAGTTTCAAATACTTGCAGATGAGCATGGAAATGTTGTTCATCTTGGCGAGAGAGACTGTTCTATTCAAAGGCGTAATCAGAAGGTAATAGAAGAGGCACCAGGAGTCCGAATGACAGGAGAACTTAGAAAACAGATGGGTGAGGTTGCAGTTAAAGCGGCTAAGTCTATTAATTATAAAAATGCTGGAACTATAGAGTTTTTATTAGATAAACATGAAAAATATTACTTTATGGAGATGAATACACGTATACAGGTAGAGCATCCAATAACAGAAATGATCACTAGAGTAGATTTAGTTAAAGCGCAGATAAGAATTGCTGCAGGCCAAATACTTCCTTATAAACAGGAGGATATAAAAATTGAGGGCCATGCTATTGAATGTAGAATAAATGCAGAAAATCCTTCTAAAAATTTTATGCCTTGTCCTGGCGTTATAAAATCACTACATATTCCAGGAGGATATGGAGTAAGGATTGATAGTGCGGCATATCAAGGATACAAGATTCCACCCACATATGACTCCATGATAGGAAAACTCATTGTCCACGGAAAAGATAGAGATGAAGCAATACGTAAAATGAGAAGAGTATTAGGGGAGTTTATAATAGAGGGTGTGGATACTAATATAGATTTTCAATTTAAAATAATAAATAATAGTAATTTTATAAAAGGAAAATTTGATACTAGTTTTATTAGTAAAGAATTTAACAAGTAGCTAAACACATACTGGAATTTATTGCATAAAAGTTTTATACTATGAGAGTGGTATCTATTTGGTATGCTATAAATTATAGTGTAGGTATGTTTTTAGAAAGGGGTAGCTATATGTTTGAGTTTAAACGTATATTTAAAAAAAGTAAATATATTGAGGTTAAAAGTTTAGAAGATGAATATGGTGAGAAAAAACCTAATATCCCTACAGGAATGTGGGTTAAATGCGAAACATGTGGCAAAATCCTTTATAATAAGGATTTAGAGAGTAGCATAATGACATGTGATAATTGTAGAACCCATTTCAGAATTGGGTCTAGAGAAAGAATAAATTATACTATAGATGAAGGGACTTTTATAGAATACGATAAAGATATGATCTCAGATGACCCTATAGATTTTGAGGGATATAAAGATAAACTCCAAAGTTTGCATGATAAAACCTTATTAAAAGAAGCTGTAATAACTGGAGAAGGAAAGATAAATGGACAGGATACGTTAATTGCAGTAATGGATAGCAATTTTATGATGGGAAGCATGGGCTGCGTTGTCGGAGAGAAAATTACAAGGGTCATTGAAAGAGCAACAGAAGCTAAAAAACCAATTATTATATTCACTGCCTCAGGGGGAGCTAGGATGCAGGAAGGCATATTTTCGCTAATGCAAATGGCCAAAACTAGTGCTGCTATTGCAAGGCATAATGAAAAAGGTTGTCTTTATATAACTGTTCTTACAGACCCAACTACAGGTGGAGTTACAGCAAGTTTTGCTATGCTGGGAGATATAATAATCTCTGAACCTAATGCATTAATAGGGTTTGCAGGTAAAAGAGTTATTGAACAAACATTAAAGCAACAATTACCTGATGGTTTTCAAAGGGCTGAATTTCTGCTCCAAAAGGGTTTTATAGATAAAGTAGTGGATAGAAAAGCTATGAAGGATACTTTAACGCAAATATTGAAAATTCATTCATAGCATTAAGAGAAAGACAAAAGTAACGGTAGGGAGTGGAATTTTATGGTAACTTTACCTTTTGAAAAGCACATGTATGAACTTAAAAGTAAAATAGATGAACTAAAGAATTTAGCAATAGATCAAAATATGGATTTAGAAAAAGAAATAAGACAGATGGAAATTAAGCTCTACAATATGAAAAAGGAAGCCTATAAAAACTTAACTGCCTGGGATAAAGTAAGTATTGCGAGGCTTGTGGAACGTCCTACTGCTCTTGATTATATAAATCTGATTTTTGATTCCTTTATGGAGCTACATGGTGATAGGTATTATGGAGATGATTCTGCTATTGTAGGTGGAATAGCAGAGTTTAATGGTATTCCTATAACTGTTATAGCCCAGCAAAAGGGAAATAACACCAAGGAAAACATAAAGAGAAACTTTGGTATGCCAAATCCAGAGGGGTATAGAAAAGTTTTAAGACTTATGAAACAGGCAGAAAAATTTAAAAGGCCTATTATTTGTCTTGTAGATACTCCGGGAGCATATTGTGGACTAGGTGCAGAAGAAAGAGGTCAAGGTGAGGCAATTGCTAGAAATCTTATGGAAATGGCAACATTAAAAACACCAGTAATTTCAATAGTTATAGGAGAAGGCGGAAGTGGTGGAGCTTTAGCTATGGCGGTAGCAGATGAGGTTTGGATGCTAGAACATGCAATTTATTCTATTTTGTCACCGGAAGGTTTTGCTAGCATATTATATAAAGATGCAAGTCTTGCTAAAGAAGCGGCTACTGCAATGAAAATAACAGCTCAGGATTTAATTGATTTTGGAATAATAGATAGAATTATAAAAGAGCCTTTAGGTGGGGCGCACACTAATTTAGATGAGATGGCGGCAAGTATTAAACGTAATTTAGAGGAGTCAATTGTTAGATTAATGCGGGAACCTATAGAATCTTTACTTACTAAGAGATATTATAAATTTAGAAAGATTGGTAAGGTAGTGGAATAATTTTAATTTTAGTGATGTTAAGAAAAGTATATATACTTTTCTTTTTTTTTGTATTGAAGTGTTTATATAAATCATACATAATAGAAGGTGAGAATAATATTTAAGATAATGGCAAAGGGGAATTAAGTTATGAGTAGAACACACAGTGGGACGATTTTAGTGATAGATTCAGGATGCGATCTATCTTTAGATTATATTAAACAAGAAAACATAGTACCGATAGGAATAATATGTAATTTTAAAGGTCAAGCAATAGAGGATGATTTTGGGAAAAATATTATTCGTAAGGACTTTTATGATGCTTTAAGGCAGGGAGAGATGCCTACTACATCACAAATAAATAGTCAAAGATATGTAGAGGTTTTTAGAAAGTATGTGAAGGAAGAAAAATCTATAATATATATTGCTTTGTCTTCTGCATTAACAGGAACTATAAACAGTGCAAATATAGCAATAGAGACTATACTTGAAGAGTTCCCAGAGGCGGATATAAGTATAGTTGATAGTAAATGCGCAAGCCTTGGACAAGGACTGTTAGTGCATTATGCTTATGAAATGTTAAAGAAAGGAAATTCAAAAGGAGAGATAGTTACCTGGCTTGAGGAAAATAAACTTAAGATTAACCACTGGTTTACAGTTAATGATTTAAACCATTTAAAAAGAGGTGGAAGAATTTCAAGTTCCGCTGCAGCTGTTGGCACCTTGTTAAATATAAAACCAGTTTTGTTTGTGGATAATGAAGGAAGACTTACTCCTTTTTCTAAGTGTAGAGGTAGAAAAAAGGCAATAAATACCTTAGTTGAAAAATTTAAGGAAAGAACAGACCCAAATAAAGAGCAAGTTATTGCTATAAGTCATGGAGATTGTATTGAAGATGCATTAGCTTTAGAGGCTTTGGTTAGAGAAAATGGAAATGTTAAAGATGTTATTTTAAATTATGTGGGTACAGCAATAGGGTCCCATACAGGACCAGAAATATTAGGATTATATTTTATGGGTGATGAAAGATAATGGTTAAGGCGTATTATGATAAATGGAATTGCAATTTATATAATATCATAAATTAAAAATTAATTTATGAAGTAAAAGAAAGACAGGGTAAGATATCTTTCTTTTACTAATATAGAGAAGAACTATTCTGTTTCATTTCCTAATTTCTTAGATTCTTTAGAAACACCTATTTCGTTGGCAGTTTCCATTCTCATTTTATCTAATTCTTTTTTCGTTTTTGGATTAGCCTTTTTATTATCTTTACTATTTTTATTGTTTTTATGTGACATTTCAAGATCCTCCTTATATTACTTAGAGCACAAATAACTATTAATTGCTTTGCTCCTTTATAATAAATATTTCAATATTAGTATAACCAAGTTCATGAAATGTATGTGATATAATTAGTATTATTAAAAAAAATTATATAGGAGGAAATAATTATATGAATAAAAAGATAGGATTTATAGGCTGTGGTAATATGGCAAAGGCTATGATAAGTGGAATAGTAAAATCAAATTTAGTTTCTAGCCAACAAGTGATAGCAAGTAATCCATCAGATAAGAGTTTAAATAAGGTAAAAGAACAATATAATATTCTAGTAACTAATGACAACAAGGAAGTTGCTGAATTTTCTGATATATTAATTTTAGCTGTAAAACCCTATAAATACTCTGAGGTTATCGATGAAATAAAACCATATTTAAAGCCGACGGTAGTTATAGTAACTATAGCTGCAGGGGTAACTTTAGAATATATGAGTAATACACTCGGAGGCGCTGCAAAGGTTATAAGAACTATGCCAAATACTCCAGCGTTTGTTGGCGCGGGTATGAGTGCACTTTGTTCTAATAAAAATATAACTAAAGAAGAATTGCAAGACGTAGTAAATATTTTTGAAAGTTTTGGTAAGATAGAGATATTAGAGGAAAAGCTTATTGATGTAGTTCCGGCGGTAAGTGGCTCATCTCCTGCTTATGTTTATATGTTTATTGAAGCTTTAGGTGATGGGGCGGTACTTCAAGGAATGCCAAGAGAAAAGGCTTATAAAATGGCAGCGCAAGCAGTGCTAGGGGCAGCTAAAATGGTACTTGAAACAGGAGAACACCCAGGAAAACTTAAAGACGATGTATGCTCACCAGGTGGAACTACTATAGCGGCCGTATACACCTTAGAAAAGAATAATTTTAGAGGATCAGTAATTTCAGCTATGGAGAGTTGTACAGAAAAGGCAATTAAAATGGGTGAAAAATAAGATTTTCAAAAAATAGAGGCAATTACATATGAATCTCAATAGAATGAAACTGTTTGGTGACTAGGTACAGGATTAGGGTATAAAATATGCTCTAATCCTGTACCTTTTTTATTGTGCAACAAAGAATTACCCCGGAAAATATTTGTAATAAAATTACATGAAAAACATATACATTTATTAAGGGTTTGAGCAATTTGCATCCCTAAAGCACCACTTTAGCAGATAGTTTAACGACATTTCAGCTCGGCAGGAGATGATTTAACTGGAGGGAAAGCAAATGGAAACAGAGGGTTTATTGGTTAAGATTAATTATTCGCAAGAGGGTAATGAGAGTTTAGCAATAACGTATACTACTAATATAAATAAGGATAATCATTCTTCTAAGTATTTAATTTGTGGAGGAAGGTATAATAGAAATGGTGGAACTATAATGTTTAAGGCTAAAAATATAGAAGAAGCTTCAGAAATAGCTAATAATAATCTAGTGGCCAAAGCAGGAGTTAATAAATATGAGTATTTTAAACTATCAACATCTGAAATAGGGTTAACATAAATGCGCATTAATACCACTATGTATTTTGAATTTTCAATGAATACATTGACACAATCACAAAAAGTTTTTGCGAAACGGTTGAATACTTGGGATTATGAACTATAATTAAAGATGAAATCATCAATATAGAATATACTTACAACTAAACTGTGGTTGTAATTGACGGTTTGAATAATTTCAATTGGGAGGAAATATAATGAATAAACTATCGCGAAATGATATTTGTTGGTGTGGCAGTGGTAAGAAATATAAAAAATGTCACATGGATCAGGATATATTTATAGGGAATATAGAGGAAAAAGTAGGTTATAAAATACCTAGAGATATAATGAAAACAGAGGAACAAATAGAGGGTATAAGGAAAAGTTGCAAGTTAACTCATGATATACTCGATATTGTTGGGGAGAGAATAAAAGTTGGAGTAACCACAAATGAAATTAATACTTGGGTACATGAATATACTGTGCAGCATAATGCATATCCAGCACCACTCGGCTATGGGGACTTTCCTAAGAGTGTATGTACATCTATAAATGATGTAATATGTCATGGTATACCCGATGATACAGTTCTAAAAGATGGTGATATAATTAATGTAGATGTGTCTTGCATATTAGATGGATATTATGGTGATGCTAGTAGAATGTATACAATTGGAGAAATGTCTAAGGAAGCGTTAGATTTGGTGCGTGTATCGAAAGAGTGTTTAGAAAGGGGTATAGAGCAGGTAAAACCCTTCAATACCCTTGGAGATATAGGGTGTGCTATTCAAGAGCATGCAGAAGGTTTTGGATATTCGGTAGTATACGATTATGGTGGTCATGGCGTTGGATTGGAGTTTCATGAAGAACCATTTGTACCTCATATAGGCAAAAAAGGAGAGGGGTCAATATTACTACCTAATATGATTTTTACTATTGAGCCTATGATTAATATGGGTAGTCCTGAAACAGATGTACTTGAAGATGATTGGACAGCGGTTACAGTAGATGGTTCATTGTCATCTCAGTGGGAACATACAATACTTGTTACTAAAACAGGATATGAGATACTAACATAAGACTACATTATATGTAAAAATACCCCCAGAAATGGAGGTATTTTTATATATAATGTTTTATAAGTGACTATTCTATTTTTATTTATGTACCAATGGTATTGTAAATGTCGTTAAATTTTATAAATAGGATTAATTAAGCTTATGAACATAAATGGAGAAAGCGAAGATAAAATAGCATTATATGATTTTGTTGTTTAGGTGTAGTATAGACAAAATAAAAATGAGGAAAGATAAATCTATAATTTATGTTGATGGTAGCGCGGAATAAAATGTTGTATAATGAATATAATAGGTAAATATTGATATTGACAGGTGTAATTTACATGGGGCAAGGTTTTAGGATATGAAACACTTAATAAGTATTTAAACTTTTAAAAAAAGTACGAGGAGGACAGAAATGAAGTTTACGATTGGCGGTATATATCACGGATTTAAGTTAATTGAAGAGAAAAATATAGGAGAGCTAAATTCTGTTACAAGGTTGTTTGAACACATTAAAAGTGGGGCTAGACTGTTGCATTTAGAAAATGATGATGATAACAAGGTGTTTTCTATAGGATTTAGAACACCACCGAAAAGTAGTAATGGGCTTCCACATATACTGGAACATTCAGTGCTTTGTGGCTCTAGAAAGTTTCCAACAAAGGAGCCTTTTGTTGAATTAATAAAGGGATCTTTAAATACATTTTTAAATGCTATGACTTTTTCTGACAAAACGATATATCCTCTAGCTAGTAAAAATGATAAAGATTTTTTTAATCTTATGGATGTGTATTTAGATGCAGTTTTCTATCCGAATATATACTCACAACCTGAAATATTAATGCAAGAGGGCTGGCATTATGAATTAGAAAACAAGGAAGATAAACTAACTTATAAAGGTGTAGTTTATAATGAAATGAAAGGTGCATTTTCATCTCCAGAAGGGTGCCTCATGCGCAAGGTTCAAGAGTCCTTATTTCCGGACACATCATATGGCGTAGAATCTGGTGGAGATCCAGAATGTATACCAGAATTATCGCAGAAAGAATTCATAGAGTTTCATAAAAAATATTATCATCCATCAAATAGTTATATATTCCTATATGGAGATGGAGATATTGATAAACAGTTACAATTTATTAGTGAAGAGTATTTAAATAATTTTGATAAAATTACAGTAGAGTCATCTATTAGCTTACAGAAACCATTTAGCAAAATGGAAGAAGTTAAGATGGATTATCCTATTTCATGTGATGACGATGAGAATGGCAAAACATTCTTAAGTATGAACTTTGTATCAGGTGATAATATTAGCCATCCAGAAATGCATTTAGCCTTTGAAATTTTAGAGTATTTATTACTAGAGAGCGCTGCAGCACCTTTGAAGAAAGCACTTATAGACGCCGAGATAGGTAAAGATGTATTTGGAGGTTTTGATAATAGCATATTACAACCGGTGTTTAGTATAGTAGTAAAAAACTCTAATGAAAGTGAAAAAGAAAGATTTAAGGAAGTTGTATTTACAACTTTAAAGGATTTAGTTAAAGAAGGAATAGATAAAAAATTAATAGAAGCTTGTATAAATAGTACTGAATTTAAATTAAGGGAAGCTGACTTAGGTGGTTTTCCAAAGGGATTATATTACTATATAACTAGTATGGACAGCTGGCTTTATGATAAAGATCCAACTATGCATTTAGAGTATGAAAGTTATTTGATCAAAATAAAAGCTGCATTAACTACTAATTATTTTGAAAAACTTATAGAAAAGTACCTAATAAATAATACCCATAGTTCTATGGTTATATTGAATGGTAAAAAGGGCCTAGCAGAACAAAAGTCCAAGGCAGTAGAAGAAAAACTAGCTAAGTATAAGGAAAGTCTTTCAGAAAAACAAATAGAGGAAATAGTTAAGCAGGGGAAAGCTCTTAAAGAAAGACAAATGACGCCAGATGCTGTGGAAGTGCTAGAAACTATTCCTTTACTTGAACTAACGGATATTGAGAAACAAGTAGAACATTTACCTTTAAAGGAAAAGGATGAGCAAGGAGTAAAAGTATTATCTCATAATATATTCACTAATAAAATTGCCTATATAAATGTATTATTTGATTCTAAAAAAGTAGATATAAAGTTACTACCTTATGTAACATTATTATCAACTATTTTAGGAAGGGTAAGTACGCAGAATACTAGTTATTCTGATTTATCTAATGAGGTTAATATTCATACAGGCGGAATTCATTTTACCACAGAGGTATTTGGCGAAAGTGGAAATTTTGAAAAATATAGCCCCAAGTTAGTAGTAAAGACTAAAGCTTTAACTGAAAAGCTTCCTAAATTATTTGATATTATGGCAGATATAATTAGCAATACTAAATTTGATGAAAAGAAACGTTTGAAGGAGCTAATTCAACAATTAAAATCAAGGCATGAAATGAAGATTCTTGATAGAGGACATATGGTATCAGCTGGAAGACTTACATCTTACTTCTCGCCAGCTTCAGCTTATATAGAAAAAACTACAGGAATAGCTTTTTATAAATTTATTGATGAGATTGAAAGAGATTTTGATAACAAAGCAGAAGAGATCATTGAAAACTTAAACAAGGTATCAAAGCTTATATTTAACAAAAATAATCTTATAATAAGTGTTACAGGAGAAGAAGACATATATACTGCATTTACTACAGAGCTACCTAAGATTATAAGCGTCTTAGGAGAAGAAAAATTGCCAGATGCATTGTATAATTTTGATCTAAATAAAAATAATGAAGGATTATTAACCTCATCAGATGTTCAGTATGTAGCTAAAGGATATAACTTCATTAAGAAGGGATATTCATATTCAGGTAAAATGCTAGTACTTAAAACTATAGCAAGTCTCGATTACCTATGGAATAGAGTGCGTGTGCAAGGTGGCGCCTATGGTGGTTTTGCAAATATAGCTAGAAGTGGGAATATAGTCTTTGTATCTTATCGTGATCCTAATGTCCAAGAGACTTTAAAAGCTTACGATGGAATATGCGATTATATAGGAAGCTTTGAAGCCTCAGAAAGAGAAATGACAAAATACATTATTGGAACAATCAGTGAGCTTGACTCACCATTAACACCTTCTATGAAAGGTGAGCGGGCGACAGCATATTATATAAGAGGTATTACTGAGGAGCAAAGACAAAAGGAGAGAGAAGAAGTATTAAGTACAAATCCTGCGGACATTAAGTCTTTTAAAGCACTATTAAATGATGTTATAAAGGAAAACTACTTTTGTGTACTGGGAAATGAAACTAAACTTAAAGATAATAAAGAAATATTTACTAATTTGGTAAATGTATTTAAATAAGGTGCCTTATGGCACCTTTTTTTCGAAGGAGGATTTGCATGGCTATTAAAGCACTCTTTACATATAATTATGGCGAAGAAAAAATGAAAGGTATAGAAGATTTTGGGTATGATATAAAGGTAGCTAAAGAGCAAGATTTAATTTATAGTGAAAAGCTTGAGGACATAGAGGTTTTAATTTGTTATGATCCATTTAAAACACTCGCCATAGAGAAAATGAAAAAGCTAAAATGGATTCAATTATCTAGCATAGGTATTGACCAATTGCCAACAGAGTATGTTAAAAACACTTCTATTATAATTACGAATAATAAAGGTGGCTATAGTATACCAATGGGGGAATGGATTGTATTAAAAATTCTAGAGCTCTTTAAGAATAGTAAGGGGCTATATGAAAATCAAGCTAATAAAAAATGGAAAACGGATACAAGTATTCGGGAGATATATGGTAAAACTATAGGATTTATAGGGACAGGCACAATAGCTGCGGAGGCAGCTAAACGACTTCAAGGGTTCGGCGTAAACTTAATAGGTGTAAATACAGATGGTAGAGATGTTGAATATTTTAATACATGCTATGCTATGAGTGAATTAGACCAAATGATTAAGTTATGTGATGTGATTGTGTGTACAGTGCCATATACCAAAGCTACCCATCATTTAATTAATGAAGATAGATTTATTGCAATGAAAAATGGAGTTTTTTTCATAAATGTAGCTAGAGGGAGTATTGTGGATGAAGCTTCTTTAATTAAAAATTTGAAAAATGGTAAACTAGCAGGAGCCGCAATAGACGTATATGAAGAAGAACCTTTAAAAGTGGATAATCCATTATGGAATCTAAATAATGTTATATTAACTTCTCATAATTCCTGGATTTCAGAGATGAGAAACCAGCGAAGATTTAACCTTATATATAAGAATATGAAAAAATATGTACAAGGGGAAGAACTAGTAAATGTAGTAGATTTAAAAAGAGGGTATTAGATTATTTATAAAAAGGAGTTAGTGATTTTTAAGGGGGATAAGGTAAGTGGACAAGGATAAAAAATTTAGCAACTTATTTATAACAAGCATGGTTATGGCTGCAATCATAACTTACATAACAATTATTTTAGGGAAAAATGCAAAAGAGATATATTTGTGGGGAATTATTATCTCTTTAGTTTTAGTGATGCTAGGTCTAGTAGCAAGAAGCAAAGCAATATTTTATAAGAAATTAAAACAGGTTAGAGAAAACTATGGTGTGGAAAATAAGCGAGAGAGGAAATTTGAAGATATTAAATTATTATTTGATGTATTAAAGTATAAAAACCCGCAGGAAATATATGTTGATGATCAAACTTACTTAGATTTAAATATGAACCAGGTTTTTGAAAAGGTAGACAGAACATTGTCATCTCCAGGGGAACAGTACTTATACCATATTTTAAGAAATCCAATTTTAAAAGAAGAAAAACTAATTAATAGAAATAAGACTATTAGTTTTTTTCAAAAAAATAAGGAAACAAGAGAAAAAATACAAGTTAGTTTATTAAAGCTGGGAAGACAGCGTAATAATACTGTAACATCGTTTTTATGGAATGAGATCTTATATAAAACTTCAATGAAGCCATTGCTATATCTTTTAACATTACTAGCTTATGGTTCTTTAGTTTCAATAGCTTTTATTGGAATATCTAAAGCCTTTTATTTTTTATTTATAATGTTTTTAGCTAATGGGTTTATTAATGTTAAGATTAAAAAACAGGTTGGGGCAGAAATTGAAGCTATGGGATATTTAGGAAAGATAATTACGTTAGCTGAAGTTATGGGAAGAGTAGAGGATGAAGAGATAAAGGAATATACCTTAAAGCTTAAAGAAAAAGCAAAGGGTTGCAAGGTGATAATGAAAAAAGCTACCTCCATTGGAATAGGAAGAATAGAAGGTGCAGATGTTATTTTTGAATACTTTAATATGTTTTTTTTAAAAGAAGCTAGAGGCTTTTATAGAATAATAGATGAGGTTAAAGCACATATTGGAGAAATAAGAGAAATTTATTTAATTTTAGGAGAAATTGATGCATTAATATCTGTAGCGTCCTATAGGGATGGGCTTTTAGAATATACGGAGCCTAAATTAACAAAAGGACTTAAAGAGATAAAAGGTGAGAATATAAAACATCCATTAATAGAAGCTGCTGTAGGTAATTCTTTAACTATAGAAAAGGGTGTTATTATAACGGGTTCAAACATGTCAGGTAAATCTACTTTTTTAAGGGCTGTGGGCTTAAATGCAATATTTGCACAAACTATTTTTACCTGCCTTGCTACAAGCTATGAAGGTGGATATTTCAATATAGTATCTTCGATGACTGTAAGTGATAATATAACTGGTGGGAAAAGTTATTATTTAAGTGAGGCAGAGGCAATATTTAGAATAATTAATGTTTGCAATGAGGAAGTAACAAACCTATGTCTTATTGATGAAATTTTTAGGGGAACTAACCCTATTGAGAGGGTTAATGCTTCTGCTGAAATTTTAGCTTATTTGTCTATTCACAATTCTTTGGTTGCAGTAGCTACACATGATCTTGAAATAACTAAAATGGTAGGAGACTTATATGAATGCTATTATTTTACTGAGAGTGTAGGGGAGCATGGATTAGAGTTTGATTATAAAATAAGAAAAGGGGTATCTTCTACCAGAAATGCAATAAAAGTACTTGAATTTATGGGATATCCAGAAGAAATTATTCATAGAACCAATGAAAGAATTATAAAGAGTAAAATTTAAGCGAAATTACTCTTTAATGTAAATATGTAAATACCACTTGCTACGTAAGTGGCATCTAAGGGAGGAAGTTATTATGAAAGCAGAAATATTATCAGTAGGTACGGAAATATTACTCGGCGATATTGTTAATACAAATGCACAATATATTGCTAAGAGACTTGCAGATTTAGGTATATCAGTTTATCATCAGTGCGTAGTTGGAGATAATCCAGAAAGACTTTTAGAATCATATAGATTAGCATTTAGTAGAGCTGATTTAGTTATAACTAGTGGGGGACTTGGACCTACAAAGGATGATTTAACCAAGGAAGTAGCTTTTGAATATTTTGGCAAGCGTAGCGTTGTTCATGAAGCTTCTTTAAAAATTATTGAGGATTATTTTAAAGATATGAACAGACCAATGACGAAAAGCAATAAGAAACAAGCGTATTTTCCAGTAGATGCGGTAGTGATTCCTAATAATAATGGCACAGCGCCAGGATGTATAATAGAAAAAAATGGAAAGATAATTGCGCTTTTACCTGGTCCACCTTGGGAAATGAAACCTATGTTTGAGGAGGCTGTTATTCCTTATCTTAAAAAGTTTGCCCAAGGTGTATTAGTTTCAAAGGTGCTCAGAGTTATTGGAGTGGGAGAGAGCAGTGCGGAAGAAATGATAGAAGATATATTGAATAATCAAACTAATCCAACTGTGGCACCTTATGCTAAAGCAGGGGAAATGACATTTAGAATTACAGCGAAGGCTAATACACAGGAAGAAGGCACAAGACTGATTGCGCCTATGGAAGATGAAATACGTAGAAGACTAGGAAATAACATTTATGGCGAAGGGAATACAACCTTAGAAAATGTACTTGGAGAAATGCTTATAAATAAGAAGTTAACTATATCCACAGCAGAATCTTGCACAGGAGGAATGGTAGCTGCAAAGCTTATAAATTACCCAGGGATATCTTCTGCGTTTATAGAGGGGGCAATTACATATAGCAATGAGGCTAAAATTAATAGATTAGGAGTTGCGAGAGAAACATTAGATAAGTATGGTGCAGTAAGTAGTGAAGTAGCAGCAGAAATGGCGCAAGGTATAGCAAAAACTGCAGGCACTAGTATTGGCCTTTCAACTACGGGAATTGCGGGCCCAGATGGTGGAAGTGCAGAAAAACCAGTGGGACTTGTATATGTTGGGTTATATATTAATGGTGAAGTTAAAACTAAGATGCTTAAATTATCTGGTAACAGGCAGAAAATACGTGAGAGTGCAACTATGGAGTTACTTGATTTAGTTAGGAGAGAGCTATTGTAGTTAACTTGCACTTATAAAAAGTCATTAAATAAAAAAATTTATAGTATTGTATAATGGAACTAATAAAGGCACATATCAATATTGATATGTGCCTTTAAAAATCTATTTAAAATATATATGTTACTTTTATGAATTTATCTATTTTATTTAGTAACAGGTGGTACAAAAACCCTAGTTGCGAGTTCGTTATCCAGCATATAAATACTTGTAGGATCAGCGTTGATTCTCGCAAGCCTTTTTATAAGGCCATTAAAATTAGATTCTTCCTCAACTTGCTCATCAATAAACCACTTAAGTAAGCTTATAGTAGCATGTTCTTTTTCTTCAGTAGCAATGTCAGTAAGATTATAAATATTACTAGTTACAACTTTTTCATGAGCATATGCTATGTTAAAAACATCAAGAAGTGTTTCATAATCATTTTGAGGTTCACTCATTCCTTCTAAAGTTAAGCGTCCGTTCATTTCATTTATATAATTATAAAATTTCATAGCATGGAATTTTTCTTCTTCAGCTTGTACTTTAAAGAAATTAGAAAAACCATCAAAATCTTCTGCTGCGCAATAAGCTGACATAGCTAAATAAAGGTGTGCAGAATAAAATTCAAAGTTCATTTGCTTATTTAGTTCATTGAACAATCTTTCGCTTATCATAATAATCCTCCTCATATTCCTCTGGTCTAAAACAATGATTATGACCTTGGAAATGTAAATTTACAATAGTATAATATTATTGTTTGACGTTGATAATTGTTTTTACTTAATTATAAATATTAAACAATATCTATATTATACACCAAATGTGTTTTTATTAAACAATAATTATATAGCGATGCATAGTTATTGTGCTAACATGCCATATATATTAGGAATTAGGCTTTAAAATATAATTACATTAAACATTTCAGAAGGAAGATCTCCCACTTTTATAAGCGGGAGTTACATACCCTAACAAATAGAAAACTTCAGTGGGAGTATAAATCTCCTTCTGAAGTCGTTAATGTTTCAGCTCCGCAGGTGATGTTTTAAGGTAATAATTTTTCTAAGTTTACAATTCCAGAACCTTGCATATATTTTGGGGAATTTATTAGGCTTGAAGATGTCTTTAATAAAGCCAATGTATCCTTATAACATAAATTTATATTGTTCTCATACAGCAGTGCACATAATCCACTTATAAAAGCCGCAGAGCATGAAGTTCCAGTGTAGGTCGTATACAGATTAGTGATGCGAGTAGGATAAAGCTTCACACCATTTTTTTCAGAGATAAATTGTGCATCAGAAATCAAAGAGCAAATATTAACACAGGCAGCTATCAAATTTGGCTTATCAAGCTTTTGGAAAGGACCACAGGAAGAATATTCATATATTTTTGGGCTTCCTATGCTATCATACCCACCTACCGTTATACAATTTTTAAGAGTAGCTATGCCCCGCACAGAACTTTTAACATTTTTATTGCTACCACTAGGAACGATTACTACTATGCCCTTTGAGATTGCAAGGTCGAAAAGCTTTGAGAATAAAGAAAGGACAAATTCATTAGTTTCAAAAGTTTCAAAAGGAAGGCAAATGATTTTAAGGTTAAAGTCATTATCTTCGCTCAATAGGGTTTCTAATGAAAACAAAATATCAGATACAAAACCCTTTCCTAGTTTATTAAAGGCTTTAATCATGTATATATGGCTATTTTTGGCGACACCTTTATACATACCCTTAGATCCATAACCACTACCACAAATTAATCCGCTCATAAAGGTGCCGTGACCATTATCATCATAAGGATAGTTTAAATTATTAACAACGTCTACAAACTTTCTGATTTTATTACAAGGATTTAATAAGTCAGGATGGGGATACACACCGCTATCAATTATTCCAACGCCAATGCCCTTTCCAGTAAGGCTATAGTCATTTTGAAAGGATACGCCATTAGACGCGAGTATACTATTACCACATAAATGTGCATAAGAATCAAAAGTTATATATGCTACTTGGGGATATTCTAGTAATCTATATATAGCACTGGAAGTTAAAATAGCACAAATACAATTTATTGAGGGGATATGGCGCAGGATATCACATTTTAAAGATTTAATTTTATTAACGGTCTTAGTCTCAAGGGATTTGCAATGTATTATTACCCTATAGTTTTCATATAGGTTACTAAGTAAAGCGCACCTTAAGTTGGGACCTAACTTATTTTTGAAGGAAAACATGTATGCCTCCTAAATGTATTGTTACATTATTATAGTATATGCAAATTTTTTGAAAATGTTAATAAAAAAGATTATTAAAATTTCCATTTAAAAATTATTATACCTACAATCATTATGCCAATACCTATAAACTTAGATAAAGCAAATTTAATTTGCTGAGCTCCGAACATTCCAAATCTATCAATTACACCGGCGGCTAGTAGTTGAGCAACTAATATAATTGCAATGGAGCAGGTCGGTCCCATTATTGATATTCCCTGCATAACAGAAAATATAATTATAGCCCCTAAGAATCCTCCTAGTAAATATAATTTATTTACTTCTTTTATAGCTTTGATATTACCATTGCCAACTATAAGGAGTATTATTAAGGTCACGATGAATCCAGTTCCTTGAACGAATACGTTAGTTTCCCAAAGCCCAACTTTTTCACTTACCCTTGTATTAAAAACACCTTGAAGACTCATACAGATGCCTGCGACTATAGAAAATATTAATCCCAATTACAATCACACTCCTCTAGAGTAGTTTACCCAGAATGTGTTATAATATTAAAAAAATATAGTGAAAACCTTTCAGAAGAAAGGTTTTCACTATATTTGAATATGAATTAGTATCCATTATCCTGTCTTTCATGATTAATTTTATTTTTATAGAAATATGCATTTTCAATATCTTCTTCTGAAAATCCTAGATTTTGACCTAAACTCAAAAAATTTTGAAAAATATTTAAATAGTTATCAAGAGAAGAACAAATTATAAAATCTGAAATATTTGTATACACAGTTAAAAACTGCTGAGATAATTCAGAGGTAATACATTTAGTATTCAAAGTAATATCTTGAAAGTTTTTTTCTATTCCGAGGCTTAAAATAAAGTGTATACAATCAACATATTCTTCAAGAATTACATCGTTACTTGAAGGTTTCTTTGTACTCCAAAATTTAAAACAACGAGTTTCATTCGCGAGTTCGCCTAGTTCCACTTGAAGGGAAAGTATTTTTTTTTGTAATAAGGGTACTCCTTCAAGGTTATGTTGCACTTGAATTCTATGGTCTAAAGTATTTTGCATCTGGAATAATTTTTGTAAATTCATATTTGAAACCGCCTTTTTACTGAATTATGTATATTCATTTTAATCGATATTAAGGTGCAAGAAAATCGAATGATATATTTTATAGAATATATTTCTTAGTCACCATTTCATCATTGTTATTTATAGGTTTCCAAAGTTCGACAGTATCCACTGTGATAGTTCTTGAGAAATTTTCATCCTTGGCTGAAGCACAAGCTGCTAAATATTCACTATTAGACCATTCTCTATCAGCAAAAGTTGTGTTAGCTAGTGAGATATGCAAATTCCAAGTTTCAATATCATCTCTAACCTTAAAGCCATGTAAATTTAAAATTGAATTTATATCTTTAGATAATTGATATATAGTGCCTTCATTACCAATATTTAAATTTACAGACTTATAGGGAGGGTCAAAACATATCACACCATTCAATTCAACTTCAAATTTAGTATAATTCTTAAGAATGTTTTTTAAAGCAGTATCCAAATCGTAAAGATTGGGATTAGTTATTATTTCTAGAGTTACATGAAGCATAGGTAAATTAGCATCAGACTTGTATAGGTTATACTTTTCACAGATTGCCTTTTGCATAGATTCTATATATTTATAAGAAACTTTATCAAATAAGCCAACCAAGTAGTAAATCATTGTCATCCCCCTCAAACCTAAAATATAACTTTATGTTTTTAGTATTCCCTTAGCTCATAACTTTTAACTAGCATTTCCTTTTTAGTACTAACCTGTTTCCACAATTCAAGTTTAGAAACCTTTACAAACTGCAAGAAATCATCCTTATCTAAAGCGTCATTAATAGAAAGTGTACTTCCGTTATATGACTTTTTAATGATGTGATTGGCATTAGCTAATAGAATATTTAAATCAATATTATAATCATCACTTTTAACGTTAAAACTATGTAAATCTAAAGTGTCTGTAATATTTCTTGCTAATCGAGAAATATATCCTTTATCTTCAACATCAAGATTAACTTGACTTAAATTTTCGTTTAAACTAATACTATTATTTATGCCCACTTTAAATTTTTTATAAGGAGATAGAATTTTAGAAACAACAACATCTAATTTTTCTAAATCAGGATTAATTATTGAAACTATAGGTATAAAAAGATTAGGAGAACTCTTATATAGTTTATATTTTCTACAGATATTTCTTTGAATATTTTGAACTGTAGAATTAGATAAATCATCAAATAACGCAACTAAAAAATATTTCATATGTTTCCTCCAAGCAAAATTAATAACCAATGTTGGTTAACATTATTTTGAGTAAATTATAAGTGTATTATAACATAATTTTTAGGTTTTGTATTTCCTGTGTAAATTTATGTATGAAGATTTGTTTGTAACTTATTAAGGGGAAAAAATGAAGATGTTATAATTCAAATATTTTTGTATTGTTAGCATAATTATTTTTGATTATGCTAACAATAGTTTTATAATTAATAAAGGGAGGTGCTTTTCTTATGAAACATAATGACAGTATAGGTTGTACCGTAAATGAATGTGAATACCATTGTAAAGATGATAATTACTGCACTTTAAACAAAATTGAAGTTGTAAAACATGAAAGTGTTGCTAAAACACCAGAATGTACAGACTGCGGAAGTTTTAAAACAATATAATAAAGTTAAACAATGTAAAGATCACTCGTGGAAGCACGGGTGATTTTTTACGTTATTTTTTTTGCAAAGTATAAATATTGTAAGAAATTCTGTGTTTAATAAAATAATATCGTCTAACATTTAAAAAAAATGTTAAAATATAATGTTATTATGGTATAATTCAATTGTATGTATAAAAATGAAAGTAATTAATATATAATGCATAGTGAGGATGATACAAATATGGATAAATTGGTAATTAACGGAGGCCGACGTATTTTTGGTCAGGTAGAAATAAGTGGTGCAAAAAATGCAGCAGTAGCAATTTTACCAGTAGCTATAATAGCAAGTAAGGGTAAATGTATCATTGAAAATATTCCTAATATAGAAGATGTAAATTGTATAGAAAGAATATTGGAAAATTTAGGCTGTGAAATTAAAAGAGAAAAAAATTCAGTTTCTATAGATAGTACAAATATAACTAGCATTGATGCTAACACAGAAGATGTAAGAAGAATGAGAGCTTCCTATTATTTGATTGGTGCGCTTTTAGCTAGGTTTAAAAAGGCTAGGGTAGAGCTTCCGGGGGGGTGCCCTATAGGTGTAAGACCTATAGATCAACATATAAAAGGGTTTGAAGCACTTGGAGCAACAGTAGTTATTGAGAATGGTGCTGTAAACATTCAGGCAGATAAACTAATTGGAACTAGTATTTATTTTGATGTTGTTAGTGTAGGTGCAACAATAAATGTAATGGCCGCTTCAACGCTTGCAGAAGGTACAACTATTTTAGAAAATTCTGCAAAAGAACCACATGTTGTTGACGTAGCTAACTTTTTAAACTCTATGGGAGCTAATATTAAAGGGGCAGGTACGGATGTTATAAGAATTATAGGTGTAAAAGAATTAACAGGATGCAACTATAGTGTAATTCCAGATCAAATTGAGGCAGGTACTTTTATGATAGCAGCTGCTGCTTGTGGTGGGGAAGTAACTATAAATAATGTTATTCCAAAACATCTTGAATCAATTTCAGCAAAGCTTATGGAAATGGGAGCAGATGTACATGAAGGTGGAGATAGTGTTACTGTTAAATCTGAAGGAAGACTGAAGGCTGTAAATATTAAGACTTTGCCTTATCCTGGATTTCCAACGGATGTCCAACAACCAATGAACACATTGTTATCTGTTTCAGAGGGTAGAAGCATAATAAATGAAAGCATTTGGGAAGCTAGATTTAAGCATGTGGACGAGCTTAAAAAAATGGGCGCTAATATAAAGGTTGAAGGAAGTGTCGCTACGGTAGATGGCGTAGATAAACTTATAGGGAAAGTAGTTATTGCATCAGATTTAAGAGCGGGAGCAGCTTTGGTTATAGCGGGGCTTATAGCAGAAGGTACTACAGAAATTTTAGGCATAGAGCATATTGATAGAGGATATCCAAATATTGAAGAAAAATTTAGAAGCATAGGGGCGGATATAAAAAGAGTTACTATGTAACAATTTGAAATTAAAGGAGACAATTATGATATTCTGTCCATTATATAGTGGAAGTAGCGGAAATAGCATATTTGTAGCGTCAGAAAATACAAAAATTTTAGTTGACGCTGGTATGCCAGGTAAAAGCATTGAAAGCGCACTTAAAGAAATAAACCAAGATCCTAATGATATTGATGGCATTTTTATTACTCATGAACATTCTGACCACATAAAGGGTGCAGGAATTATTTCTAGAAGATATAATATACCGATATATGCCAATGAGAATACTTGGGAAGCTATGAAAATCAAGATAGGTAAGATAAAAGAAAATAATATAAAAATCATCAATAATAATTCTGTGGATATAAAAGACATGCATATAATAAATTATAATATATCACATGATGCGGCAGCGCCTATAGGATATGCTTTATATAGTGGTAATAAGAAGGCATGCATAGCTACAGATTTAGGATATTTCTCTGATGAAGTAAAGAATATGATAAAAGATGCAGATGTAATTCTACTCGAGAGTAATCATGATGTGGAAATGGTGAAATTTGGTCCATATCCGTATCCGTTGAAAAGAAGAATATTAAGTAATATGGGACATCTATCCAATGATGCATGTGGGAAAGCTATAGTAGAAATAATGAATGATAAGCAAAAACATATTTTTTTGGGACATTTGAGTAAAACTAATAATTATCCTGATTTAGCCTATCAAACAGTGGTCAATATACTCAAAGAAAATCATATTGAAATAGGTAGGGATATTTCTTTGAATTTAGCTAGAAGAGATATGCCAAGTGATGTAATCAACTTTTAACAACATTTCAGAAGGAAAGTCACTTACGTCTATAAGCAGGTGTTACATAATATAACGAATATAAACTTTAGTGAGTGCCATAAATCTCCTTTTGAAGTCGTTAATTAGGCCACTTTAGTGGATTATTAAAGGGAGGTCAAATATGAAAAAAGCAATCAAAATATTATTATGTTCATTGCTAGTTGGCTCAACAATGTCATTTTATGGGTGCGAAAAAAAAGATGAGAAAAGTGTCACAAATAAAGAAAAGCTTCAAAATCTAAACCTGCCCCTAGAAAAAGATGGATTCATCCAATTGGGTGTTTATTTTGATGGCACTAAAGAGGGTTCTGATGTAGGAGTAGTTAAAGATGAGAGACTTATTAATAAAGAAGAACTTATCGGGGAAACTATTATGCAAGAACTTGTAAAAGGGCCTACTGTAAAAAGTGAGCTAAAACCAATACTTCCTAAAGAGACTAGGATATTAAGTTTTTCTATTAAAGATAATATTGCTTATGTTAATTTAAGTAAAGAAGCTAAAATAGATATGACAGAAACAAAAGAAAAAAGCTGTCTAAAAGGGATATCGGCGTCATTAACTCAATTGTCATCTGTAAAGAAAGTAAAGATAACAGTGGAAAATAGGAATATTGATACTATAGGTGGAAATTTTGATATATCAAAGCCTTTTAGTAAAGAGGACCTAATTCCAATTAAAAAATAATAGGTTAGTTGTAAGAAATTCTGAAAGTATATTCGATTTAACAATTTTATGTTGAATGCTAGCGAAATATTTATTAAAATAATGTAATATAACAAAATATAGTATGATTCGGAGGAGAATAGAGAATGAGTTTATATAAAGAGTGGACAGATATGGTGGTTGATTATGTTAAACGTAAAGGAGAACCTGCATTTTGGCATGATTATGGGGAAATAGAAAAACGTGTCTATACAAAATTATTATCAAACCATAAAGATGAAGTTAAGGGTACAATGGACGAGCTTGCAAAATACTTTGATGTATCTAACATATATTTCATGGGATTTGCTGATGGGATAAACGATAGTCTTTTAGACCCTATAAAACTAGAAGAAACTGAAAGTGATACAAAAGTAGATTTCAAAATAGATTTTGAAAAACTTTATTTCAATATGCTAGACGCAAAAGCAGATTATTTATATGAACTTCCACAATGGGAAGGGATTTTTTCAAAAGAAAAAAGAAGAGAAATTCAAATAGCTTATAGAGATTCCAAAATGGTGGTCAATAACGACAAAATCGGAAGAAATGACACTTGCCCCTGCGGAAGTGGGAAAAAATACAAAAAATGCTGTGGGAAATAATATAGTATAATTATGTAAAACAATATATGAATTGTAGTAAATAAAACTTTGCACTTTTGTGGTAAGTTTTATTTATTTTTTTTGCATTTTTTTATAATTTAATCAATTAGATGCTATTCTAATAAAAGGATAAATATATTAATTAACGAAGATATTGTTGGTAAAATAACAATATATTTCCTGTGGGGGTTGTTTTTTTCAGTCATCGGGGTAATATTATGACTATACTAATCAGAAAGGAGTTTTTTATGTATCAGATCTTTTATAAATTGGATGAAGAAAAACAAAATAGAATTATTAATGCAGGGACGAATATATTTTCTATAAAGGACTATAAACATGCATCAACAGACGATATTGCAGCGGAGGCTAAAATTTCCAAAGGTTCATTATTTCAATATTTTAAGAACAAAAAGTCATTATTTATTTTTTTATATGAATATGCTATGAAGAATTATGAGAAAAAAGTGTACGAAAAGTTTAATTTTGATGAGAAAGATTATTTTAAAATGCTTACGCAAAGTCTGAATTTTACAATGGTTCTTTTAGAAAAATATCCTTATATGTATAAATTTGTGATTAAAGCGAGTTGCGAAAAAATGCCAGAGATTGCTGACTCAATGAAAGAAATCAATGATAAAATCGAAGAAAAAATGTATAAGCAAATGTTTGAAAAAATCGATTTAAATAAGTTCAAAGATGGCACGGATATTGAAAAGCTAAATAAAATGATTGGATGGTGTTCAGAAGGAATCTGGAACGAAGGTGTTAAAAATCATTCAAGTATGAGCGAAATGTATGAACAGGCACTTGATATTTATGATTTTTATAAAAATGCAGTATACAAGGAGGAATATCTATAATAAACAATATAATTGTATCAAGATTACAGGGGGGATTATTAATGAATGCTATTGAAATCAAAAATTTGACTAAAAGTTATGGTAAAGCAAGAGGTATTACAAATGTAAGTTTTAATGTTGAACAAGGAGAAATCTTTGGTTTTATTGGACCTAACGGTGCAGGTAAATCAACAACGATAAGAACGTTATTATCTCTGATTTATCCTACTAGTGGTAGTGCTACAATTTTCGGTAAAGACTGTATAGAATTTGGTCCTGAGATAAGGAAGGAAATAGGATATTTACCGTCAGAAATTTTTTATTATGATAATATGAAAGTTATTGATTTACTAAAGTATTCTGCTAGTTTTTACAAGAAAGATTGTAGCAAAAGAATTACAGAACTAGCTGAGATAATGGATCTTGACCTCAATAAGAAAATTGATGATTTATCTTTTGGGAATAAAAAGAAAGTGGGTATTGTTCAAGGCCTGCTACACTCACCTAAACTTATTATACTTGATGAGCCCACTAGTGGACTTGACCCGCTTATGCAACAAAAATTCTTTGAGCTTCTTGAGGAGGAGAACAAAAAAGGTGCAACAATTTTACTTTCTTCTCATATTTTAAGTGAGGTCCAGAGGCTATGCAATCGTGTTGCAATTATTAAAGAGGGGAAAATAATAAAGGTTGATAAGATTAGTACATTACAAGAAAGTAACCATAAAAAAATTAAAATTGAGGTAAAATCAAAAATAGATGATAATTATTTTAAAATCAGTGGAGTCGCCAATTTAGATATAAAGGATAATGTAGTAAGCTTTTTGTTTAGTGGTAATATTAATTTTATTATGAAAAAGATTTCGGAAATAGAAATAAGTAATCTTTGGATTGAAGAGCCAGACCTCGAAGAGATCTTTATGCATTACTATGAAAAGGAGGACTAAAAGCTATGAATATGTTTCTTCATGAATTAAAGACTTATAGGAAATCCACTATTATATGGACTTGTTCTTTAATAACACTTGTTATTCTTTTCTTATCAATGTTCCCCGCTTTTTCAAAGGAAGCTGAGGCATTTAAAGAAATAATGAAAGGATTTCCAGAGCCAGTAAGAAAAGCAATGGGATTCTCTGTAGATAGTATGTCTTCTATTTTAGGGTTTTACTCCTATATGTTTTTATATACAACACTTTGTGGTGCCATTCAAGCTATGAATCTAGGAACCTCCATTGTATCAAAGGAAGTTGGCGCAAAAACAGCAGATTTTCTTTTAACTAGGCCTGTTACTCGCAGGGCGATTATGACATCAAAGCTAATGGCTGCATTAACCTGTCTTGTAATTACTAATATAATCTACTTGTTAGCTTCTAGCATTATGGTGTCCATTGTTTCAACAAAAGACTATAGTTACAAGCTATTTTTTATGATTTCTATTACATTGTTTTTCGTTCAGATTATGTTTCTTGCTTTGGGGATTATAATTTCAGTTGTGATGCCAAAGATTAAATCGGTGCTACCTATTTCCCTTGGTACTGTATTTACATTTTTCATTATTGGTATGTTTGCAGCTACATCGGGAGATGCTGCCATGCGTTACGTTACTCCTTTTAAGTATTTTGACGCAAATTACATCATGAAAAATTCAAGTTATGAGGTTTCATTTAGTATAATAGGAATAGGATTTATTGCGTTTGCAATTACTGCCAGCTATTTTATATATTCTAAAAAAGATGTTCATGCTGCTTAGATATGTTAACACTTAATATTTATTAATGAATGATACGAGGGGGTTAGTTTATGAATGTATTTATTGTAGAGATGAGGGCCCATAGAAAAGGGCTTATTATATGGGCTTTTGGTATTTTATTTATGGTTATTGCTGGTATGGGCAAATATGTTGCATTATCAGCCTCAGGTCAGTCAATGAATGATTTATTTGATCAAATGCCAAAATCTATGCAAACAATCTTTGGTATAGGTAGTTTTGATTTGTCAAAGGCTAGTGGTTATTATGGAATGCTCTTTTTATATTTGGCGCTTATGGCAACTATTCATGCTGCTATGCTTGGGGCTGATATAATTTCAAAAGAAGAGAGAGATAAAACTGCAGAGTTTCTACTTTCAAAACCTATTTCAAGAAATAAAATCATAACATCAAAACTATTGGCAGCCTTTGTGAATGTTTTAATATTTAATATTATTACTTTGGTTTCTTCGATCATTGTGGTAGGGAAATACAGTAAAGGGGAAGCAGTAACCACAGAGATAGTAATCTTAATGAGCGGAATGTTTGTTTTGCAGCTTATATTTATGTTTATTGGCACGGCCATAGCTGCAATAAGCGAAAATCCAAAGACTGCAACATCAATATCTACAGCAGTTCTTTTAATAACGTATATGTTATCTATGGCAATAGACTTAAGCGGTAAATTTAAAAATGTTAAATACTTTACACCATTCAAATATTATGAAGCTAAGAATTTGATTAATGGTGGTGGTTTTCAATTGAGTTTTGTAGTTTTATCAATTATAATTATTTCAGCAACCATAAGCATCACATATGTGTTTTATAAGAAAAGAGACTTGAGCATATAGAATGCCATTCGAATTTTAGTTATAACATGGGGGTTTATCCATGTTATTTGTTTTTAACGACATTCCAGCTCCGCAGGTAATGATCTGGTTTGTAATTTTGAAATATGTCATGCAATCTTATATTATATTTATGATAAATGTAATATAAGTGAAATAAAGGAGAGCTAAAAATGAATATAACTATAATTTGTGTAGGAAAAATAAAAGAAAAGTATTTAAAAAGTGCTATAGATGAATATACAAAAAGATTATCTAGATATTGTAAACTTAATATAATTGAATTAAGTGATGAAAAAACTCCTGATAATGCCTCTGAAAAGGAAGAGGTTATAATAAAGGACAAAGAAGGAGAGGCAATAGTTAGAAGCATAAAGGATAATATGTTTGTAATTGCTCTAGAGCTAAATGGAAAGACGTTATCCTCAGTGGAGTTGTCCAATTATATAAGGGATTTAGGTATAAGAGGTGACAGTAATATAGCTTTTGTTATTGGAGGTTCATTGGGACTATCTAAGGCTGTTTTAGAAAGAGCTAATTACAAATTATGTTTTTCAAAGATGACTTTTCCACATCAATTATTTAGAGTAATGCTACTGGAACAGGTTTATAGAGGGTTTAGAATAATAAGTGGGGAACCGTACCATAAGTAAATGAGGTTTTTACTAAAATTGGATTTTAAAATGTAATGATAAAAGTTTGGATAACGCCTACAGGGTTGGCTATAGTAGAAGCCTTCCTTGTGGTGTTTTTTTATAATTAAACAAGAATATATAAATAAAAAAGCAGTAGATAAACATTTGACAAATATATCATTTATTGATATATTATATTTATTGATATATCAATAAATGATATATCAATAAATGATATATATATATATAATAGGAAGGAGCATTTTATGCCAAGAAAAGATTCTATTGATATTGGGGAACTAACAGATTCTGCTTTTTATATTTTATCTAGTGTTACTGAGGAAAAGCATGGATATCTAATTATGAAAACTATTGAGAACCTTACTAATAATGAAGTTACTATTGGTCCTGCATCACTTTATACAACACTGAAAAAGCTTTTAGCAGCAGAGTTGGTGGAGTTAAATTCTGACACAGATGAAAATAAAAAAGTATATAAAATAACAAATAAAGGACGAGAGATGCTCATAAAAGAGATTGAGCGTAAAAAACAGATGGTTAAATTTGCTCAAAATTTTTTAAATTAGAAAAGGGGGATATTCATGAAAAGTAAATATGTAATGATTAGTGGACTTGCCTTTAATGAAGAAGGTGATATGGAAAAACTAAAAAATTATGCAAGTCAAGGTTGGATATTAGAAGACATAGTAGGGGGCTTTTTCTATAAACTAAGAAAAGATAAGCCTCAAAACATAGTATATAACCTAGATTACCAAACAGAGACAAATGAAGAATACTTCACTATATTTAAAGAAGCAGGATGGAAACTTGTTGTTTCTATAGAAAATTATATGCACATTTTTTCAGCACAAGCTGGAACTAAACCTATTTATAGTGATTGTGAATCAGAAATAGATAAATATACAAGTATAAGAAATCGAACAAGAAAAGGAACTCTATATTCTTTAATAATAGCTATAGCACTAATGGGGTTGCTAGTTGTTTCCTTAATTGTTATTAAACCTATATTTTTGATTATCCTTGGATTATTAATAATTGATATATTTATATTTGTCTTTAATTTTATGCCTTATTTAGCATATAATTCAATAATTAAGCAAATAAAAAAATATGGTAAGTGTAATAGTAAAGCAATAGATAAT
This sequence comes from Clostridium sp. CM027, assembly GCF_024730565.1. Lineage (NCBI taxonomy): Bacteria > Bacillati > Bacillota > Clostridia > Eubacteriales > Clostridiaceae > Clostridium > Clostridium sp. CM027. The sequence goes on from NZ_CP077725.1 coordinate 2,810,403, forward strand.
AAAAGTTTATGGAAATTATATGCAATTGCAGGCGTTCTATGGTTAGCTATAGGAATATGGCATTTAATTGGGAAACAATATTTTTCAGCAGTATTTTTTATAATTTTTGGTGCTTTTTTAATTTTTTCAAGTTCAGACTACTTTAAGAAATATAAAAAGTCTTTATAAATTATATACAAATTAAAGAATATGAAGATAGTGGTGATAGATTTAATTTGTATAAAGTGAAATGCGAGGATGGAGAGATTTAAAACTTAAAACAATTAATGAACAAAGTGTTCCAATAGTATTAAATGATGCAATTTCCAACCTTCTAAATATTTTAAAATGATTTAAACGGCCAATTCATGTGTAATGAATACTATTTTGAAATATATATTATATTAAAGAAAACTCTTACCTTAACAATATGGGTAAGAGTATTTTTATGTAGGAGGTAATAACTATGATAGAAATTAGTTATTTTAGAGTTGGAATAGAGAATGTATATATACCATTGAGAATTGTTATAACGCAAAGAGATGATATAAAGAACGAAATAACTAAGGCTACCAATAATCAAAGTGAAGTTAAAAAGGAACAACTTGAAGCCTTATCAGAATTTCAAAGGAATTTAGAAGTCTTTTATCAGACGATAGATGAAAATGATTCTAACAAATTGTATTATGAAAGAAGAACTAATCAATATAATACACATAGTATTCAGAAAACAAGAATAATAGATATTCCAACGCAAATTAAAGTTTTCACATCTATGTTTTTGAATAATCCACATGGTGTCTCAGGTTACTATGGAACAATAGCAAAGAAAATGGGAAATAAAATATTTAAGCAAGGTCACAAACACCTACCATATTATACGAGTGCGTTAGCTTATTATAAATTAGAATCTTTGTTTAGAACTAATAGGATAGATAAATCAAACAAAAGAATGAGATATCACATATTAATGGCTATAAGAATAATAAGTACTAAAAATCAAGAAATGCCAGAGTTTAATAGTAATAAAGTTGAATCTTATTGTAAACCAATATTAGAAATAATAGACGATAATGATAAATTAGTTTTATTGGTTGAAGGCATAATTGAAATTATTACAAATGCATTAGGAGATAGTATTATAGAAAGGAAAATATTTGATAAAAAAGAGACTACCGATTTGGTATTAAACGAAATTAAAAAATAATCTAAAAAAAACCTCACTTAGTAGCGATACGGAGAACCGTACCATAAATAAATGAGGTTTTTGGCCTTAACCATTGATATTACTTGGTTAAGGTTGTCTTTATAGACTAAAATAATGTATCATAAGTAATAATAATTTTACAAAATATGTTATAATAAAATAGTAAATAAGTTTTAAGTGAAAGATAAATTAGAATTTGGAGGTTAATCATGAAAAAATGGTATGATGAGGAGTACGAATTTGAAATTGAGGTAACTGGGTTTCTTCGCAGTGACCATACAGAGCGATACTGCCGAAACGGCGAAGAAGTGGGGGATAAGTATACCTGCACCTATGGCTGTCCCATAAATTCGGATGGACAGGGTATCTGTTCCAAGGTTATGATGATTATGTTCCCAATCATGGAGTCGGTCAGAAGTGGCGGAGATTTAGAGAACATTGGCGGAAATGGTAAATATAGCAAGGACGTTGTATGCCCAGATGGCTGCGTCATGTTCAGGCTGACGGCAAAGAAACTTGACAATGAGAATTTTTATAAGGGGAAGTTTTTTGATTAGTTTTGATTTTTATTGTGCTCAGTTTTAAGATAAGCCGAAATATATAAATTCCAATTTGTAGATGAGATAATTATTTAAAAAATATTTATGTTTATTTTTCATGAAAATTTAATATAATATAAATAAGAAATGCAGAAAATAAAAACAGTAGCATCCAATTGCGAGGTGGGGCTACTATTTTTTTGAGATTTTTTTCTATAAGCAACACTATAAATGTTAATAATGCTATTAAGAATATACCTGCTGTAAATAGCAACATTAATGTATCGTTACTCATGTGTATCGCCCTCCCTTCAACAAGAGGTAAAGTGATACCAGTAGCCCGTATTCAACTATTAAATTGTGCTTTAGGATTATACCATAATTATGTAGATTATATACAGAAGAATAAAATGGTAAAATCTCATATAGTACAGATACGGAGAACCATACCATAAATAAATGAGGTTTTAATAGGAAGCTATTTGGCTTCCTATTCTTTATGGAGTTGATTAAACTAAATGGCTATTTTAGAGAAAAATGACAAAGTGTCATCTTGTATTGATTAATTTTAAAATATGAGTTATAATGAAAAAATAAATGACAAAGTGTCATTTAAGGTGGGAGGATGTTATGCCAAAAGTATCAGAAGAGTATATTGAAGAACGAAGAAAATTTATTATGCAATGTGCGAGTAATATTTATGAAGAAAAACCACTCTATAAGATTACAATGAGGGATATTATTAAAGAAACTGGTTTTAGTCAAGGAAATGTATATAGATATTTTAAGTCTGTGCTTGAGATATTTATTGCATTGGCAAATCAAAAACAACAACCATTTTATAATCGGTCTATGATTTTGGAAATTATAAATGCAGAGGAGTCAGCAAAGGAAAAGATTTATAGCTTATTTGAGCTTATTGGAGCATATATAGATCATGTCCTAGAAGAAATAGGGCCAAAGATGTATTATGAGCTTTCTAATCAAGCAAACGCTGATTTGAGCTTATGGCAAGAGATAGGAAATAAGTTATATTTTAAAGAAGTAATGAATGATATGATTCAACAAAGTGTTGCCTATGTATCTAGTGAAATAGACTCAGGAAGAATGCTACCGGAAGAGGATTTATATAATATTATTCAGTATATAGGTATAGTGATAGATGGTATAGTAAATCATGTAGCATTGCAAAAAATGAATCATTTAAATGAGATTAATGTTAAGATGATGATAAAAATACTAGCAGATTCAGTTATTCAAATGTTAAATATAAAAGATTAAATTAATTATTAAACATTTGAATTTATTGCAAAGGAAGGGTATGAATAAAATTAGGGTGAAGAGGTATTTTAAAATGTTTAGTATTGTAATAGGTACAATAATAGGATTGTTATTAATTATGTTATTTATTTTATGGTTATGGGGTCCAGGGAAAGTAGAATCATACCTTGATGAAAATGGAAATGTATTAGAAGGAAGCGTATCAGAAATTGCAAGGGTTGAAATTGGTGGCTTAGAGCAAGGTATGATTATTAAAGGTAAAAAAGATACTAATCCTGTGTTATTATTTTTACATGGTGGACCTGGCAATCCAGAATATGTTCTTGCAAAAGAATATAATATTAATTTAGAAGATTATTTTACAGTTTGTTGGTGGGAACAAAGAGGAAGTGGAATGTCTTATTCTTCATCAATTGAAAAGGGAAGTATAACTCTGGATCAAATGATTTTTGATACTGTAGAGGTCACAAATTACTTAAGAGAGAGATTTGGTAAAGAAAAAATATATATAATGGGACACTCATGGGGATCATTTTTGGGGATAAATTCTATTGATAGATATCCTGAACTTTATGAAGCCTATTTAGGAATTGGACAAGTTGTTAATCAATTTGAGTCAGAAAAACTTGGATATGAACTTATGTTATCAACAGCTGAAGCAAATGGGGATGAGAAGTCTATAAAAAATCTTAAGAAATTTACACTTAATACACCTGAGGACATAACTACTGATTATCTTATGGTACGTTCTTCAATTATGAATGAACAGGGGTATGGTGTATTTCATATGCCAAAATCAAAATGCGGGTTGTTAATGCCAATATTTAAGGCTAAGGAGTATACAATAAAAGATAAATATGGATATGCAGCAGGTTCTTTATTATCCCTTGAACAGCCTATGAATCACTCTATAAATATTACTAATTTAAATGAAACAATTAAAGAATTGAAAGTACCAGTATACATTTTTCATGGTATATATGATAAGCAGGTTTCTTATGACATTGCTTTAAAATATTATGAAGGATTAAAAGCTCCTAAAAAGCAATTCTACAAATTGGAAAATTCTGAACATAGCCCATTTATGGAAGAAGTAGATAAATTCATGGGAATAATAAAAGAGGATATACTCCAAGTATATAGTTGAATATATTATTCTTTTATATTTCTAACATATAAACCAATTTGAGAAGTTGGGATTTGTAGTAATGATTGTACAATGTCTTTCATATCTTTTTGATATTAGTTGAAAAAATAAATTTGCAGCATCAATATCTATAGGTAAATAACCTATTTCATATATAATTAAAATTTTATATTTACAAATTCATTGCTATTATTCCAACTATAGTTTTTGAAATAGTACATTTAATAATTATTTATGTAGATTTCAAGGTGATAGGTTAAACGAAAAACCGCACTTGATACTGATAAGGAGAACCATACCACAAACAACGTAGACTTTTCTCGAAATTACTGGTATGACTGGTTTCAAAAGAGATAATAGGGTTCTAAGGCGTATCATAACTTAAATAAATTACAAAAATAGTAGCTATCCAATTGCAACTGGGGCTGCTATTTTTTGAGACTTTTTTTTTATGTAACACTATTAATGTTAATAGTGTTATTAAGAATTACCCTGCCTAGAAATAGTAACAGTAAAATGTAGTTAATATTTAATTAGTTTAGAATGAATTAATTTAGACAAATTAAAGCACAAAAAGACGGAACTAAGATTCTATATTCTGATATACTTTAGTTTAGCTAAGAAGTTAGGAAATAATTAAGGTTATTATAGGGAGGACGTATTAGATGGGAGATTATTATAAAATTAGGGGAAAAGATATCTATACTGAAATTCTAGGAGAGGATTCATCACCAGTATTGTTATTTATTCATGGTGGGCCCGGTGGAATTGGTGTTGTAGATTTTATTCAATATCAGGGGGAAAGATTATCAAAGAACTTTAAAGTTATAGCTCCAGAGCAAAGGGGAGTATGGAGATCTGAGGCTATTTTAGATGAAGAAAATATTTCACTAGAAGATATTATTGAAGACTTTGAAGAATTAAGAAAAAAATTACATATAAATAAATGGTCACTGCTTAGTCACTCATTTGGTGGGTATATTGCTGTTCTTTATGCTAATTTATACCCTGATTCTATTGAATATATGATATATGAATGTCCGTCTTTTGATTTTGCACTTTCAGAGCGTTCTATGCTAAAGGCGGCAGCTAATGAATTGGCTAAGTTAGGAAACCCTATATTGGCAGAAGAATATTTTAAAGCATTAAAAGATATTAAAGATTACAAAGGAATTAATAAACTTCTTATGAAGGCATTAAATGAGCTTGGAGGGAACTGTAATAACTTTATGTGGTATGGAAATGATAAGCGAATAATTGAAAAAATAGCTGTGGCTACTAAAGATGGTGGAAGCTTATGGCGTAAATCTACAAATACAAGAATGAAATTACTAAAGGATTGGCGAGTATATAATGATGTATTTACTGAATTATCAAATGTAAATAAGTCTTCTTTATTAATTAAAGGTAAATATGATCCAATAACTTGTGAAGTACAAACAGAGGAATTTATGAAGCGAGCGAAAGACAAACAAGTGGTTACATTTGATTTTTCTGGTCATTATGCTAGAATTGAAGAGCCTGATAAGTATTGTGAAGTTATAACAAGTTATATATATAAGATGATGAAATAAGTGGAATTCCATATAATGATTTTGAAAGGAGAGGAGGAAGTTAGAAATAATTACATTGCTTAACAATACACTTGAATACATTGAAAGAAATTTGGACGCAGTACTTAATATAGATGACATATCAAAAGTTGCATGTTCATCACGATATCACTTTCAGCGTGTTTTTTATGCATTAACAGGATTTACAGTAACTCAGTATATAAGAAATCGCAGACTTACCCTTGCCGCAGAAGAGTTGGTTGCAACAGACAAAAGAGTAACTGATATAGCATTGAAATATGGTTATGAAAATCCCGAAGCATTTACCAAAGCTTTTAAAAGATTGCATGGGATATCACCATCAGCTTTAAAAAAGCTTAATGGAAAAATTAAAGCTTTTCCCAAGATTTCTTTTCAAATATCAATAAAAGGAGAATATGAAATTATTTATAGAATAGTTGAAAAGGGAGATCTCAAAGTATTTGGTGCAGAATTTGTAACAACGGCGCTTAATGATGCTGCGTATGAGGAGATACCCAAATTTATTAATAAGATTTTTAAAAATGGAACACATGATAGGATAAATGAACTTCGAGGAAACCCCAAAGGCACTTTGTTAAATGGATTTCATTATGGATTTGAAGAAGATGGAACAAGAAAATATATAATGGGAGATGAAATTCTCGAAGAAGATATACCAGATGAATTTACTATACTAGAGGTACCAAAACTTACATGGGCAGTATTTGAAGGTAATGGAGCTGTGCCCAATAATTTGATTATACAAGATATTTGGAGACGTATATATTCAGAATGGTTCCCCTCTTCTGGATTTGAACAAATGGAGGGGCCATGTATTGAAAAAAACTTTTGGAATGATGATGGGCAGAGTGGATATAGATGCGAAGTATGGATTCCTATAAGGAGAAAATAGATTAATTAGTATAATATATTTATACCATATTCCTAGTAGACAACTTAGGAAAAGTCTACGTTATACCCGTTACGGTGAACCATACCATAAGTAACGTAGAATTTATTTGTGGAAGTTCACCTTGCTTAATACGAGTTTATCGAAATCTGTAGATGTATTCTTAAAGTTATCCACAACCATAGTATGAAACCGCCACTTTATCAACATTTTATTCATATTAGTATACAGTCATTTGTCATCTCCAACTAATATTATTTAGAATATGGATAAATATATCTATGCCAGTACTCTTAAATGCTGCATATATTATATGGAACAAATAATTTGTTTTAATTATTTGTCCCATGTTTATAGTTGTCTAGTATTAATGGAGATGAGAAAATGGACAAGAACAACATTTTTTTAAAAATATATGGAATATCTGGAATATTGGGCATCCTTTCTAAAATATTCACAAGCATACAAACTTCATATACTATACTTTTGGTGCTTATTAGCTTAGATACTATTACAGGAATATATACTGCTATAAAATATAAAAGGTTTTCAAGTGTGGGACTACGTAAATTCACTAAAAAAGTTAGCACTTATACACTTTCCATAATTACAGTTAAATTGTTAGAGAATATTATAGTTCCAATAGTAAATACAAGCATGTTATCTCAAACTGTTATAGCTTTTCTAGCAATTACAGAGAGCATAAGTATTTTAGAAAATCTAACATTAGTCGGAGTGCCTATACCTTCTAATTTTTTACCTTTATTGATTAAGACCTTAAAGATACCAGGATTAAATAATTTGTTGGAAGATTCGAAACACAACAAGGAAGAATCCTCTGCTATTGATGATATTGATGATATAGTAAATTATCAAATTCCTACTTTTGAGGATAAATATATGAGGATGTTTTTAGAAATTAAATATGATGTATGGAAGTCTATTATTAATCAAATCATGCTTATAAATGAAACTATTCAGGATAATCCAGATATTTTGTTTTGTAAGATACTATCATTAGTAGAGTTAGGCATTAACGATACGAATAAGAGATGGGTAGAAGAGAAAATTCCAATTAAATATATTGAAAAAATATCGCAAGAACATCAGTCTAAAATAGATAAGTGCATAGAGAAGCTAAAAATCATTTGTTACTCTGAGAAAACTACAGGGGAGAAAAAAGATCAGATTATTGATTGTATTCTAATAGCTTTATATCAAACAATAATTGATGCACGTAAAATGATATAATAATAAATCCTAGCTTCATTTGAATTCTAGGATTTATTATTAGTATAATTACTACTATAAATAGAATAGAAGGGAGGGATTATTATAGATGAGTCACAATTATTAAAAGGCATTTTAGAAGGTAGCGTATTAAGCATTATTTTTCAGGGTGAAACTTGCGATAAAAATATTATGAGGATTTTAAAAAAGTGTATTAAAGGACTAAAAAATGAAAATTAGTGAGGTGTGTTTATGCTAAAAGTTATTGTTGTTGGAGGAGGACCTGCTGGTATCATGGCAGCTATCAGTGCAGCAAAAAATAGTGAAGTTATATTAATAGAAAGAAACAAAGAAATTGGTGCAAAGCTAAAACTTACGGGTGGAGGCAGATGCAATATTACAAATAATAGAGATATAGAGGAATTTTTTGATAAGATAGTAAGTAATAAGAAATTTCTATATAGCGCTCTTTATACATTTTCAAATAATCAACTTTTAGAATACTTTAAAGGAATTGGATTAGAATATAAGGAGGAGCTTGACCAAAAGATATATACCAAAAGTAATAGGGCCGATGAAGTTATAGAATTACTGAAAAATGATTTAGAAAGAAATAATGTTAAGATTATGTATAACAGTAAGGTTCAAGGGTTGATAGTTGAAGATGGACAAATTAAAGGTGTAGTAACGGATGATGGCAAGCGGATTTTAGGCGAAAAGGTAATTGTTACAACAGGAGGAAAGAGCTACCCAGATTCTGGTTCAGATGGTTCTATGTTTGAAGTATTAAGTAAATGTGGACACACTATAACACCTTTATACGCAGCATTAATCCCATTAGTTATAAAGGAAGAGTTTGTTAAGAGTTTACAAGGCGTTGCAATGAAGGATGTTGTAGTTTCAGCTAAGATTAAAAAGAAGAGTATAGAAAAGTTTGGTGATATGATATTCACTCATTTTGGAATATCAGGACCAGCAGTGTTAAAGCTTTCATCTTATATAAGCAAAGCTTTAGGAGAGGGAGAAGTACAAGTTACTTTAGATTTTTTAAGAAATAAGTCTAAGGAGGAAATATCAGAGATTATGTGGAGCAATCCAAATAAGACTGTACTTAATAATTTAAAAGGCATTCTTCCACAAAATTACTTGAAAGAAATATTTGATATGTTAGGAGTAACAGAGGTTAAGATTAATGACTTAAAGAAGACTGATGAGAATAAGATAATTACTTATATGAAGGAAATGAAACTAACAGTTAGAGAAACTTTATCGATTAAAGCAGCTCAAGTAACTTCAGGTGGAGTTAAAGTTAAAGAAATAAATGCTTCAACTATGGAATCAAAACTTATAAAAAATCTTTATTTTGCAGGAGAAGTTATGGATATTGATGCTGAGACAGGTGGATATAATCTTCAAATGGCATTTTCTACAGGATACTTAGCGGGAAGCAATTAAGCACAGAAGGGTACATGTAATACTTTTTCATGCAATTTTATTGACAAGAAAATACTTCGGTGATAGAATTAAAATATAATTCGTAACAAGAACTAATTCGGAGGAAGTTTATGGATATAAACAAAATAGAGCAAATTATTTTTAATCATATTGATGAGTTTAAGGTTTTGTTTTTTCCAGAACAGTGGAGTGATATATTCTTAGATTTTTCTAAGAATGAAATATTAGCATTATTATTCTTGCATCGAAAAAAGAATGCTAATATGACGGAAATAGCAGAGTACATAAATGCTCCATTAAATACTGCCACAGGGGTTATCGCTAGATTAGAAAAAAAGCTAATGGTAGAAAGAATAAGAAGTGCAGAGGATAGAAGAATAGTTTTAATAACCCTTACAGAGGTTGCAAGTACTGTGATTGAGAAGGAAAAGGCTATGATTGTTAAATATTTTATTGAGATTTACGGAAAGCTTACCGAGGAGGAAATTTCTTCAGCTTTAAGTATTTATAACAAAGTACTGGGAGTTTTTAAGGGAATTAAGAATCCAGTTAAAGAAGATGTTCCTGTTAAAAAATTAAGAAAAATAATTATTGAATAGCTCAGTGAACCTGAGTTATTTTAAGAAGAAATACTTCGTTAAAAGAACTATTCAATTAAAGAATTAAAATTAGGAGGGTTGATATGAAAAGAATAATTATTTTTACTGGAAAAGGTGGAGTGGGTAAAACAAGCGCCGCAGCAGCTCATGCACTTAAGGCTTCAATAGAGGGAATAAAAACTTTAATTGTTAGCACTGATATGGCACATAACTTGAGTGATATTTTTATGCAACAAATAAAGAATGAGCCTACAGAAATGCGGGAAAATTTATGGGGGCTTGAAATTGATCCTAATTATGAAATGGAGAATTATTATGGGAGTATTCAAGCTGCTTTTAAAAAAATGATGGTTTTTAAAGATGAAGAGCAAGCAGAAAGTTTTGAGGATATTGTTGTGTTTCCAGGAATGGAAGAGCTATTTTGTCTTTTGAAAATTAAAGATTTATATGACAAAGGTACTTATGACCTAATAATTGTGGATAGTGCACCCACAGGAGAGACCATATCCCTTTTAAAATTTCCAGAGCTTATGAGTTGGTACATGGAGAAATTATTTCCCATTGGAAAGGTTGCAATGAAAGTGCTCAGACCTATCTCTAAAATAGCATTTAAAATAGAAATGCCTGATAAGCAAGCTATGAATGATATTGAAAAACTTTATATAATGCTAACAGATCTTCAAAACTTATTTAAGGATAGAGAGAGTTGCAGTATAAGATTGGTTACAATTCCTGAAAAAATGGTTATTGAAGAGACCAAGAGAAATTACATGTATTTAAATCTTTATAATTTTAATGTAGATGCAATATATATTAACAGGATAATACCCCAGGATATAGGTAATGAATTTTTTGATGAGTGGAAATGCATTCAAGGAAAGTACATGGAAGAAATAGATTCAGTATTTTTGAATTTACCGAGGTTCAAAATTAAATGGTATGAGGTAGATATTAATGGAATTTGCGGCTTAGAAAGGATAGTTGTGGATTCTCTGAATGTTAAGGATATATTTAAGGTTCAAAAAATAACCTTTAACGAGAAATTTGAAAAGGTTGAGGGTGGTTATAAGCTTCAAGTTTATGTGCCTTTTGGAGATAAGAAAGACTTAGAACTGTATGAAACTGGTTCTGATATATCCATAAAAATAGGCAATTTTAAGAGGAATATTCCTTGTCCAAATTCACTGAGAAAATACTCAATAAGTAAAGCTGATTTTAATGAGGATTATCTATCTATTTATTTTGATGAGAAGGTGGATTAGATGAATGGTGAAATAATTAAAAAATTGATAAGAATAGAAAAACTTAAATATGAGGTTATAAAAGATGTTTTGCCAGAAAAAATCTTGCACAAGATCAATAACTTTGAGAAGGAAGCAATTATCCTTATTAAGGATATTGGATTGGATCTTATTAACGAGGGTTGTGAAAAAGCGGAAGAGGAAGCAAACCAAGAGATTAAAAAGGTTAAAGTAGATTTTTTATAATTGAATTGGAGGGATTAAAATGAGAATTATTTTATATACAGGAAAAGGTGGAGTTGGAAAAACTAGTGTCGCATCAGCCGCAGCCTGCCAGATTGCAAAGCAGGGGAAAAATGTGATTATAATGAGCACTGATCAGGCTCATAGTCTTTCCGATGCCTTCGGTGTAAAGCTATCGAATACACCTACCCAAATTTCAGAAAATTTAGAAGCTATAGAGGTGGATGCTCTTATTGAAAATGAAGCTATTTGGGGGAATATCAAAGGCTATATAGAAAAATTGATGCTTTTAAAAAATGCAAAAACCATTGAGGTTGAAGAATTACTGGTTTTCCCAGGGTTCGAGGATCTGATCTCCTTACTTAAAATTAAACAGATTAATGATGAAAATAACTATGAGGTGTTAATAGTTGATTGTGCTCCTACTGGCGAAACTATGTCGCTTTTGAAGTTTCCAGAGCTTTTCAAGTGGTGGATGGACAAAATTTTTCCTATGAAAAGAAAGATGGCAAAAATTGCAAAGCCAATAATTGAGCATACAGTAAAGATTCCGCTTCCTGATGAGAGAACTTTTGATGAAATAGAAATGCTATATAAGAAAATTGATGAACTCCATAAGTTAATGCTCCAAAAGGATAAGGTAAGCCTTAGAATAGTTACTACTCCAGAAAAGATTGTTATCAAGGAAGCTAAAAGAAATTTTTCTTATTTGCATCTCTATGATTTTAATGTAGACGCAATTATTGTAAATAAAATAATTTCAGAAGAGGGAGGGAAAGGATATTTCGAAAAATGGATGAAGCTTCAAAGTGAAAATCTTAAGGAGATAAGTGAAAGTTTTAGCCCGGTACCAATTTTCAAAACTGAGTTAATGCATAGCGAGGTTAGGAATTATGAGGTCCTATTAAATATGGGAGAAAGTATATTTAAAGAAGTTTCTGCAGACAAAGTGCTCTTTAAAGACAAAATTTTTGAAATTGAAAAATCAAGTACAGATGAAAGCTATTATTTAAATATCAATATGCCTTTTGTAGATAAAAATGAATTAAATTTACTTCAAAATGGAGATGAAATTAGTATTTCCATTAAAAATGAAAAACGAAATTTTGTACTTCCACAAAAATTACAATCAAAGGAAATCATTAAAGCCGGTTACAAGGATGGGAAATTAAGAATACAATTTAATTTTAGGGAGCAAAAAGTGAAATATATTTAGTAGATATAAGAAGTTCTGATTATCTTAAAATTAATATTTTAGCTAGGGTAGCAGGTATAATTCGTTATATGTGATAATAACTCATAATTTGGTGGAAGTCACCCAATTATGAGTTATAAAAGTGTTATTTAATAGGAACACATATGTCAAATTGTCCATTATTCATAAATCTCTCGTCGTACAATTCTAGTAGGGGTCTACAATCAAATTCATACGAAGAGGATGGAATGAACTTTTCAAATACATCATTGTAAAATGCACCTAAATCTTTTATAGCTCCACTATAAGTATACACCATGTACTTACCCTCTGGGACAACCTTTGTTACCATACCTTCAGGTACATCAGAAAAGCTGTCTACTTCGGCGCAAGCAGTATAGTTGAACCTACCTTCTGAATCCATTCCACAATTTCCATAATCACATATACCATAATACAGCATGGACTTGCTTTTTTGCTTTATGTCTCCGCAGTTTTTGTTAAATGATTCCCAAAGAGTAGCAATTTCACTATTACTATTGTTTCCAAAATAAGGTATACCTACAGCCTTAAATCCTTCAAAGCTTACTATTTTTTCTTCCATAATTATTGCCTCCATCCATTTATTTGATATCACAATTATATCAGGGAATCCTTGCCAACAGTATGTCAGGAATTATGTAGCCCTATATAAATATGAAATTATATTTGTTTTTCTAATTATGTACGATCTAAGCTCTATAGGCTCTAAAACCTCAATTCTATCACTTAAAGGAAAAATTACATTGCAGGCAGTTTGAAAACTTATCATGTCGATATCATAAAACCAATTATCATTAACTTTCATGGAAGAGAGTACACAAAAGCCTTCAAGGGTCCGCTTCTTTTCCTCATAGAATTTAATTTTAACAGGGTATGAAGCGTGGTTTACTTTGAGGTAGGATTGTCTCACAAATTGATGCTTACTATTTTCCCAAAACTTTCCCAGGTTAAAGTTCTCATCCATGCTGAAGCTTTCATCTAGCACTTCAATACTTTCAATTCTGCTACATTTAAAAATTCTAATCTCGTTTTTTAATTCACAAAACGCTACCACATACCACTGAGAATCTTTTACCACAGCACCATAAGGTCTTATAATCCTTTCGGATACTTCTCCGTCAAATTTTTTATAGTGAACTTTTAACTTTTTTAAATTAAGCACTGATTTTTTTATTATATCTACATTCTGATTTTGTATTCGCGTGCCCCACCAAGGTTGCGAATCAATAAAAAACCTTTCCTTAGCTTTAATAATTTCTTCTCTATGTTCCTTTGATACACTATTTTCAAGCTTAATGACGGCAAGTTTTAGTTGCTGCGACATTTCAGTATTTTTTTCTGAGTGTATACCCATACCTGAAAGCAATAGATTAACTACATCTCCGCTCGCTAGGTTATTAGAATTGATTTTATACCCCTCAACAAAAGAAAAACCTCCACTGGGACCTGGAATTGATAAAATAGGAATACCTGATTCGCACAATATATCCATATCTCTGTATATAGTTCTTTCTGAGGTTTCAAGTATTTTTGATAAATTTCCGGCTTTCATTATTCCTCGTGTATTAAGCAACATAATAATTCCGAGCAGCCTGTGAAGTCTCATGAAATCACACCCTTATTATTAATTTATTTTATAGATTGAAAAAAGCACTTTAAATCCTTATTAACGATGTCATTTTTTTCCTCATTTGCTATTCTATAAATAGAATAGCATTATATGAAATATGCGTCAATATTATAGGGGGTGGGAATGGGAGCTACTTTACTACCTTATATTATCTATGGATAAATTTATTTTATATTTTAAACCATTATCGACCATTAATTCAAAGAAAACATCGTTTTAAGCATTAAATCCTAGAAGAAAATTGGAAAATAATTAAAAATGACCGAAAAAAGGGAGTGATTTTGGTTGAAACCTGACCTGCTATCATGACATAATAATGGTAATAAATACATATATAAGGGAGAAAAAAATGAAAAGAGGAATTAATAAAAACTCATGCCTATCAGTAATTATAGTAATGTTGTTTTTTATTACTATGATTCCAGCAAAAATTACTTTTGCGTCAGCAGCAGATGCACCAGGGGTGGCATCATTATCTCATGATCAATGGTCAGGTGATTTAGATGGTAATTACAATATTACATTAAGTATGTGGCATGGAAATAATGGGACAAGCTACAAACTTTATGAAAAGATAGGAGGATTAAGTGAATTTAAGGTGGTTGACGAGGGGGATTTAACTGATAACACACCAGCAGCACAATCTAAAGCGATTAGTATTAAAGGAAGAACAATTCCTGCAACATATTTTTATTATGTTGAATTAATTAATAGTTTTGGGAAATCAAAAAGTAATGTAATTGAAGTTTCCGTTGGAACAGCGAATGAAAGTAAAATACTAATTGAGGGCATTGATGGAGATTCTCAAGCGCTTCAAGCAGTAATTACACAGGGTACAAATAAATATAAAGTAGTTAATAATAATACAAAGGAGCCACAATATAGCGTGAAAATAAGTAATTCATCAGTACTTAAAGCGACTATAGACAATGATGGTAATTTAACATTAGAAGGACTTGCGGCTGGAAGAAGTGGACTTCAAATCCATGAAGCAAGCACAAATGAAACTAGATACATAGGAGTAAAAATTAAAGAGGCTAATGGTGACTTACCAGGTATGCCTAAGTATTTATCTTTAGGACAAGTCTCAGAGGATAAAAAAGGAGATTTAGATTTTTGGAAAGATATAGATATAGATAATACAAATAAGAGAATGGATGTTAGATATATATATATAAATGGGGGACCTCTAGCTAATGGGTGGAGAGAGTGGACAACTGTTGATGGAGATAGGGCTAAGAATTATATTAAAGAAAGTTTAAAGCTTGGAATAATTCCATTCTTTGTTTACTATAACATTCCGGATAGCGGAGAAAACTATGAATTAGATTTAGCCCATATCAATAGTAAGGAATATATGGAAGCTTATTTCAAAAATTTAAAATTCTTTTTGGATATATGTGTTGAATATGGACAAGGCGAAACTATAGGAATGGTATTTGAACCAGATTTCTTAGGATATATGATGCAACAATCTAAGAAAAAACCAAATGAAATATCAGCTTTAGTTGAAGCCGCTTATTCATCGGGTGTGCTACAAAAGGGTGTAGACCCAGAGTTTAATAATACGGTGGAAGGCCTTGTTACTTCTATAAACTATACTGTTAATAAATATTATCCTAAAGCATATAATGGATGGCAATTTAATACATGGGCTTATGAAAACGGAGAAATACCAGGACAAGGCTTAATGCATTTAACTGAAAGAGATGGATGGGCAGCGGGAAGACAACAAATTGAAGCAGTGGCGAAAGAAACTGCTGAATATTATTTAGCAGCTGGAATTACAAGCTATGATGCAGAATTTATTTCTATAGATAAGTATGGATTAGATGGAGGTGTTTGCGAAACAGGAGCAGCTGTAAATCCAAAATCTTCTAAATGGTTTTGGAATGCAGACCTTTGGAATAATTACTTGTTATATACAAAAACTCTTCATGAAACTACAAAAAAGCCGGTTATACTATGGCAAATTCCTGTGGGACATATTAATGGAACTGTTGAAAACAGTCCATATACTGGCAAACCATTTGAAACTTTAACTAACAAGGATACGACAGGTGAAGATTCAGCACCATCATTCTTCTTTGGAGATACATTTAAAGCTGGAAATTCTGATAGAGTAGATTATTTTGCTTCAAATGGGGCTAATGATCCTGATATAAAAAGGCAAGGAGACACTATTACTTGGGGAAGTCATATGGGTGAAGCTAGAGATGCGGGAGTAGTATCAATGTTGTTTGGTGCTGGTGTTAATTCTAGTACTGATGCAGTTGGATCACCACCTACTGAAGATTATTGGTGGATTACAAAAGCGCAACAATATTATAAAAATCCAGTTTATTTAAATAAAACTGTAAATCAATAACTTTTCTGTTAGTGTAAATTTTATAAAAAATAAGGAGGCGCAATAAGTGAAAGTAATCAAATTTAAAAAGGCGATGGCAGCAATTATGGTATCTGTTTTTGCAGTTAGTACATTTGCAACACCGGCGAAGGCAGTTACAAGCGATGAAAAGACGAAAGACTTAGAAAGAAAGGTAGTTGGATATTTTCCAGAATGGGCTTACAAAAGTGAAGTTCAAGGTAATTTCGATGTAGCTGATTTACAATGGGATTCTTTAACACATATCCAATATTCATTTGCAATGGTTGGAGAAGACAATAAAATTGGATTTGGAGATAAAAAAGCAGCTATTGAAGAGGATTTCGCAGATCATAAATTAGAGCATAATGGGAAGGAGGTAAAGTTGGATCCAAATCTACCATATAAAGGTCACTTTAATGTATTACAACAAATGAAAAAACAATATCCAGATGTAGATTTATTAATATCTGTAGGTGGATGGACAGGAACTAGAGGTTTTTATAAAATGATAGATACAGATTCTGGGATTAACACATTTGCTGATTCTTGTGTTGACTTTATTAGAAAATATGGGTTTGATGGCGTGGATATTGATTTCGAATATCCATCATCAGTAGCTACATCTGGGAATCCTGCGGATGCAGATTTATCAGAACCAAGAAGAGCTGTATTAAATGAAAGATACAACGTTTTAATGAAAACGTTAAGAGAAAAATTAGATGCAGCTTCAAAAGCAGATAATGAAAAATATTTATTAACTGCAGCAGTTACTGCTTCATCTTGGGTGCTTGGTGGAGTTCAAGATAATAGATATGCAAGTTATTTAGATTTTCTAAGTATAATGTCATATGATTTTCATGGTGGATGGAATGAAAATGTTGAAAACTTAGCAAATATCTACCCAGATGCAGCTGATAATGAAACTACTGGAATGGCGATGCCAACTCTTAATATGGATTGGGCATACAAGTTCTATAGAGGGGTGCTTCCTCCAGAAAAGATTTTAATGGGAATTCCATACTATACAAGAGGCTGGGAAAACGTACAAGGTGGGAATGGTTCAGGTTTACATGGTAAAAGTAAAACACCTGCCGCAGGAAAGTACAACCTTTGGGGAGATGATGATAATAAAGATGGAACTCCGGACCCTGCTGGCACTAATCCATTATGGCATGTATTAAACCTTATGGAAAAAGATCCTAACTTGAAAATTCACTGGGACGATGTTGGTAAGGTGCCATATGTGTGGCAAGGAGATAAAAAAGTATTTTTATCTTTCGAAAACGAACAATCAATAGATGAAAGAGTTAAGTACATTGGAGATAAAAACTTAGGTGGAGCTTTAATCTGGGTTATGAATGGTGACTATGGTGTTAATCCTAACTATGTTAAAGGTTCAGATAAGACAAACGAAGGTAAATATACTTTCGGGGATACATTAACTAAAAATCTGAAAAGTGGATTAGATAAAATGGGAAATTGTAAAGAAACAAAAGAAGATATTGGAGATGCTCAAGCAATCGATGTTAAAGTTGATACTATTACTAAATATGATCATCCAAATGGAGAAACCGTATTCACAGTAACTAACAATACTGGAGCAACGATTCCTAAGGGATGGGAGATTCAATTTGATATACCTAAATCTGCTTTATACGTTGGAGCGGAAGGAGGAACTGGAACTGTTACAGAAGTTGGCGATTTCTATAGAGTAAACTTAAAAACATCTGGTTGGACTGATATTCCAAATGGTAGGACCGCATCAGTTAAGGCTAAGATGAAGTTATGTTTCGCGGGAGTTAAAAATATAAAGATTAATGGGAAGATTCCTGCTAGTCAACCTGTTAATGGTAATCATCTTCCTACACTTAAAGGTGTTAAAGATCAAGTTATAGTAGAAGGGTCACCTTTTAATATTATGAATGGTATTTTTGCAAATGATGTAGAAGATGGAGATATAACTAGTAGTATAGCTGTATCAGGTGAAGTTGATACAAAAAAGGTTGGAACTTATACAGTAAAATATAGTATTACAGATAAGGGTGGAATGGTAGATAAAAAAGATGCAAAAATATATGTTATTCCTAAAGCTCATTCAAATGCAGCTATTTGGGATGCCGGAACTTTATATACAAATGGACAAAAGGTAGTATATGAAGGTAAGATTTATGAAAATATTTCGTGGTGGACACCTGCTGGAACATTACCAACGAGTGTGTCACATTACAAAGTTATTGTTGATTTATCGCTGTAAAGTAATGCAGATGGTGATAATATCATTGATATATATGACTTAGTTATAGTAGGAAAAGATATGTAATTAAATGAAAAAAATTATTAAGGGGGATAAAAATTATGTCAAAAGAGAAATTATTTAAAAATATCAAATCAGTAGTAGCATTAGCTGCAATTGCCACGTTAACAATGACAAGTGTTGTACCAGCAGCTACAGTTAATAATCTAGCAGCACCACCACAACGGGAGGTCGAGCAAAAAGCATCTACTTCTAAACTTCGTAATGTTATGTATTATGGAGATTGGTCAATTTGGGGCGGAGAAGGAAACTTTTTTCCTAAAGATATACCGGTAGATAAACTAACACATTTGAATCTTGCATTCATGGACTTTACTAAAGATGGTGAGTTGGTATTTTGTGATAAGGACGCTAATATTGGACATCCGCTAGGAAATGCAGGTGTTACGTATGGAGATATTAATGGTGGTATCATAAATGAATACCAATCTTTAAGAGAGAAAAATCCGAATTTAAAAATTGGTACATCTTTAGGTGGATGGTCTAAATCAAATAATTTCACATGGGTAGCTAGAAATCCACAAACTAGAGCTAAGTTTATTAAAAATGTATTAGATTTTATGGAGTATGCTAATTTAGATTTCGTAGATTTTGATTGGGAATATCCAGGCGAAGTTAGGGCGGCAGACAAGGTTGATAACAAAAATGATATGGGTAATCCCGATTCGATACCGGCAGATAAAGAAAATTATATAACAATGCTTAAAGAATTTAGAGTAGCATTATATGCAAAGGAAAAAATATTAGATAAGAAATATGAGATGTCAGCAGCGTTACCAATGGCACATGAAAAAACTAATGTTGGTATTAATGTTAATGAAATGTTTAAAATATTAGATTTTGGTAACATTATGACTTATGATGCAGCAGGTGCATGGTCAGATACAAGTGGTCATCAAACTGCTCTTTATGATAATCCTAATGATCCGTTTGCAGGAAAGGGATTCACAGTTGATTCAAGTATTAAGAAATATATTGAACTTGGAGCACCATCAGGAAAATTAGTTATAGGTGCCGCATATTACACTAGAGGCTGGGAAAAAGTTTCAAATGATGTGCCAGATAAAAATCTTCCAGGTTTATTTGGAAAAGCAACTCAAATAAAAAAGGATTCAGATGGAACACTCTCTTATGGGGCTACCAATTATGCTCCGGTAAAATCGGGAGACGGTGGTCGTAACAGTGGAGTTTGGGGATGGAGAAATCAAGATGAGTTAAAAGCTAAATATCCAGGAATAAAAGAATATTGGGATGATACTGCAAAAGCACCATACATGTACAATGAAAAGACAGGAGCGTTCTTCACTTATGATAACCCAAGATCAATTGCAGAAAAAACTAAGTATGTTAAGGATAATAACTTAGGTGGGATGATTGCATGGATGGCATCTCAAGATAAGCAAACAGATTCAACTAAGAGAGATGAGTTAACAAAAGCAACTAAAGAAGGTTTATTTGGGAAAGATGCATTACCTACTTATAAAATAGTTCAACCAAAAGTATATGCAAAAGCTTCAGTTACTTCAAGCAAACCAGCATGGGGAAATGGAGGTGCTTTATCTATTGATTTAAAAAATGATTGTAAAATAGAAACAAGCGGCCAAACTATACAACTTACAGAAACAGCTGCAAAGACTTTAAAGCATACTAAATTATATATAAAAACTAATGGAGTTAAAATTACTGGAGGAGAATATCCAGCACCAGCAGTTAAAGAAGAAAATGGATACTATGTTCTTTCATTTGATGGGTCAGAACAAAAACTTATAAAGCCAGGTGCTTCAATGAAGTTTAATTTAAGAACTGATAAAGTATTAAATGGATTAGACGGAATAGTAAGTATTGAAATGACTCAAAGAATGCATGCAAATGGTCCAGAATTCGGTAGAGTTACTTTATACTAAGGTGCTGGAGCGGGTGGAACAACAAACCCAGAAACACCATGGACAGCTTGGGAAAAAGTAGACTAAATAAATAGAAGTATGGGGGTCAAGAAGCTGTAAAGTGATTACAGGATGAATGACTCCCTACTTCTATTTATTTTAAAAATGAGAGGGCATTTAAATAAATAACAAGTCAATGTGCTAATCTATTTTCATGTCCATAATAAAAAAACCATTTACATAACTATCTTCATATACTTCCTTGTAGTAGCAATAAAGTAAACGATATATACAGCTACAAAAATAACAATGCTACTGATAGCGGGTACTATTATGTTATAATTCATCAGTTTGCTTAAAACAGACATTGCAACGCAGCTGTGGATTATGCCAACAACTAAAGGCAACAGATAGGACATTCCTATTTGTATTGCAGTAGCTTTGAAAATTTCTTTCTCTGTCATTCCAAGCCTTTTTAATAAAACATATTTATTTTTATCTAAATAGGCTTCACTTACAATTTTGAAATATATTATGCTTCCTGTTGCAATTATGAAAACTAGTGAAAGAAAAGCTCCAAGGAAATAAATTATTCCAAAAATATTGTAAGAAGATGTATCCTTGCTGGCATTTACACGTAAAGAATCTTTAATTGAATTAGTTGTGAATAATTCACGGAAAGAAGATATGTTCTCACTCACATTTTCACGCGAAGGCTCTTTAGGTGAATTAATCTTGTATAATTCCTGTTTTAGCAATTTCATATTGTCTGTATTATTTATTTTTATCCCATTAAACTGATATGTGTCAGAAGTAGCCTTAAGGAAATCATAGTCTTCATCATTTAATATAAGACATGATGTGGGTATGCCAATACCAAAAACAGGAGTTTTAAGTGTATTCTTTATAGTATAGTCCTTATTATTTATAGAAGCTTTTTCATTTTTATAATCATAAAGACTCATTACTACAGTAGGTGGTGCTACATATATTGTTTCGCCACTGGACAAGGTCTCTTTTTTAAAATCATTAATGTTCTTTGCTTCTAGGTCAGAACTTATTTTTATAAAATCTGAATATTTTAAGGCTACTGTTTCTGAATCCTTCAATTTGGTTTCTACATAAACGTGAGGTTTTATAATAAGAAATTCAGTGTTTTCTTCAAGGATTATATCTTTTTTATATTCCTTTAACTTGTCTCTTACCTGCTGCTTAACTGTTTTTTCAGAAGAAACATAGGAAATTTCATAAGGAGATTGTATATAATCTCTTATTCCAATAAAATACTTAAGAGATGCTACTGTTCCATAAGAAGTTAAAGTAATTGTAGCTAATATGGCAACTGCCGCTAAAGTTCGATAGTTATTTTTTATCCTAAAGGCAATGTTAGACATGCATACTATATTTACTCCATTATATAATATTTTCTTTCTGTTTATTATAAATTTCATTATTATAGAATACACAGAGCCAAAAAACCAACAGGTACCTATTACTACAAATATAATGGCAGGAGGTAGGTTTGCAGTAAATTTCATACCAATAGCATTTCTTGCAAAGTAATATCCCGTAAATATGAATATTATAGACAACAAACCTTTTACATAATTAGCCCTTGGAAGTTTTTCTTCTCGTTTAGTTGCATTAAACAAGTCAATTAACTTACTTCTAGATATGTTTATATAACCTAAAACTGCATTTAAAAAGAAGATTACAAAAAATGTGATGGAAGTTTGAATTATTGCTTTAGTAGATATGAAAAAACCTATTTTCATGTTTAATAGAGCTACTTTAGCCAGCATCATTAGAAACAGCTTACAAAAGATAATTCCAAGTAAAAGCCCAACTGCTGTTGCAGTTATTCCCATAAAAATAAGTTCTATAGAATAAATAAGTGCTATTTGAGAATTGGAGACGCCCATAAAAGCATAAATTCCTATTTCTTTTTTTCTTTGATTTAAAAAGAAAGAACTTGAAAACCAGATGAAAAATATAATAAATAAAAGTAGCAACCAAGAAACTGAACTTGATACGTCTTTAATATAATAACTAGTTTCATTAGCTTTTTGAAAATCTGGATTATATTTCAGTGCTACAAAATTGTAGAAAACAAGCACTGAAAAAATCATAGACATTATATATAGACTGTAGACTTTTATGTTTCTCTTAAAATTATCGAAAGCTATGCTGAAGGAATTCATTAAAAAGCCCTCCTATTTTCTTCCCTTTGTCCGTAATAATCTGTATCGCCACTCATTGATGCACCCATGTCCATAATTCGCTTAAAAAACTCTTTTCTTCCTTGATTTTTATCAAGTTTTGCATGAATCTTTCCATCTTTTATAAACATTATTCGTCTGCAATAGCTTGCAGCAAACGCATCATGAGTCACCATTATTATAGTAGTTTTAAATTTCTCATTTAGGTCTGTAAGGCATTGCAGAAGTTCTGCTGCCGATTTCGAATCCAAGGCCCCTGTAGGTTCGTCTGCAAATATAACCGAAGGTGAAGTTATAAGAGCCCTAGCTGCGGCGGTTCTTTGCTTTTGACCGCCAGAAAGCTGATATGGATATTTGCTTAGATGATCCTTTAAGCCTAAAAAGCCAGCAATCTCATTTACCTTTTTTATTATTTCATCATGATTTACTTTACTAAGGGCAAGAGGGAGCGCTATATTATCCTGAATAGACATTGTATCGAGTAGGTTAAAATCCTGAAATATAAAACCTATTTTGTTCTTCCTAAAAGCTGCAAGGTCACGTCCCTTAATTCTTTTCATATCATTTTCTTCAAAGAAATAGCTACCACTAGTAGGTTCATCAATGGTAGAAATAATATTTAAAAGAGTAGTTTTACCTGACCCGGAAGGTCCCATTATGCCTAGAAATTCACCCTTTTCAACTTGCAAATCAAGTCCATCTAAAGCGTTAGACGCCATACCTTTTAAGCCGTAAACTTTCTTTAAATTTTTAGTTTCAATAACAATACTCATAAAAATCCTCCTCATAAAATAAAAGCTTACCTTTATTCTACCTATTGACCTCGCTTCCTGCCATCGAATTTAAGTTACATTTAATGTTTTAAGGTTACATTTATGTAACCTTTGCGTAATCTGATAGTTTATAGAAACACACATTAAATTCTGTACCCTTTTCTTCCTCAGATTTAACATATATATTATGACTTAATTTATGAGCCATTTTTTTAGATAAATATAAACCCATGCCTGTGGATTTTGCTAAGATTCTTCCGTTTTCTCCTGTAAAACCCCTGTCAAATATTCTTTTTATGTCTTTTTCTTTTATTCCAATACCATTATCTTTAACATGAAGTACAATAACTTTCGATTCTTCATTAACACAAATAGTTATTTTACCATCATTAGGTACATATTTGCAGGCATTATTAATAAGCTGATCAACAATATATGAGAGCCATTTTTCATCTGTCGTAACAGTGTAGTTTATATTCCCAAGTTCTAAACTTATGTTTTTTGATATGAAAAGTGTAGCATTTCTTCTAACGACTTTTTTTATCAGAGTTTCAATGTTAATTTCATTGATTTGTAAATCTTCCGAATAGCTAGATGATCTACTTGTATAAAGGACCTGGTTAATAAGGAAATTTATTCGATTAAATTCGAGTATAAGCTGCTCTGACATAGTTATTTCCTCTATTTTACCAGCGATGAGCTCACATACCGAAACAGGTATTTTTATTTCATGAACCCACTTTGTTATATAATCATTCATTTCATCAAGGTCTGACTTTACTTCTTGAACTTTTTCTTCCATTTCAACATTTTTAAGTTTGACTATATCTTTTATAAGCTGAACCTCAAAATAGTAACTGCTACTTGGTAATCTTGTATCTACTTTATCTTTATTATTTATAGCTTCGCAAATCCCTTTGTAACTGTATGCCCACCTTTTATAATCAATAAATGTAAAGATTAATGATATAAAAAGGAGCAAAAAATCCATGTATGCTATATCGGTAAATTGTGCATCAATAGGATTGCTGCTTAATAGGATTAGATTTATAGTAAACAAAATACAGATGAAATATAATATTTTTAAGGCTGAATTTTTAATATATGTCATTATAGTCATAGTATCATGTACCCATATCCTTTTTTAGTAACTATAAAATCATTGAGGCCAATACCGCAAAGTTTCTCGCGGAGCCTGTTAATGTTTACTGTAAGAGTATTGTCATTAATAAAATTATCATCATCCCAAAGTGCCCTCATTATCCTCTCGCGAGATATGGTCTTACCCCTGTTTTTCATAAGAAGTAGCATTACTTTGAATTCATTTTTTGTCAGCTCAATTTTCGCTTCTTTATGCATTAGAGTATTTTCAATTAAGTTTAGGATTACTCCATCACATTCTACTAAATCAGAAGTTTGCTCACCATAAGAATAGGCTCTTCTAAGCAATGCATTTATTTTAGCAATTAAAATATCCATTGAAAAAGGCTTGGTTATATATTCATCACCACCGGTATTCATGGCCATGATAATATCCATATTCGTATCCCTTGAAGAAACGAATATTATAGGCACCTTTGATACTTCGCGAAGCTTATTACACCAGTAAAATCCATCAAAGCAAGGTAGATTTACATCCATAATAACCAAATCTGGATTGTTGCGAGCAAACTCTGCAGTTATGTTCTCAAAGTTATCCACAGGCATTGCATCAAACCCCCACTTTATCAACATTTCATTCATGTTAGTGCACAGTGATTTATCATCTTCAACTATCATTATCTTATACATTTTTTACACCCCTAAAATAAGGTGAAACATCAATGGTTAGTTTCGCCTAATATTATATATAATAGAAATCTGAAAATTTCCAGTAAAATTTGCCTTGTTTAGTATAATTGTAACATTAATAATAATGAGGGTAAATCTCTAGATTATTTAACAATACTATAAAAAGAATTGACATGTACCTCACTGTCAGGTTTAAAATTGAATTATTATAAGGGAGGGGTGACGCATGAACATAAAAGATGCTGCTGAAAAAACTGGATTAACCAAAAGGGCAATAAAGTATTACGAAAGTGAAGGGTTAATTATGCCTTTAAAAAATATTCAAAATAACTATAGAGAGTACACTTGTCAAGATGTCATAAAGCTTAATTTAATAGGGGCGCTTAGAGTAGTGGGTATTCCCATTGCACAAATCAAAACTGTGACTTCTGGTAACAAAAGTATTCCCGAAGTTATGGCGCAAGCGCTTTCTAGAATAGATAAAGATATTGAAAATTTAGAGAAAAGTAGACTAATTATTTTAAATATTATAGAGAAAAATTTAACTGATTATGACGCTGCGGGAGAACATATAAAGCTGCTTAGGGAAACATTAGAATTGTCCATAGGTGAAAAGAAAGAATATATTTCAACTGCTCTTAGTAGAATATTCCCAGGAATATTTGGTGAAAGTCTTATTATGAACTTTGAACCATTTTTGAATATTGTTATTGATAACGAGGGAAAAAGAAGAGTGTGGTTAAAACTTGTGGAGGAATTGGATGAAATAAATACCGAAGAATTTTTTTTGGATAATAACTATTTTAAGGAACTTGAAAATAAGCTTGAAAATGAAGGTATTTCAGAAGAAGATAAGAGAAGACATTTGTCCGGCATTAAAAATATAATAAATTATGATAAAGCATACATTAAAGGGTATATAAAAAGGATTAAGGACAGTTACCTATTGTTAAAAGAAGATGAAAAAGAAAAGGAACAAGTGAACGAATTCGGTTCATTTTGCGATGATTATTCTAAAGAATTTGGGCGTTTTCACACGAAATTTAGTGAATATTTGACTATTCTTAATGAAGATTATAAAAAATATATAAAAAATATGATAAAAATGAATGATGAACTAAATAAAAAGATGGAAGAAGAAACAGGGATGAATGTAAATGAATTTTTTGAAAGATATATTATAGAAAAATAAATATTTTGCATAATCAAATTAGGTGTTAGTCATTGTATTTTCTATTGAAAGAGAGAACAATGAATGTGTAAATTTACAGGTATTTATTTACACTGATAACTAAGTTATAATAAAGTTATAAATATTTATAAAAAAAGAGGTGTCACTTTTATGGAAAATAGAATTCTACTTGTTGAAGATGATATAGCTATTAGTGAAATGGTTGAGAATTACCTAATAAAAGAGGGTTTTAACATAACTACTGCTTTCAATGGGGAAGAAGGAGTAGGTAAGTTTTTAAATAATTCCTTTGATTTAATTGTTCTTGATATAATGATGCCAAGGCTTGATGGAATGGAAGTTATGAAAATTGTCAGAGAAACAAGCTTAATACCTATTTTAATTATGTCAGCAAAGGACAGTGATGTAGACACGGCTGTAGGACTGGGACTCGGTGCTGATGACTATATCACAAAGCCTTTTTCAATGATAGAGCTTTGTGCAAGGATTAAGGCAGGGATAAGACGTGCCAATCAATATGCTAAAAACGATAAGAAAGAAGAAGCGACTATTATTAATGTTAACCACCTTACTGTTAATTTGAAAAACTATTCAGTTACTAAAAAGGGTGTAAATCTACAGCTGACTTCAAAAGAATTTGATATTTTAAGACTATTCATTTCGAATCCAAATAGAGTTTTTACTAAAGCACAAATCTACAGTGTTGTTTGGAATGATAAATATTTTGGAGATGAGAATGTTATAAATGTGCATATGAGAAGATTAAGAGAGAAAATAGAGGACAATCCTTCAGAGCCTAAATATCTTAAAACATTATGGGGCATAGGCTACAAATTAGGAGAATTTTAAAATGATTATTTTTTTATTAATAGTAATAGTTATTTTATTGGGTATCATTTACATTCAGCATAAATCCAAAAAACATAGAAGTGACAATTTAAAGTACATTCATGAAAAGTTAAACAATATTATAAAAAGCAACACCGGTGAAAAGCTTTTAGTCTTTACTGACGATAAAGAGATTATACCCATTTTAATAGAGATTAATAAGGTTTTAGAACATAATCAAAAAATACTAGCAGATTATTTGAAGGCTGAAATAACAATGAAGAAAATGCTTTCAAATATCTCTCATGATTTAAAAACACCACTTACAGTGGTGCTTGGGTATATTGAAACAATAAAACTGGACAGCGATATAAGCAGCGAAGAAAGAAATTTCTTATTATCAAAGGTTGAAAATAAAACAAAAGAAGTGATGAAGCTCATTAATAAGTTCTTTGACTTAGCAAAGCTAGAGTCAGGGGACACGGATATCCCACTAACAAGAATTAATATTAATGAGGTTTGCAAAAAAAACATATTAGCTTTTTATGATATTTTAACTAATAAAGGCTTTGAGGTTATTATTGATATTCCAAAAATCAACATTTATTGTCTAGGAAATGAAGAGGCGCTAGATAGAATTATAAATAATTTCATTTCAAATGCCATTAAATATGGAAACGATGGAATGGTTTTAGGATTAACACTTAGAAGTGATGAGGAGTATGTATATGTAGAGGTTTGGGATAAGGGTAAAGGCATTAGTGAAACGCATCAAGATAGGGTCTTTGAAAGAATGTACACCCTTGAGGATTCAAGAAATAAACTGTATCAGGGCAGTGGTCTTGGTCTTACAATAACTAAAAGACTTGTAGAAAAATTAGAGGGAGAGATAATCCTCGAGAGCAAACCTTATGAGAAAACGTCATTTATTTTTAAATTAAAAAGAATAACCTATTAATGATTATGAAAAGCAAGGTGACCTGTCTATAGTACCACTATAAAGATAGGGCACCTTTTTTTAGAAAAGACTTAAGAAGTTTGTAAGATTTAAGTAATAAAAAAGAGAAGTTCAATTGCTATAATATAAATATGGAAAGTGGTTGAAGGGGGAGACAAAATGGAATATATACTAAAAACTAGTAATTTGACTAAAACATATAATGGCAAAGAAGTGGTAGCAAATGTGAATATGAATATTAAAAAGGGTGAAATTTATGGATTTCTAGGACCAAATGGTGCAGGGAAAACAACAATTATGAAGATAATGACAAATCTAGTTAAGCCTACAAGTGGTGAAGTTGAAATTTTCGGCGAAAAGCTTACAGATACCTCTTATGAGGTTTTAAAAAGACTTGGTTCTATCATTGAATATCCCGTGTTTTATGAAAGGCTTACAGCCAGAGAAAATTTGGAGCTTCACTGTGGGTACATGGGTTACCACGATAAGGGAGCAATTGATAAAGCGATAGATCTTGTAAATCTAAAAAATATTGATAATAAACTAGTTAAAGATTTTTCTCTTGGTATGAAGCAAAGGCTTGGAATTGCAAGAGCAATCACAACCAAGCCAGAATTATTAATACTAGACGAACCTATCAATGGACTTGACCCAATAGGCATTAAGGATTTAAGAAATTTATTTAAAATGTTGAGTAAGGAGTACGGAATAACTATATTGTTATCTAGTCATAGTTTAGGAGAAATTGAGCAAATAGCGGATACCATAGGAGTTATAAATAGTGGTAGATTAATAGAGGAAGTTTCTATGCAAAGCATCAGAGAAAGTAATACAGAATATATAGAACTGGTTACTAAAGATTACAAAAAAGCGTCGTATATTTTATCAAACAATCTTAATATATCCAATTTTAAAGTTCTGGATATTGGTGTAATAAGGATAT
The DNA here is from genome assembly GCF_024730565.1 of Clostridium sp. CM027. Lineage (NCBI taxonomy): Bacteria > Bacillati > Bacillota > Clostridia > Eubacteriales > Clostridiaceae > Clostridium > Clostridium sp. CM027. Next base: position 2,839,944 of record NZ_CP077725.1, read on the forward strand.
ATGAAGCTACAGTACCACAAAGCATTATATCTAAAACCTTAGTTTTAAATGATGTTCTCATTGAAGAAATAACTAAGAAAAACAGTTCATTAGAAGAACACTTCTTAAACTTGTTAAATGGAGGTGACATGGATGTTTAAATTAATGAAATTAGAAATGAAAAAGGTTAAGATGGGGGGATATATAAAAGGAGCCATAATCGCAAATATAGTTATAATAGCTATATTCGCAATGACAATTGTTGTATCAAAAAATGTAGGGGACATAGACTTTACTAGCCTTCCTTTTACTTTTTCAATGGTTGATACCACGGTAAAAGCTACTTTTATAATATTTGCTTCAGTGCTTATTGCCAGGTTCATAATTGAAGAATATAAGAGCAATACAATTACGGTATTGTTTATGTATCCTATAAGTAGAAAAAAGTTGATCATAGCTAAACTGCTCATTGTGGTGTTATTCACTTTTATATCTACAGTTTTATCTAATATCTTTATAGATTTTGTTTTATGCATTATTAATAACTTTTACAATTTTACGTCTGATAAATTAACCAGTTCCACAATAATAAGGAGTTTTATGACTATTGGTATTAATGCTTTAGCATCTAGCGGTATGGGACTAATTCCTATATATTTTGGGATGAGAAAAAAATCGGTACCTACTACAATAATATCTTCAATATTAATAGTATCTATTGTATGTTCTAATAATGGAGGGTACTCATTAAGTGATATTATTGCAATACCAATAGCACTTTCTATTGTAGGAGTATTTATTGCGTATCTAACTATAAGGAATATAGAACATATAGATTTGATTAAATAATATTTAGCAAATTTGTATATTAGGAGAGGAATAAATGAAGTTGAAACCTCTTGCATTTATCAATGATGGTAAGGGTAAGTACAGTAATGAGTGCAGGTTGTTAGAAGGAACTTGATTAAGGAACTACAAGTAGATTTAGAGGTATAAAAAATAGGAAATACACTTTTGAAATTTATTACATGGAGATGACATGGATGTTTAAATTAATGAAATTAGAAATGAAGAAGGTTAAGATGGGGGGGTATATAAAAGGAGCGATAATCGCAAACATAATTATAATAGCTATGTTAGTAGCAATAATTTTTGTATCCAAACATGAAGGGGAAATAGAGTTTACTAGCATTCTTTTTACTTTTTCTATGGTTGATAGAATGGTAAAAGCTAATTTCACAATATTTGCTTCAGTGCTTATTGCTAGGTTCATAATTGAAGAATATAAAAGCAATACAATTACGGTATTGTTTATGTATCCTATAAGTAGAAAAAAATTGATTATGGCTAAATTACTTATTGTTGTATTATTCACCTTTATATCTACAGTTTTATCTAATATTTTTATAGATCTTGTTTTATGCATTATTAATAACTTTTACAATTTTACGCCTGATAAATTAACCAGTTCCACAATAATAAGGAGTTTTATGACTATTGGTATTAATGCTTTAGCTTCTACCGGTATGGGACTAATCCCTCTATATTTTGGGATGAGAAAAAAATCGGTACCTACTACGATAGTATCTTCAATATTAATAGTATCTATTGTATGCTCCGATATGGGGGGGGTCTCATTAAGTAATATTATTTCAATATCAATAGCACTTTCTATTATAGGAGGATTTATTGCGTATCTATCTATAAGGAATATAGAACATATAGATGCGATTAAATAAGGTATTGTATTGAAAGATATGGGAATAACCATCACAGTGAGTTTTCAATAACACGGTGATGGTTTAATTTCTAGATTCTAGAGCTATTCATCCTAATATACTTATGTGGATATTTTCAATCTTTGAAAAAGTAACATAAAATTTAGAAATTAAAAGCGCTTTAAACTTAATTAGTCTTTAATTCTTAGGGAGCCAGATATCTTAACTTTAGCTTCTTCTCTTTTTAATGTTGCTTCAATGATTTTTATATCTTGTATCTTCTGTTTATATATGGATACATCTTCTAAAGTAACTTTGTGCCTTGTAAATTCGATACTTTCTTCACTAAGAGGGATGCGTATTACTTCTGTATGCATATCTTTGTGTTTTGTAGTAATATCTGCAGGAATTGTATGTTCTATTACAAGATCTACGAGTTCAACAGGCACAGTAAAACTTTTTTGTAGCGTAGAAGACTCTCTATAAATCTTAACATCTCCTGTTTGCATCCACTCTTTAGAGATATCAAGTTGTTCTTCTTTAATTTTAAGGGTAACATTTTTATTAGGGTCACATATGCTTTGTTTCAAAGCAGCTGCTTTTGGCATATATTTACCGTTTTTGTTTTCTGTGGAATCCATTGCCATGCTTTTTCCCTCCACTTATCTTGAAAAACACCTCACGAGCCATTAGTGAGGTGTTTTCTAATTTATTGTTTTTGATCGGTTCCATTGTCAATTATATTGACATCACCAATTTTATTTATTCGAGCTTCTTCTCGTTTAAGGGTCTCATCTATATGCACTGTATTTTCAATTTCGTGTTTATGAGCTGAAATTTCACCTGTTATTACTGTATGTTTACCTACATTAACTTTCTCCTCACTTACAGGAATGTTAATGGTTTCTTCACTAGTAATAGGGGAATCACTTGCTTCATTGTTTAAGGTTCTTCTTTCAATTACTACTTCTTCACGTATTACGGGTACTTCAACTTTTTTATGTTCTTCTAAAATTTCCTTACTAATTTCTACATCACCTTTTTGTACTCTGCTTTTCGAAATATCAAGCTCTTCTTTGCGCAGACTAAGGTTTGCGGTATCATCAGTAGTTTTTTTGACAGCGGAATCACCTTTTTCAAAAAATCCATCAAGTATGCTCATATATAATACCTCCATATATTAATAATTTTAATTCATTAATATATTGTCCTTTAAAGAAATATATTATCCTAAAGATTTGTATGTAATGATTGATTCAATAAATACTAAAATGTTTAAATTAACCATTTTTTATTGTTTACTTATACATAATAATGAAGCTTGAAGGTGTAGCTGTATTCTACATAAAGATAATCATACCGTAATCTTAAGAAATCTTAAGGTTTAATTACAATTTTCTTAAACTCCTTTTTGTAATATAAGAAAGTAAGGAATATACATTTTACTTTGTTGAAAAATTTCAAATAAAATAAATGTGTTATTTACTTGAAATTAAGTTTTAAAAGTAAATAAGGAGGAGTTTAAGGTGAAGAAGAAAATCGGAGTGATTTTGATTTTAGGAATTGTATGCTTAATGTATATAAACAGCAAATATGGTAGTATAAAAGTTATAGGGGATGTAATTGAAAGGAATGCTTATATTGAATCTATTAAAGATATGTCTAATGACAATAGCAATGTAGATGATGGAGAGTTAATGTTAGTGAATAGAAAAAATACTCTGGATAAGGATTATGTTCCACATAATTTAAAAGTGGCAAAGGTTAAAATTTATCCTAACGTGTCAAATGAAGAAATGCAAATGGAAGGGAATGCAGTAGATGCACTTAAAAGACTATTTGATAAAGGTGAGGAGGAAGGAATTATACTTTATGCATTATCTGGTTATAGGTCTTATGCAACTCAAAAAGAGTTATATGAAAATAGTATTAAAATAAGAGGGAAAGGGTATACATATAAGTATGTGGCAACGGTAGGTAAAAGTGAGCATCAATCAGGGTTAGCAATGGATATAACTAATGCTGAAAAGAGTACAGGTTTTGAAAACACTAAAGAAGGTAAATGGCTTCAAGAGAATGCTTATAAATTTGGATTTATAATAAGATATGGAAAAGGAAAAGAAGATATTACAGGTTATAATTATGAACCTTGGCATGTAAGGTATGTAGGTGTCGAGAATTCAGAGAAAATTTACTCAAAAGATATTACTTTGGAGGAGTTTTTAGGATCTTAAACAATCAAAGCATATAATCAAAGTATGTTTGGTATGATATTACCTGTGTTTTTAGTAAATGAACTTGGAATAAATCTTCCATATTTTGTGTTTCTATATTTATGTTCGACAAATATATTTTTAAGTTATATACTTATTAAAAATGTATAAGTTTCAACCTTAAGTACGCTTAGAAGTTATATATTGAACAAAATGCTATCTGAACAAATAAATGGAGTGATTATATGGGTAAAAATATATTAGTTGTAGATGATGATAAAGAAATAGTTAATTTAATTGAAATATATTTAACCAATGAAGGACATGATATTTACAAAGCATATGATGGGGAACAAGCTTTGCAGGTTATAGATAATTATAATATAAATCTTATAATACTAGATATAATGATGCCTAAAATTGATGGTATAGAAGTGTGTAACAAAGTTCGCGAGAAGCTTAATATACCTATAATTATGTTAAGTGCTAAAAATCAAGATTCAGATAAAATAAAAGGGCTATTGTCAGGAGCTGATGATTATATGGTAAAACCATTTAATCCTTTAGAGCTTATGGTTAGAGTTAAGTCTATATTTAGAAGAATTTACGAATTCGATAAAAATAGCAACGAATTAAAAGATAGAGATATTATAGTTATAGGACCACTTAAAATTAAAAAATCCACTCATCGGGTAGAAGTATATAATAAGATTATTGCTTTAACTTCTACAGAGTTCGAAATATTACACGTCTTAGCTAATAATCCAGGGAGAGTTTTTAGTGCAGAAGAAATATTTCAAAGGGTTTGGAAGGAAAAATATTATCAATCTAATAATACAGTTATGACTCACATGAGTAAATTAAGAGATAAGCTTGATGAGGTTTTAGATGGTGAGAAACTTATTCATACTATATGGGGAGTAGGGTATAAAATTGAAAAGAAAACTTATATATAAATTAGAGTTAAAAGTAGTTTTTAATATATTACTTGCTTTTCTATTATCAGCATTAACAATGGCAGTAATGTATATTATGTGGAAGTTTTTTTTGGAAATAGGTGCAATCTATTCACAACAAGTTTTAGATAGAATTTATAGGGCAAGGCTACATTACGATTTTATAAAGATAGCAATTGAACTATGGATAATAATTTTTATAAGTTATTCCCATTTATTGCTTTACAAGAAGATTAAGTACTTTGTAGAAGTCGATGAACATATAAAAGCTATAGCAGAGGGTAGGATAGATAAAAAGATACCAGAACAATCGAAAGCAGAGCTAGGGAAAATAGCTAAAAATATGAATGAAATAATAGAAAAATTAAATAAATCAATAGAGGAAGAGCGGAGATCCGAACAAACAAAGTATGAATTAATAACAAATGTATCTCATGATTTACGTACTCCATTAACATCAATACTAGGGTATCTTGAACTCATAGATAAGGATAAATATAAAGATGAAGTTGAACTTAGATATTATGTAAATATTGCCTATGAAAAATCAAAACGATTGAATAATTTAATCAATGATTTATTTCAGTATACTATAATGAGGAATAGTACTTTAAAATTAAATAAAGAATTAATAAACGTAATTGAACTAATAAATCAAATGGTATTGGAATTTAGGCTAGAGTTTAGAAAAGTAGATATAGAGTGTAGGACATATTTTTCGGAGGATAAACTCTTAATAGTGGCTGATGCAGTTAAAATGGCTAGGGCATTTGAAAATCTAATTTCTAATGGCATGAACTATGGTAGTGGGACTGAGTATATTGACATATGTACTAGGAAAGAAAATAATAGTGCGGTTATAGAGATAATTAATTATGGTGAGCCAATACCAAGTATAGATGTACCTTTTATTTTTGAAAGGTTCTATAGAGTTGAAAAATCACGTTCAGGATTTACTGGAGGTTCAGGATTAGGTCTCGCTATAACCAAAAGTATAATAGAGCTTCATGAAGGTGAAATTTTTGTTGAAAGCAATTATGAGAGAACTGCTTTTATAATTAAATTGCCCTTGGATAGTTAATAAGGTGATAAATTCCCAGAGCTAAACAATAAACGAAATTGCAGCTACTAGAGGTGTATCAAATACAGCAATTGCAATTACTTGGATTCTAAGGCATCCTGCTAAAATCCAGCCATTAGTGGGTACAACAAACCAAAAGCGTTTAAAGGATATTTGTAAGGCCTCGCAGGTTAAACTAACAAGGATTGAGTGGTATGAGATATATAGGGCGGCGGGTAATAAGCTTCCATAAATAGCTGATATAAGAGTAATAAAGTGAATTACCTAAGGATGGTATAGGTTAATTCACATCTGTAGCTATTAATATAAAAGCATCTTAGGCTACAGGTATTTAATGAATATAACAAGTTGAAAAATATCTTCTTTATACAATTGCAGTAAGTTTATCAATTGAAATAATACAGTTAGTTTTTAGTTTAGGTTCTTGGATATTGATGATATTATATTAAATGTTTTAGGATCAATTTTAGGATTTTGGGTATATAAAATGGTAAAAAAATTTAGAAGTTACCGCAAAATTCTTAATAAAGTCAATTTATGACTTCAGAATAAATATCCAAATAAAAAGGCTACATTCCCTTTAAGATAATTTAAAGGAATGTAGCCTTTTTATTTTTTTTATGGAGCGGTTGTTTATAATATGAGAATTGGGACCAAAGCTTTGTAATAATATTTCTTAATAAATTGTAATCTTAAGAAATCTTAAGAATTAATTACAATTTTCTTAAACTCCTTTTGGTAATATTAGAAATAAGATAGTGAAGAAGGTAATGTACAAGCTTTGAAGAGTAAATATGTTTTGAACATGATAATAAACTAGGTGCAGAGATATGGAAAGGTAACATCCAGGTGAGATATATATTTTGAGGGTAAGGCGAGATATGTAAATACCATAAAATAAACAGGTTATTAAAATAGCAATCCTTTAAATGGTTAAAAGGATGAGTTTTAAAAATATTAAATTAAGGAGTTTATAATTTTACTCCTGTAAAACGTGATGAATAAATAATACATAAGAGAAGAAAAGTGCAATCTTCTGTGATTAAACAAAACCAGCACAAAATAAGGAGATGTTTTATTATGCTTAAAAAACCTAAGAAGAAAACAAAAGTAATTTTTTTGTCATTATTATTGATGGTTGTCATTGTCCTTCTCGTATATAAATCTATTACTATCGTTGGAGGCCGATCTTTACATGATAAGAGTGGCGATAATAAAACCACGCTGAGGCCCTCGGTAATGGTAGCATCTGACCCATCTAGTTCTATATCTTCAAATAATCTGAATAGTCCTCATGCGATTCTGGTCTGCTTAAATGATCACACTATCATGATGCAGAAAAAGGGTGAAGAAAAAATTAATCCTGCGTCCTTGACCAAAATAATTACCGCAATTGTTGCAATAGAAAATTTGTCAAATTTGCAGGAAAAAATAGAACTCCCTAATTCTATGTTTAAAAAGCTGTACAATGCAGATGCTTCAATGGCCGGCTTCTTACCGAATGAGCAAGTCAGTGCAATTGACCTGCTATACGGGGCGCTGCTACCAAGTGGTGGGGAGTGTTCTATTGGGCTTGCCGACAAAATTGCTGGTTCAGAGCAGAACTTTGTAAAGATGATGAACCAAAAGGCGGCAGAGCTCGGTATGAATAACACCCATTTTGACAATGTGACTGGACTTGACAATAAAAATCACTATACAACGGTTAAGGATATGACTATAATTCTTAGCTATGCACTTAAAAATGATACATTCCGTAAGATTTTCACTTCTTCCAGCTATTCAACCCAATCCACGAATAAGCACCCTGATGGGATAACATTTAACAGTACAATGTTTGAAAAACTTAACGGTTCAAATATTGGTGGCGGAAAAATTTTAGGAGGAAAAACTGGGTATACCGATAAGGCTGGTCTATGCCTCGCAAGTCTCGCTAAAGTAGGCGGGAAAGAATATATTTTGATTACAGTCGGTGCTAAGGGAAATCACAAATCTGAGCAGTACAATATTACCGATGCATTAACAGTGTACAACAACTTAGGAAAAAAATAAGCTTCCCATAAAAACTTATTAACAACACTACTCGTATAATGATTACCTAATTTATAATATGATAAATGCAGGATACTGTATTGTTGTATTTAAATATAATTACTGTAAATTCAACTGTAGGTATGGAGCCTTCAAGTAATACAAAGGTAAGCTCAATAGCTACTATAGAGGAACCAAACTCAATGAAATATTATGCGAGACAGACAGCAGTACCAGCAGCACGTAGGCTATTTTCAGATTTGTTTTCAATAATGAATATATCTCCATATGATGCAAATGATAAAATTAACAAAAATGCTACAAAAAAAAATTAAAACTATTGTTTAATTATATTGCTTAATAAGTTGTAATCTTAAGAAATCTTAAGATTTAATTACAATTTTCTTAAACTAATTCTTGTAATATTAGAGAGTAAGGAAAAGATATTACAAATAAATAGATGGAAGGATAGATTATATGACACGAAAGAGAATTACACAGATATTCCCATTTTTATTGCCACTTAGAAAAATGCAAAGAAAAAATTTCTTCTACATACATATGTATTTTGATAAAAACAGCTATGCGAAAACGAAAGAAGATAATGAATTACTCTACAAGGTATTCGAAGCAGGGTCTTTGTTGATAAACGACAACAGTGGATTTGATTTACAATATCAAATTAATAAAGTATATAACCTAAAACTTGCTGCCAAAACAGTTAACAATATTTTAATACAACCTGGAGAAACCTTTTCCTTTTGGCAACTTGTCAAATCAGCCGACCGTTATGAAAATTATAAAGATGGATTAGTCTTACAGGATGGAAAAATAGTAGGGGAGTATGGTGGTGGACTTTGTCAATTAAGTAATTTAATTTTTTGGTTGCTGATTCACACCCCACTTACAATTGTAGAGAGACATACCCACGATATTAAAACATTTTCATCAGAAGCAAGTGATATTCCCGAAGCTACGGATGCTACTGTCAGTGAGGGGTGGTTGGATTTAAAGGTTAAAAATGAGACAAATTCCATATTCCAAATAAAGATTACATTCAATGACAGCTATATGCAGGGTTGTATTTTGACAAATAAAGAGCTAGATTTCACGTACGAAATATTTGATCGAGATATATCCTATTATAGAAAAGGGTGCAATGTATTTCAGCAGGTATCTATTTATCAAAGAAAGTCAGATGAAAAATTACAACAGTTTTACGATAGTCTTCTTTATAACAATATATGTGAAATAGGATATCAGTTACATGATGATATAGAAATTATAGAAAAAGGAGAATAATACAATGAAAAAGAAAACAATTGCAATCATATTTGGGGGATGTTCTAGCGAATATGAGGTTTCCTTACAATCTGCTTATTCTGTTATTATAAGCCTTAACCTGGAATATTACGATGTAATCCTAATCGGTATTACGCGGTGGGGAGTTTGGATGAGATATGATGGTTCACCGGAGCAAATTCGTGACAATACATGGATGGATATTGGGGCCTGTGTTCCGGCTATTATTTCACCTGATCGGCATATTCATGGGATGCTTGAGTTTTATGATGATAAGATAATTGCGACCAGAATTGATGTGGTTTTTCCCGTCCTTCATGGAAAAAACGGTGAGGACGGAACAGTACAAGGTTTATTGACGATGGCTGGTATCCCTTTTGTAGGATGCGACACGTTGAGCTCGGCAATGTGCATGGACAAAGACATTGCCCATAAAATCGTTCATTTGGCTGGAGTAAAAACGCCCCCATCAATTTTGCTTAGATCTAAGATTTCCGATGCAGAACTGATGGAGCGGATTGTTCCCTTAAAATTTCCAATGTTTGTTAAACCCGTAAGTGGAGGGTCCTCTCTTGGCATCACAAAGGTTTCGCAAGAGAGTGAACTTCAAGGTGCGATCGCTGTCGCCTTTCAGTATGACAATAAGATCCTCATAGAGGAAGCAATCAATGGATTCGAAGTTGGTTGCGCTGTCCTTGGCAATGATTCACTTACTATTGGAGAGGTGGATGAGATAGAACTGTCGAATGGGTTTAATGATTATATCGAAAAATACACCCCGAAAACCTCCCAAATTCATATGCCTGCCCGCATTGACGCAGATATGGCTGTGCGGATCAAGCGGACATCTGTCATAATTTATCAGGCGCTGCGATGTTCCGGATTTGCACGGGTAGACCTATTTTTAACACCGGATAGAGATATCATTTTTAATGAAGTCAATACCATTCCCGGGTTTACTTCTCATAGCCGCTATCCCAATATGCTTAAAGGAATTGGTATGACTTTTGATAAAATTGTAGATTCCCTAATAATGCTGGAGATGAGACGATGAGGACACTGACATTAGACCCTAAAGATACTGCGAACCTTAGCAGTATGATTTTAAAAAAAACGAAAAGAATGGAATTTAATTCAAAACAAACACATATGGACAGAGCGTGGATTGAAATCAATTTAACCAACTTAAAACATAATGTGAAAGCCTTAAGTGAGGTTCTTTCAGATGGATGCGAATTGATGGCTGTTGTGAAAGCCAATGCCTATGGGCACGGCGATGTGGAGGTAGCAGCCAATCTAAACCAATTGGGCGTTAAATCTTTCGCTGTTGCCACAATAGACGAGGCTATCCATTTGCGGATGCACGGAATTGAAGGCAATATACTGATTTTAGGTTATACCTCACCGAAGAGGTCTAGAGAAATGCTTTGTTACAATTTGATGCAGACGATAACCGATTATGACCACGCAAAACAGCTTAATGTGTTCGGAAAACTTATACAGGTTCACATTAAAATTGATACTGGTATGCATCGTTTGGGTGAACGCTGCAACAACACGATGGAGATTGATAAAATCCTGGGATGCGAGAATTTGAAGGTTTGTGGAATTTTCACTCATCTATGCGTCGCAGATAGCACAAAAGCAGATGATACTGAATTTACCATAAATCAATTTCATAGTTTTTATGCACTGTTGCATCGGCTTGAGAAACTTGGGCATACATTACCTAAAATTCACATTCAAAGCAGTTATGGAGTCTTGAACTATCCAGAACTCCAATGCGATTATGTCAGAATCGGAGATGCACTATACGGTGCATTAAGTTCGCCCGATAATAAAACAAGAATGCAGATAAATTTGCAACCTGTTCTGGCTTTAAAAGCGAGAATTGTACTCGTAAAAACAATTTATACAGGAGAAAGTGTCAGCTATGGCCGTCAATTTATTGCACAAAGGGAGACACGCGTTGCCATTCTTCCTATAGGTTTTGCAGATGGCCTGCCGAGAAGCCTTTCCTGTGGAGTGGGTTATGTCTTGATTCACGGCTGCTTTGCACCAACAATTGGCCGGATTTGTATGGATCAACTCATGGTTGATGTCACCGATATTCCTGATGCTCGTAAAAATGAAATTGCTACATTGATTGGTTGTGATGGCCCAGAGAAAATTACAGCACAACAATTAGCTAAAAATGCTGGGACAATTGCCAGTGAACTGCTAAGTCGTTTAGGAGGTCGGTTGAAAAGGGTAATTTTATGAATCTACAAAAATTTACAAGTAATTACAATTGAAATTAATATAATTATTAAAAAAAAAGGAATAGTATATAAATGTACGTTATAAACAAAGCAAGGATCAAAATGGCTAAGCAGTTTCAGTACACTTAGAAAATAATAATGTATGCATAACATTTATTGATCATGAAAATAATTTTACTTCTGAACCAGAATTTGAACCTATGAAATAATAGGGAAATGCTGAGAAGAAGCCCGAGCCGTTATTGATATTCTGTATGGGAATGGGAAGCTTTGGGCGGCCATTTTAATTGTCCCTGTGAGAACTAAAGCGATAAAATTCATAACTAGATTATATGAGGAGAAAAAATAATGCAAATAACACAAATGATAAGAAGAAATAGGCGAAAAAACAAAGGCCTTGTAACAATAAAGAATATTTTAATATTATCCTTAATTATTGGAAGTTTTTCTGGGGGTTATAAGGTATATAATCATTTTTATAATAAAGATGGACAAGCTAGTAGGGTAGAAATAGTTAAGGATGTTGAAGAAACTAAACCTAAAAATGAAGGTAGTACAACGGATAGAGGTCTTATCAAGGGGTCAAATGTGAACGAAAAAGGGGATAAGTATACCTATGATATTTCAAAATTAAAGGGTTTAATGAGTAGTAAGAAAGATGGTAAAAAAATGGTTTTTCTTACTTTTGATGATGGGCCATCTGTCACGGTGACTTCTAAGATATTGGATGTATTAAATGAAGAAGAAGTGAAAGCAACTTTCTTTTTAATTGGGAAAAGCGTAGAAGCTGATGAAAAAAGTAAGCAGATAGTAAAAAGAGCTTTTGAAGATGGTCATGCCTTAGGAAATCATACATATAGCCACGATTTAAAAAAGATATATCCTGGGAATAAGATTGATATAGGAGCCTACATGAATGAAGTTAATGAAACTAATGGGGTAATAAGAGGAATTATTGGACAAGATTTTCATACAAGAGTTCTGAGAATGCCAGGTGGATATATGTCTAGAAAACACTATAATGACCCTAATTTGGATGAGTTTAGTACTAGATTAAAGGAAAACAATATGTATGAGATTGATTGGAATGCCTATGATTTTGATTCAGAGGGGAAAAAGAAAACTGCAGATGAAATATTCGAGTTAACAAAAGCATCTATAGGAACTACTGAAAAGGTAGTCCTTTTGATGCATGATACATATGGTAAGGAAGAAACGGCTAAAGCATTACCTAGAATCATAAGGTATTTAAAAGAAAAAGGATATGAATTTAGAACATTGAAATAGGGCTAAAATTCATTTAGTAGCTAAAAAAAAGCTAAGAAAAATTATTAATCTTTCGTAGCTTTTTTAATATCTAATAGTCCGCTTATTTTAGTGTACAGAACATCATATCGATTAGATTCCATGCACCATTAAATAAATCAATAGAGGAATAAATGGAGGTATTATGAATAAACGAGAGAGAATTAAAACAGTCTTTTTATATGGTGTTTTCATTTGTTACATACTTTTATTAAGTAAAATATTGTTGTTATCAAGAATTTCGCATTTGGAGCATAGGTCAATCAATCTCATTCCTTTTTATAGTATAATGCAATATATATCTGGCAGTTCTGCGAATATAAAAGCATTTGCTTTTGGTAATGTGGGTGGCAATATAGTTATTTTTATTCCACTTGGTACATATTTGTCATTATTCAAAAATGATAAAAGAGTAATAACCAATTTGTTGTTTATATTTATAGTGAGTTTGTTTGTTGAAATCATTCAGGGGCTTTTAGGCATTGGAGCATCAGACATTGATGATATATTTCTAAATTGTTTGGGTGGATTGATTGGTATTTTAGGGTATAAGTTTTTATTGTGTATATTACGAGATGAGAAAAAAGTACATACTGCAATCACAATACTATCTGCCATCGGATTACCTTGTATATTATATTATTTATTCATGGTGAGAATGAGATTCTGAATTTCTTTATTGCCTATTCCTTTCCATCATATTATTTAATACTGGCATGCCTGTTATATTTTTACATGCAGCATCCAAAAGGTGGATTAAGGACTATTTCATAAAGTATACTTTTTGAAATAGTCCTTAGGCGTTTGTTTTGTGTACCAAAAGTACATCTTATTTATTTCTGACATATTTCAAATGGTGACTACATGTTTTGAAAGACAAACATAGAGTTATAAAATTCATAAAAATGTCGAATAAATCCTATTGAAATTTACATAACCTTGCAGTATACTAAATGTGAAAGCGGTAACATATTTCAGAAAATTGAGTCTTAAGGGTGTTTATTTAGAATTTTACAATCGTTTTCCTGAAAGTGAGGATGGCTAAAATGACAGTGACAATAAGTGATATTGCGCAAAAGTCTAAAGTATCACATGCAACAGTGTCAAGAGTGTTAAACAATTCAGGTTATGTAAAAGATGAAACAAGAAAAAAAGTTCAAAAGGTAATAAAAGATCTAAATTATACACCTAGTGCTATAGCTAGAAGCCTATCCAAAAGTAAAACTAATACTATTGGAGTTATAGTTCCTGATATAAACAATTTGTTTTTTGGGGAGATTATTAAAGGTGTAACTGAAATTGCGGATGAACATAATCTAAATATAATTCTTTGTGATACTGATGAGAATAAAGATAAGGAACTAAAAGCTATTAATGTTCTTAAGCAGCAAAGGATTCAAGGACTCCTTATAACTCCAACGTTCTACAAAGATTCAGGTAATAGTGAAAACTTAAATGCTCTTAAAAGCTTAGAAATTCCAATAATTTTAATTGATGGGCATGTTGAGTATCTTGATTTTAGTGGAGTTTTTATAGATCATATAAAAGGGGCTTATGCTGGAACAACTACTTTAATAGAAGCAGGTCACACAAAAATTGCTATAATTACAGGAAATATGAATTCTAGACCTGCAAAAGAACGATTGCTAGGATATGAAAAAGCATTAGAAGCTAATAATATTCCTGTAGCAAAGGAATATATTTTTTATGGTGACTACAAATATGAAACTGCTTATGAAATCACAAAGCAAATATTGAAAATGGATAATAGACCTACTGCTATTTTTGTAAGTAGTAATACCATGATTTTGGGATGCATAAAAGCTTTTTATGAAGAAAAAATAGATGTACCGCGTGATATGGCGATTATTGGGTTTGATAAGCTTGATATGTTAAATATAATAGGGATGGACATTAGTTTTATTAATGGGCCATCTATTGAACTTGGCAGAATTGGTATGAGAATGTTATTAGAAAATTTAAATAGTAACAAGCCTACCGAAATTAAAAGAGTAACTATTTTGCCAGAGATTCTCTTAAAAGGATCAGAAAGGTATATAGGAAATAATTTTATAAAAAATAAAGGAGAAGATTAATATGAAAATAGAACAATATATAGACCATACACTATTAAAACAAGAAGCCTGCGAGGACCAAATTATAAAAGTTTGTTCTGAAGCTAAAGAATACGGATTTGCTTCAGTATGTGCTAATGCATATTACGCATCACTTGTAAGAAAAGAATTAGAAGGAAGTAACGTAAAAACTTGTATCGTTGTTGGTTTTCCACTGGGAGCTACAACAAAAGAAGTTAAAGCATTTGAAGCAAAACAAGCAATTGAAAATGGTGCGCAGGAAATAGATATGGTAGTTAATGTTGGTGCTATAAAATCAAACAAGTTTGATGTAGTAAAAGATGAAATTAAAGCAGTAGTTGGTGCTTGTAAAGGATACGCACTAGTAAAGGTAATAATAGAAACTTGTCTTTTAACAGATGCACAAAAAGTTAGGGTATGTCAAATAGCTAAAGAAGCTGGAGCGGACTTCGTAAAAACTTCAACAGGATTTTCAACAGGTGGAGCAACAATTCATGATGTAAAATTAATGAGAGAGACTGTAGGACCAGAAATGGGAGTTAAAGCGTCTGGAGCAGTAAGGACAGCTGAAGATGCAAAAGCTGTTATTGAAGCAGGCGCTAGTAGAGTAGGAGCTAGTAGTTCTATAGCAATAGTCCAGGGATTTAAATAGTCAAATTATAATTATTAAATTTGAAGACATATAAATATATTTAAAATGAATAATTAGGGGTGATTAGTATGAGAATGAATGATTTAATAATAAAAAAAAGAAATGGCAACGAACTTACTACAGAAGAAATTAATTTTTTTGTTGGCGGATATACAGATGGAACTATCCCGGATTATCAAGTTTCAGCATTGCTTATGGCTATATACTTTCAAAAAATGAATAAGAGAGAAACTAAAGATTTAACAATGGCAATGGTGAATAGTGGTGAAACTATTGATTTATCGTCTATTGAAGGTGTAAAGGTTGATAAGCATAGTACTGGTGGTGTAGGTGATACAACTACTTTAATTCTTGGGCCTATTGTTGCAGCAGCAGGCGTGCCAGTTGCTAAGATGTCAGGAAGAGGACTCGGACATACTGGTGGAACTATTGACAAGCTAGAATCTTTTGAAGGCTTCTCAGTTGCCATGTCAATTGAAAAGTTTATGCAAAATGTAAACAAAGCCAAAATTGCTATAGGTGGTCAAACTGCTGATTTAGCACCAGCAGACAAGAAAATATATGCACTTCGTGATGTTACCGGGACTGTTGATAATATGTCTTTAATTGCAGGAAGTATAATGAGTAAAAAAATAGCTTCTGGAGCAGATGCCATAGTACTCGATGTAAAAACAGGTAGTGGTGCATTTATGAAAAATGAGGATGATGCCTTTGAACTTGCAAGAGAGATGGTTGATATAGGAACTAATGTAGGTAGGAATACTATTGGTGTAATAACTGATATGGACCAACCATTAGGTTACGCAGTTGGTAATGCTTTAGAAGTAAAAGAAGCTATAGATACATTAAAAGGTGAAGGTCCAGAAGATCTTACAGAACTTTGTTTAACCTTAGGAGCACATATGCTTGTATTAGGAGGAAAAGCAACGGACGCGCAGCAGGCGAGAAAAGTGCTTGTGGATATTATAAAATCAGGAAAAGGTATCCAGAAATTAAGAGAACTTGTAGTATCACAAGGTGGAAATCCAGCTTACGTAGACGATCCATCTATATTCCCAGTGCCAGCTATTATAGAGCCCATTATATCAATCCATGAAGGCTATGTGAAAGGAATAAAAGCTGACGACATAGGAAAGGCTGCTTTAGTTTTAGGGGCTGGGCGTGAAACTAAAGAAAGCAAAATAGATTTATCAGTGGGAATTGTTCTTCATAAGAAAATCGGAGATTTTGTAAACAAGGGTGAGGCTATTGCAACTGTTTATGCAAGTAGTGTTGAAAAACAAAAATTATCTGTAAAAATGGTATTAGATGCGTATGAAATAGTACAAGAAAAAATAATAGCTAAGTCATTAATCAAAGGTATTGTTACGAAAGACGGTACGACAAGATTTTAACGACATTTCAGAAGGAAAGTCTCCCACATATATAAGTGGGAGTTACATACCCTAACAAATAGAAAACTTCAGTGGGAGTATAAATCTCCTTCTGAAGTCGTTAATATTGCAGCTCCGCAGGAGATGATTTAATAAAGTAAAGAATAGAGGGGGAATACCCTCTATTCTTTTTTCTTTAGAAATTATATGATTTACATTATTTTAGCAGGCTGAGAAAGGTATATATTATGGAAAATGCATTTGAGCAAGCACCAGTAATATATACTTTTTTCTTTTTTTATTTGAGTTAAAGTGCAGTTTAGAGGTACAATGTATATAAGCTGGGGGGAGATATATGATGAATATTCTAATTGTAGAAGATGAACAGGATATTAGAGAATTGCTAGAGATTCATTTATCAAAAGAAGGATATCAAATATTCACAGCAGAAGATGGTATGCAAGCTTTAAATATATTTGAAAATAAAGATATAGATATTGCACTACTTGATGTTATGATTCCGAAAATTGATGGATTTAAGGTTTTAAAAAAGATTAGGGAAACTAGCGAAATACCGGTGATTTTTATTACTGCAAGAGAAGAAGAGTCGGATAAAATCCTTGGTCTTGGACTAGGGGCTGATGATTATGTATTAAAACCTTTTAGTCCCATTGAAATAATTGCACGAGTTAAGGCTCAGCTACGACGGTATTATAAATATTCTAATAAAACTTATAAAACTGGAATAATAATTGGAGAGTTGATGCTAGACAAGGAAAGTTGTATTATTTATAAAAACAATATAGAGATAGTTTTAAATCCAAAGGAATATAGGCTACTTGGGTTTATTTTAGAGAATCCAGGAAAGGTATACACCAAAAAACAGTTATATGAAATAGTTTGGGGTAATACATATTATGGAGATTCTAATACTATTATGGTGCATATAAGCCATATTAGAGAAAAAATTGAAGACGACCCTAAAAATCCTAAATATTTAAAAACAATAAGAGGTATAGGATATAAAATGGAGAAGAACCATGATTAATAGAAATAAATTAAAAAAGATAGCAACATATTTTAAAAGTAAGAAGATGGAAACTCAATTGTTTAAAAATTACATTTTATTTTTGGTTATTATAATTGCAATATTTATGCTAGCCATGGGTGCTTTATTTTTTTACATTTCTATTGATTATGTTGATCCATCAACGGATAAGGCTACAGCACAGTATATGATAAAACAAAATTATAAGGATATTAATGTAACGAATTTTATAAAACATAAGGGATATGTTGAAGTGCTTGATAAAAACCTAGTTATTGTGATGGAAAATGGAAGTAACCATAAAGCAGGATTTAAGTACTCACTAGATTATTATAATGATATGATTACTAATAATTTAAAAGATGGTTATTTTTATTCTAGTAAATATGGAGAAAATAAAGACTTTATTTTAATAACTGCTATGCCTGACAGTATTTTTGACGCATATACCTGGGGGCTTGAACATAAAGATCAAATAGAAGAAGCCGCTAAACCTAAAAACACAAGACATATTTTTTTAAATATATTCCCCTTTATAATATTTATATTTTTAATATCTACAATGGTACTTTATTCTAAACTCACATCAAGGATTTTTGTTAAACCATTAAAAAAACTATTACAAGGGGTTAATACTATAAAAAATGGAGAATATTCAGCGAGAGTTGAAATTAATTCTTTGAATGAAATAGGTCAACTAAAAGATGCTTTTAATCTAATGGCTGAAAAAATACAGCAAGAAAAGCTACTAAAGAAAAAAGCGGAACATAACAGGAAGAGGATGATTCTTGATATATCTCATGATTTAAAAAATCCATTAACAAGTATATTGGGGTATTCAGAATTCTTATTAGAAAATGAGGATATCTCATCAGAAGATAAAAATAAGTTATTAAAAGTTATTAATAATAATAGTAGACGAGCAAATGACTTAATTCAAGATCTTTTTGAATTTTCTCGTGTTGAAAGTACGGAATATAAATTAGATATAGGAAATCATGATGTAGGCGAGTTTTTAAGAGAACTTATTGCCGGGTATGTACCAATGATGGAGCAAAAAGGTGTTCAATATGAATTTGATATTACCGAAGATGAAGTTGAAATACCGTTTGATAGAAAAAATTTAGATAGAGCTATAAGTAACATTATACTAAATAGTATTAAATACAATGGTCCAGGGATTACTATTAGTATCAAGCTGTTAATAGATGATGGCACGGCTGTAATTATTATTGAAGATGATGGAGTAGGAATATCTAAGGAATTTGAAGGAGATATTTTTGAGCCTTTTGTTAGGGTAGACTCTACAAGAAACTCTAAAAATGGTGGTACAGGACTTGGACTTGCAATATCAAAGGCAATAATTGAAAAGCATGGAGGAAGTATATATTTAGGGCGCGATATAGATAAAGGTTGCAAATTTATAATTAAATTAAATTAAAGGGGTACGGAGATAATGCATCGACGACTTCAGAAGGAGATTTATACTCCTTCTGAAGTTTTTTATTTGTTATAGTCCGTAACTCCATCTTATAGAAGAGGAGGACTTTTATTCTAAAATATCGTTAAACTAACTTGTAATATTATATACTTTTTTGTATTAATGATAGCTTTTGTGATAAGATTATATAATTATACATACGAGGAGGAGATTTTTTGGATAGCTCAAAACAATTAGGAGAGGAAAATATAGGTAAATTACTTATGAAGTTTTCAATTCCTGCCATTATAGGGATGCTAGTTAATGGTTTATATAATGTTGTAGATAGAATATTTATAGGAAGAGGAATAGGAAAACTTGCACTATCAGGAGTTACAGTTACATTTCCTATTGCTATTATGATTATGGCGTTTGCAATGCTTGTGGGAATTGGAAGTGCCGCACTTATATCTATTAAACTTGGACAACAAAAAAAAGAAGAGGCAGAACATATCTTAGGAAATGCCTTTACTCTTCTTATTATACTTTCAATTGTAGTAACTATTTTAGGGCTTATATTTTTAGAACCCCTGTTACTTAAAATTGGAGCGAGTAAAGATATATTGCCATATGCTAAGGAATACATAACAATAATACTTATAGGCGGAATATTTCAAAGTGTAGGATTTGGACTGAATAATATAATAAGGTCTGAGGGTAATCCGCGAGCAGCTATGGTTACAATGTTGATTGGGGGAGTATTAAATACAATTTTAGATCCAATTTTCATTTTTGTTTTTCATATGGGAACTAGAGGTGCAGCTATTGCAACTATTCTTTCTCAGGCTGTAAGTATGATATGGGTATTATCCTATTTCTTTGGTGGGAATAGTGTGCTAAAAATACGCTATAAAAATTTAAAATTAGATGTTAAGGTTGTAAAAAGCATTTTTGCTATAGGTATGTCGCCATTTTCAATGCAACTTGCTGCAAGCATAGTGTCTATTATTTCTAATAGAAGTTTAGTTAAATATGGTGGGGACATGGCACTCGGAGCCATGGGAGTTATTATGAGTGTGGTGATGATGGTGTTAATGCCTACTTTTGGAATTAACCAAGGGTGTCAACCAATTATCGGATACAATTATGGATCAAAAAACTATGGACGAGTAAAACATGCCCTAAGATTAGCAATAATCGCAGCTACAACTATTACTACAACTGGATTTATAATTATACAGGTATTTCCAAAACAAATTATAAGTTTGTTTAATAAAGATCCAGAACTAATAGTAATAGGTAGCCATGGCATTAGAATATACCTGTTTATGCTCCCTATAATAGGATTTCAAATAGTTAGTTCGAACTACTTCCAAGCTATAGGTAAAGCTAAAATATCCATATTTTTAGGATTAAGCAGACAAGTAATACTCCTCATACCATTACTATTTATTCTGCCAAGGTTCTTTGGATTAGATGGTGTATGGTTATCGGGACCTAGTTCAGATGCATTAGCTTCAATTATAACAGCCGTGTTTATTTTTGTAGAGATAAGACATTTAAATAAACTACATGATGAAGGCATGGATGTAATTACATAACAGGGTACGTTAAAATAAATAACAAATATTTTCATGCGCAAAACAAAGTATATATTACGTATAATGCATTGAAATTAGTAGTTCATAGCGAAATGAATGCATTAATAGTAATATATACTTTTTTATTTATTTTTTATTATCAATTTTATTGAGCTTTTTTTCTAGATTTTTTATTCGGGCTTCTATTTTTTTTAATGTCTTACAATAATCTAAAAGGGAGTCATCAATGTGATTATTAGTTTTAAAAATTGCGTACAGTTCCTTTCCTATATCTTTGTAGAGATCTTCCATACTGTTCTCTTCAGAATGGATTTTATATTTAAGTTTTGATATTTCAATAAAATATTCAGACTTGTTTGATATAATATCTAAACTATTGCTTATTGAATCTTTAATTTTGTCCAAATTGGGTGCGGAAGGCATAATATTCCTCCTTTTTATGGGGCAGTCTGAATTTAATGCATAGACTTAATAATATATTATTTAATATAATGTGTATTTGTGACTAAAAAACATGAAGATGTTACATATTTTATTTTAATTAAGTATAGCAATATCATGACTATAAGAATAGACTAAACTATACAAAGAACAACAGAAATAAGGTGATAAAATCAGAGTATTTCAATTAAAAAATAATAATGAACACCATATAGGTCAGGATATATTTAATATGGAAATTGAAGAAGCAAAAAAAATTAATTGTATAATTATCAATAATCCAGTTCAAAGTGATTGTTTATGTATTATAAATCATCTAGTATGTAAATCCGAAGAAAATAAAAATATCGCACATTTAATCATTGCAAATGAGGATAAACAGTTAGAAAATATAACTAACTTTGGTAGTTTAAACATTGGATATGAATACAATATAGCGGAGGCTTACGGAAACTTAGAAATAGATACAGTAAATATTGAAAAAAATCGAGAGGTAGACATGCTAGATGAACATTTTCTAATAATACTTCCTGGAGGTAACATTCATATAAAATTAGAGAACCCTCAAGAAAAAATGATTTTGCAAATAAGTGTCGGTCATCAAGTTATTTAACTTTTTGCAAGGCGCATCATCTAAAAAAATAACTAGGGAAGTTACTAGTTATTTTTTTAGATTACTAAATATACGGCTTATATATAAAAATTAGTAAATAACATAAAATGTGATATAATTTATAATGAATACATAATAGAAGGAGAGATAAATATATGAATCCAATAGTAACAATTAATATGGAAAATGGAAAAGTAATAAAGGCTGAATTGTTCCCAGAAGTTGCACCTAACACGGTAAATAATTTTATAAGTCTTATAAACAAGGGGTTTTATAACGGACTTACTTTTCATAGGGTAATTCCAGGATTTATGATTCAAGGTGGCTGCCCTGAGGGAACAGGTGTTGGTGGACCAGATTATTCAATAAAAGGTGAGTTTTCTTCTAATAAATTTAAAAATGATTTAAAGCATTCAGTTGGTGTTCTATCAATGGCTAGATCTAATGATTCAGATTCAGCAGGAAGCCAGTTTTTTGTTATGGTAGCTAATTCTTATCATTTAGATGGAAGTTATGCAGCTTTTGGAAAAGTAACTGAGGGTATGGAGCATGCTTTAGAAATAGCTAAGGTAGAAAGAGATTTTAGAGATATGCCACGTAAGGTGCAAAGAATAAAAAGCATGAGCGTTGATACTTTAGGAATTGAGTACGATCAGCCAGAAAAAATGTAATAAAAATATTAAATTGTAGGGGGTATATATTGTGGAGCTTATTAATGAAAAACTTATCCTTGCATATGGACTAAACGAGGATGAAGAAGAAAAACTTAATAGTTTACTATCAAAACAAAATATGTTACCTTGCAAAGTAATTGAGAAAAATATGGGCAATGTAACAATTAAAGAAGTATTAGAGAATATAGAAAGTGAAAAAAATAAAATCGAGCTACCCCACGAAAAATTACTTCTATTTAATAGTTATAAAGATAAGGAACTGTATGATTTAATTGATAGTATAAGGCAAATTAAAAGCAGTAATACAATACTAGCCGCTGTAACACCAACATCTATAAACTGGACGGTTAATTATCTTATGCAACATCTAATTGAAGAAAGAGAAGCCTATAGAAAAATGGAATAAGGCATGTGGCACAAAATATAAATCTTCTGCAAGATAGCAGGAGATTTATATTTTACGGAAAATTATTCAACTGGAAAGGTGGAGAATTATGAGCAGAGTAGGAGATAGAATTAAAGAGGTAAGAGAATCAAAAGCGATAAGTCAAAAACAATTAGGTAAAAAAATCGGAGTTTCTGAAAATTTTATTAATGAAGTTGAAATGGGAAAAAAGATTATAAATGAGAAATTTTTAGAAAAAATCTCTAAAATCTTAGGGGAAGAAATTGAAGATACATCTGTATCATTTCAAGCCGCTGAGTATGTAGAAGAAAGAAAACCAAAGCTCGAAAGACCTAGCGTGGGAAAAGTAAACGAGGTATGGAATGATGCGTTTAGCTCAGTGTTAAAAGATGTTTCTATTTATAAATATGATTTAGCTAAAGCAATAGGTGTAAAACAAATGCCAATAATATCAAATAAAGTAGAAGGATATGCTCAAGATAAAGTATTGTTTTTAGAAATAGAGAATGACGATATGCTTGGGTTTAGAATTTGTAGTGGGGACATTGCTTTTGCTCATTTGACACATGAAATAGAAAATAATGCTATTTCGCTAGTGGATTACAATGGAGAAAGAGTGTTAAGACAAATAAAAAAATTAGATAGTAATAAAATATTGTTAATAAGCAATAGAGTTTCATTAAGAACTGATACAGTTAAACATAATGATATAAAGATAATTGCAAGGTTAGATAGAGTAGAGTTTAAGGTATAAAATATAGCTTTTATTAAGGAGGGAAGGAGGAGATAAAATGGAACAACTACAAAAGAAGGTAGCGCTACAAGAATGGAAGGATATTATTAAAAGAGGCCTACTGGGACTAAGTATACCATTAATAAGTATGACATATCCAATGTTAAATCAATATAGAGGAGATACTAACGACCTATTTACTTTTGTAGATAAGCTCATCCCCTTTAATAAATTTTTTATATTACCTTATATATCTTGGTATATATTTATAGCAATTTTTGCGACTATCCTATGTATAGTAGATAAAGGAAGGTATCTAAAGCTACTTATAACTTTAAATATAGGTATGATTACATGTTATATAATATATTATTTTTATCCAACCTGTGTTCCAAGGCCCATGATAACAGGAACGGATTTCTTCAGTAATTTGGTTTTAAGCTTATACATGGCTGATAATCCTTATAACTGTTTCCCAAGCATTCATGTTTTAAATTCAGTGTTAGTAGCTTTATATATTTATGAATCGGAAAAGGTTTGTAAATCTATTAAAATGATCTGTGTTACTGCAGCTGTTTTTATAATTCTATCTACTATGTTTATAAAGCAACATTATTTTGTAGATGTGCTTGCAGGCATAATATTCGCTTGTGTATTGTATTTTTCTTTTAAGAATATAAAGTTTGATTTTAATGACATTTCAGAAGGAAAGTCTCCCACTTCTATAGGGGGGAGTCCTATACTGTAATAAAGAAAGAACTTCAGTGGGAGTATAAATCTCCTTCTGAAGTCATTAATCCAGCTCCGCAGGAGATGATTCATAAAGATCAAAGCGCAACCTATATGGAATGATTATATGCTAAAAGGTCCCCATGATTAAAATCATGGGGACCTTTTAGCATTATACTCCGCTTAAATCAAAGTCAGGTACGAAAGTCGAAGATGAGCTTTCGCTTTCTTGAATAAAGCACTTGGTGATGCCTAGGTTTAAGCAGTACTCAATTAGAGCATCATAATGATTAGGGTTTACTTTCTTGTTTATTTCAGGATAATTAATTGCGACTTGCATAGGGGTATATTGATTCATTAAGCTGATATATACTGAATCATTAAAGGTGTTATATATAAAATCTATTATTTTCTTAGAATCAAATAATAAGCCTGGTAGCATAAGGTGCCTAATGATTACTCCCTTTTGAATTATACCATCAGCATCAAATTTGACTTCTCCTACTTGCGAAACCATTTCAGTAATAGCGGCAGAAGCTACAATAAAATAATTAGGCGCTTTTGAATATTTAATAGCATATTTATTGCTACAATATTTTAAGTCTGGTAAATAAACATCAATAAACCCTCGAAGCATTTTAATGGTATCTATATTTTCATAGCCACTTGAATTATAGAGAATAGGAATATTAAGGCCTTTATTTTTAGCAAGTTTCAAGGCTTCTATTATTTGGGGTACATAGTGAGTAGGGGTAACTAAATTTATATTAAGGGCCCCTCTTTCCTGCTGCTCCAAAAAAATTTCACTAAGGCGATAGATAGATACCGTTTTCCCAGCATCTTCATGGCTTATCTTATTATTCTGACAAAATACACATTTCAGATTACAATTGGAAAAGAATACAGTTCCAGAGCCATTTACGCCAGAAATACAGGGCTCTTCCCAGTGATGCAGGGAAGCTTTAGCTATTTTTACATCCTTAGAAGCTCTACAAAAGCCTAATTCTCCACCTAATCTATTAACAAAACATTTCCTAGGACATAAATTGCATTTTTTTAACAATTTTAAAAAATATGAACTATCTAATTCTCTAGTGCCTTTATTAATCATCTTTATCTCCTTGTTTTATAATTTAAATCTTTAGAATATATAAGAACTGTACAGCGCAATATATATAATGTCAATTCTGATTTTTAGAAGTTTTTCTATAAAATAGAATACATTGAATCAAAAAAATAAAACTTATTGCACCGAAGCCAGGATAAAGGACTTTAATTAAATTTTTAAAGCCAATTTGAGAAATAGGCAAAGATATAATAAGTATTAATATGACCGCTTTTTTATAAGAAATATTAAACTTTTTCTCAAGGGTCTTGCCTACGCTATATATATTAGAAACTTCAGTTGAAAACATTTCACAAAAAATTACACAAAGCAGAAGAATCTGCATTAATGTGCCAAAACGGTTTGTAATATATAGAAGTGGAATTTCATATTTAAAAATTTGAGGAATGTTTAATAAAAGCATCACATTAACAAAATAGCATAATATGGTTAAAACTATAGCGCCTATTATAACTCCGGGAATAAGAATACGTTTATGCTTTATTTCTTGACTTATTGGGACTAGAACACCACTACAGGATAGCATGTTATAACTGGCATAGAGCACGGCTGAAAAAAACCATTGGACAGGGACAATTTGGGTTTTATAAGAGGGGATTTGTTTTATATAGGAAGCGCTTACTATATCTTTGTAGAATACTAAATACAATACAAATATAGTTACAATGATTGTAGTAAGAGCAGGTACTATAAAGGAATTTATTGTTATTAATCCTTTGGTATCTTTAAGTAAGGTATATAAAGAGATTACAGACATAAGTAAAATTCCTACCCATTTTGAAACACCAAAATATTGATGAAGAAGCGCACCACTTCCAGCTAATATTATGGCGGCTCCACTAATTAAGAAAAAACTTGTAAAAACATCGGTAATTACACCAAAAAAACCGGGGCTTATAAGGGTTATAAGCTCAGTATAGGAGCTTAATTTATGTTTTAGGCTAATAGAAATTATAATAGAACTTATTAAAATATAGATTAAACCACATATGAGGATTCCCCAGAAGCTCATATACCCATAAGTACTGAAAAATTGAGTTATTTCCTGACCGGAAGCAAGGCCTGCACCGACTATTGTTCCGATAAATACAGCTGAAATTTGAAACATTTGACCAATTGTTTTTTTCAAAAAATCTCCCCCACAAAATTATTAAATTAATAGTCATACTTAAATAAGATGCTTGTCTTTCTAAATATATGTGCATTGTTTAATAATAAATGATGATTTTAATAATAAATGATGATTTTATAAATTAAAAATTTATTTAGAGGGAAACTATAATTAGCATAATGAATTTGATTTTATAAATCCTAAGTATAAAAGTAATTATAATTTCCATAATTAAATTAAAATTGGATTAAAGGGAGTGAAAAATTGAAAAAAATTTTAAGTTGTTTATTAATAGCGTGTTGTATTTTGTCTTTTACATCATGTTCAAAAAAAGAGAATAAAGAAAAGCCAAAAGTTAATGCTTTTGAAATTAAAACTGCAACTAATGTAGTTGAGAGTTATATGAATTTTATAATGAAGGAAGATTATGAAAATGGTAAAAAACTATATAGTAAGGAATTATCTGAAAAAGTTTCTAATATGCCAATTAGTGATATGAAGATAAAAGGTTATAAAGTTACAGAAAGTAATGAAGTTGGTAGAAGTGGGGTTTTTAAGGTTAGAGTTACAAGAACATCGATGGATAGCTCTCAGTCATGCCTTGATGAATATTCTATCAGAATTATTAAAGATGGGGCTGAATATAAAATAAGCGAAATAACCAATACACCACAAAATGAAGCTTTTGTGGAGGACATGGGTATTAGATTTAGAGATAAAAAAAATGTAAAAACCAATTTAATTATTGATAAAGCGGGGTTTCCTAAATATGTATATTCGAAAGATGATGGAGCACGATTATATAAAGTAGTGGTGCCTACAAAAGAATTCAGCTCTATAAATTTTAGTTATGAAGGAGATAAACTTGCAGTTAGTACTTATAACAAAAACTCATTTATTGGTATTGTTAACATTGATCAATCTCTAGCAGTTCAGGGAAGTGCTACAAATCCAACTGAGGAGTCCCCGCAAGGTGGAGGATCGGGTGAAGTAGCCAAGGAAAAACCAATTGGAAAGGAATTAATTTCAATAGATTTATTGCTTGATTGTAAAGTAGAATTTATGACCTTCTCCTTAGATGAAAAATTTTTGCTTGTACAGTATAATAAGGAAAAAACGGGCAAATATATTAGGGTTTATAATGTAGATAATGGAGATATGATTCCTGTTAATTTTGAAAAAGACTATCCTGTAGAAAAAGTTCAAATTGTATTTTCTTCTTTTGGTGAGGATACTATGACTTATGAAGTAATGCCTAAACCAAATGTTAACAGTTCGGAAGCAGATATAATTGGTAAATGGAAACTTGATTTAAAGACTTTTACCGTAGATAAATTATAAATAATGCACTGTTCACAGACTATAAGGTATAATTGATATAGGGCTTGAATCTTCAAATAACTAACTAGTCTTGCGACTAGTTAGTTTATTTAAATGGTCTTTAAATAAAGAAAGGATGATATTAGTGCAGAAAATATGGAGTGACAAAAGATATCACAGTTTAAATTATTTTTTAAGGGACAAGTTCGGTAATAAGGTTTTTAAAATTGCTTTGGACGCTGGATTTTCTTGTCCAAATAGAGATGGGACTATTAGTAGTGGAGGGTGTTTGTTTTGTAGCGAAAGGGGCTCAGGAGATTTTGCTGGGAATAGGGATTTTTCTATTACAAAGCAATTTGAAGATATAAAGGTTATGATGAATAAAAAATGGAAAACAGGGAAATACATTGCTTATTTTCAGGCTTATACAAATACTTATGCAAATATCGATGTATTAAGAGAAAAATATGAGGAGGCAGTATCACAAGAAGGAGTGGTGGCTCTTGCTATAGCTACAAGGCCTGATTGTTTAGACGATGCGGTATTAGATCTTATAGAGGAATATTCTAATAGAGTATACACATGGGTAGAACTAGGGCTTCAAACTAGTAGTGATGAAAGCGCAAAAATTATTAATCGGGGATATAAATTAGTGAGATTTGAGGAGGCTCTAAGTGAGCTTAATAAGAGAAACATTGATGTGGTGGTGCATACCATTTTTGGACTTCCTGGAGAGAGTAGGGAGGACATGCTAAAAACCATAGACTACGTGGCACATAAAAATGTAAAGGGTATAAAAATGCATCTACTTCATCTTATGGAAGATACCCCTATGGTTAGCCTTTACAAACAAGAAAAGCTGAAGTTTTTGCAGCAAGATGAGTATATAGATATAATTTGTACGTCAATTACTATGCTTCCACCTAATATGGTTATTCATAGATTAACAGGCGACGCACCAAGGGAGTTACTAATAGGCCCTATGTGGAGTTTGAAAAAATGGGAAGTTTTAAATGGAATAGATAACAGATTAAAGGAATTAGATTTATATCAAGGGAAAAATTTTAAGGATTAGGTTTTGACGACATTTCAGAAGGAAAGTCTCCCACTTTTATGAGTGGGAGTTACATACAATAACAAAGAGAAACTTCAGTGGGAGTATAAATCTCCTTCTGAAGTCGTCAATGTATCTTCTGTGAAGATGTTGCAGCACCGCAGGTGATAATTTAATAAAGGGTCAGTTGTGTCTTTCTACAAATTAACTTTACAATTTTTGTGTGTTTTGCAAATAGATAAATAGCTTTTAAAGGTTTAATATATATATATAGAAACATATAGGGGGGGTATATATTATGTCAAATTTATCATTAAGACACATATACAAGGTTTATACAGGGAATGTAACAGCGGTTAAAGATTTTAATCTTGAAATAGAAGATAAAGAATTTATAGTTTTTGTAGGACCATCTGGTTGTGGTAAATCAACAACTTTGAGAATGATAGCAGGTCTTGAAGAAATATCACAAGGGGAAATATATATTGGAGATAAATTAGTAAATGATGTGGCACCCAAAGATAGAGATATAGCAATGGTTTTCCAAAACTATGCATTGTACCCTCATATGACTGTATATGATAACATGGCATTTGGATTAAAATTAAGAAAAATGCCAAAGGATCAAATAAAACAAAAGGTTACTGATGTAGCTAAAACCCTTGATATAGAACATTTGCTTGATAGAAAACCAAAGGCATTGTCAGGTGGACAAAGGCAAAGAGTAGCGCTTGGACGAGCTATAGTAAGAAGTCCAAAGGTATTCTTAATGGACGAGCCACTATCGAATTTAGATGCTAAACTTAGAGTTCAAATGAGAACAGAAATAGCAAAACTCCATCATAAACTTCAAACAACTTTTGTATACGTAACGCATGATCAAACAGAAGCTATGACTATGGGGACAAGAATAGTTGTAATGAAAGATGGATTAGTGCAACAAGTAGATACTCCTCATAACATATATGAACATCCAGTTAATATGTTTGTTGCTGGGTTTATAGGAAGTCCTCAAATGAACTTTATGGAAGCTAAGGTTTTAGAAAAAGATGGTGAAGTTGTGCTTTCTTTCGATAATGAAACTATAATATTACCGAAGGATAAGGCAGAAGCTGTAAAAGAAAAAGACTATATAGGCAAAATTGTTATAATGGGAATTAGACCAGAAGATATTGATGACGGTATTGACTTTATTGAAAAAAATAAAAATTCAGTTATAGAAGCCAAAGTTGACGTTACGGAGCTTATGGGTGCGGAGACTAATATTTATTTGTCAAAAGGAAATACAAGTATTGTAGCTAGAGTAAATGGATCGTCCAAAGCTATAGTTGGAGAAAAAATTAAGATTGCTTTAGATACTAATAAAATTCATATATTTGATAAAGAAACGGAGAACACGATAATATAGGGGGAAACGTACTATGTACAATTTTACTGAATTCCTGAAGGATTTAAGTCACTCTTCAAACATACCATTTGATATAGTTACCGAAGATGGGATTGCTTTATATATTAGTGACTTAAATATTGAAAATTCAAATATAACTAACTTTACTATTATGCTTGGACGAGTTAAAGGCATAATAAGTTTAGAGAAGAAGTATGAAAATTGTACATTCTTACTTAAATATGTTATTGAAAATAAATATACCCAGCATTTTTTAACTAAAGAACAAGCAGTTATTGATATTTTAGAAAATAGAGAAATTTCTATTGATAATATTAATTACAATTTACCTTTTCTCAAAGATGGGTGTTATATCATATTAATAAGTTCAGATGGAAGCAATTATGAATCTCTCAACATAATAAAACAAATATATGATAAAGAACCAGTTGTAAGTTTAATATATAATGATAGTATTATTGTAATTGGTGACTTTGCTGAAATACAAGAACATACAGAAAGTATAAAGGAATCCATATCATCTGATTTGTATTGTAAATGTTATCTAAGTTATGGAGATAGAGCTTATGATATAAACGAGTTTAAAAAAGCTTATAATGATGCTGTTCAATGTATGCAGCTAGGGAAAAAATTTGATATAAAAGATCATATATTTAGTTATAATAAAATGTTGTTTGAGAAAATCGTCTATAACATAGACATAAAAATTAAGCAGGAACTTTTATATATGTTAAAAGACAAATTCGATGCTTTCGATGGTGAAATGATATCAACTATTGAGCAATTTGTAAATTGTGGTCTTAATATTAGTGATGCTGCTAGGAAAATATATGTTCATAGGAATACCCTGATCTATAGATTGGATAAGATTAAGAAAGAAACAAATTTTGATATTAGGAACTTTAAAGATGCATCTGTATTTCTTATAGCCTTTTTAATATGGAAAGAAAATAAGGAATAGGGCATGGGGAATTTTTTTCTTAGAGTATGCTATAACGAAAAGTATATATTACTGGAATGCGTTCACATCGCTAAGTACTTCTAAAATTTATTTTATTTGCATATGCTAAAAATAAAATAAATTGTGAATTACTAAGGCTTGTTCAAACGCATTCTGCGTAATATATACTTTCGTTAGCATTTTCTAAGAAAAAAGAGCTTATCTCAAAAAGAGCAAAAGCGCTGTAATTATAAGTTTTAAAAGAAAGATTAAATTATCATATAAAGACTTCAGAAGGAGATTTATACTCCACTGAAGTTTTCTTTTTTTGCTATGGTAAATAGTGGTATAATGTTTGTAGCAGTTTGGTGGGAATAAAAGCTAATTATTTAAAAATAGTTTATTGAAGGGGGAGATTTTATGGACACAAATTTGACTAAAATTAAAAATGAAATATTAGCATTCTTATTAGCTACTTTTTCAATTACATTTGGTATGGGTCTAATAATGTTTTTTGTTTATAAACATATTGATGCGAGTGGTGTCCAAGCATTTGCTATAGTACAGATGCTTTATCCTGCGTTAGCGGCTATTGGGATAAGAATTTATTATGAAAAAAATAGTATTTCTAAGGGATTGATGGATTTCTTTACGTTCTATATTATTTTTAGTGTTTTATGTATCATTATTTTAGTTGTTGGAGTTTTTGCTTTTCCGGGACATGTATCAATTGTTATAAATACACTAGTAATTATAGCTAGTATATTTGCTTTTACTATAATAATGATTAACAAAGATAATCGTTTTGAAAAAATTAGTATGGTTTTTAAAAAGAACTTTAAGACTGTTATACTATTAGGTTTATTGTATATTGTACTTAAATTAATTATAGTTATGTTTGGTGGACTTGTTGATGGTAATTTATCTGAAATACTAAAAAAGACTATGATGCGTATTGCTTTACTTACTATTATTGTACCAATTGGTGTTGTTTCATCTTTTATAATATTTTTTGGAGAAGAACTGGGATGGAGAGAATACTTACAGCCAAAACTTCAAGTTTTATTTGGTAAAAAACTTGGCGTTATTATATTAGGATTTATATGGGGAATATGGCATTTACCACTTTGCTTTATGTTATATAGCCCATCAACCCCTATTTACTGTGTAATATCTCATATTTTCTATTGTATTCTTCTTGGTATTTTCCTTGGGTTTGTCTATATGAAAACTAGAAACATTTGGTCAGTTATAATTATTCATTTAATTAATAATAGTATGATTATTAATGAGAGTAGTGCCTATGACACAGTAATAACAGCAAAATATTTAGTATTAGGTTTAATATTTTGTGCTATTGTATTCCTACCATTTCTATTTACTAAAGAGTATAAGGGTAAGATGAGTGAGGGATAACGATTAAATCTAGGTATTCTAAAACATTAAGTTGATTAAGAGTAGGGGGGTAAAACATAAATGGATGTAATAAAAAAATTTTGCGTCATAAATAGCTTTACATATAATGGACGAGGTGGGAATGCCGCAGCTGTATTTATTCATCAAGGTGAGTTAGAAGATTATGTTATGCAAAATATTGCTCGTCAACTTAATTTAGTCGAAACGGTGTATATTACCGAAAGTGATGAAGATGGAATAGATTTTGATATTAGATATTTTACTCCAGATAATGAAGTCAAAATTGCAGGTCACCCTACGGTAGCTGCATTTATTGCACTTGAAAAAGCAGGAAAATTAAGTCCAATAATAAAAGAAAAATATTTAATCAAGACAAAAGATGGAATAAAAGAAGTTAATATTGAAGAGCAGTATAATGACATGGTTGTTAAATTGAAACAAGAAACTGTTGAATTTGGGCTAATTATTGAGGAAAAGTATAAAATAGCTAAAGTTTTAGGAATTAATGATGATGACATAATGGATAATTTACCACTACAATGTATAAATACTGGATTAGGCCACTTAGTTGTACCAATAAAATCTTTAGATGGATTAATGAATGTTAAAAGGAACATAAGTCAATTAAAAGATCTATGTAATTTTATTGGTGTAAGAGAGGTGCAAGTGTTTTGTTTTGAAACTAAAGATGACTCATTTAATATTCATACAAGAAATATATGTCCAAGAGAGGGGATTGAAGATGCGGCATGCGGCATTGGAAATGCAGCAGTGGGTGCGTATTTGTTAAAGAATCATTATACTGATAGAAGAAGTATATCAATAAAAGCTGAACAGGGATATATAGTAAAAGTTCCGTGCGCAATTGATATATATGCCTATAGAGAGAATGATGATATTATGGTGAGAGTTGGAGGTACAGGTAAAGTAATAATTAAAGGTGATTTTATTGTAAGTAATATCTAAGTTATTGAGATATTACTTATGATTATCAAGGCATATAATTTAATGGGAAATAATAGTGATATATTTATAGAGATTAACATATTGTTATCACGCCAACTCCGAACTATAAATGGAATGATTTGGGTGGGTTATATGAAAGTTTTTATAAACAATACAAGGGATATACTCTCAAAGAGTTATGCACTATGTTTATAAAGGCAGAACAGCAAATTATTGAAATGATTAACAGTTATACAGATGTCGAATTATTTCAGCAAAGCGAAAGAAAGTGGTCCTCATCAACTCCATATAATCGGTCAATGTGGAAATGGGTTCACATCAATACTGTTGCACCGTTCAAGTCCTTCAGAACAGAAATACGAAAGTGGAAAATATGTAAGGTGAACAAAAGATTATTCATATAATCTGTAATCAAGAAGGGAGAAATAAATATGTTACATACTTATTTACAAAATGGGATATTTGCATTTCATTATTCCATACGTATAGCATTAATTGTTTTCTGTGTATTTAATGGTATAAAATCCTTAGTTAAAAGAAAGCTTGAATTTAAACCACTTGGCATGTTATGCGAGTTCGCATGGATTCTTACAGTTCTTGTGATTTTGAACATCACTGGTATTATCGGTGGTAATTTCGGAACAACCTCAATATCTGATGGAAATGTACAGTTCAGTTTTGTCTTATTTGAAGAAGGATTATCTCCGGCAATTTTGTTAAATATAATACTATTTATCCCTTTTGGGTTCTTTTCAGCGATTGTTTTCAAAAAATTTAGGGATAAATGGATTTATGGAGTTTTAATAGGTCTCACATTCTCAGTAATGATCGAATTTCTCCAAACTTTTACTGGCCGTTTTGTGGAATTAGATGATGTACTAATGAATACAGTCGGAACATTCATAGGGTATGAAATATGGTTTTGGTTGTCAAAATTCAAGCAAAGACAAAAGAAATAAAAATGATTATCGTTGTGGAGACTATGCGTATAATCTTTAGTACGTAGGGTTCGTATTAGATGTCACAAATAATAAAGAGTTATGACGTTTTTATTTATAACGCACATAAATGAACTTTATACGGTTACTTAATCCTAAACTGTTATATAAAATAGTAATATGTACTATAATTATATTAGCGACACATAAGACAAAAAGAATTATTAGAGGAGGAAAAACATATGAAAATAGATATAATAATTTCTGCGGATGATATAAAAAAAGAGAAAATAGCAAATAAAACAGTGGTAGTAATAGATATGCTTAGGGCAACTAGTGTAATAACTACTGCGATGAACAACGGATGCAAAGGCGTAATTCCTGTTTTAACAGTTGACGCGGCAGCTGAGATTGTGAGAAATAGCAAAGAAGAGTTTATGCTTGGTGGAGAGAGGAACGCATTGAAAATAGAAGGATTTCACTATTCAAATTCTCCATTAGAATACACTAGAGACACTATAGAAGGCAAAACTCTTGTTATGACTACAACTAATGGTACTAAAGCTATAAAAGGCTGCGTGGGTGCAAGCAACATCTTAATAGGGGCAATGATTAATGCTAAGGCTACTGCAAATAGAATAGTATCTTTAAATAATGATGTAGTAATAGTCAATGCTGGAACTTACGGTGAATTTTCTATAGATGATTTTTTATGCAGTGGGTACATAATTGATTGTGTGTTAAAAGAAATAGAAGTAGAACTTTCGGATATTGCTGTAACTTCACATTATATTTATAAGAATAATGAAGATATTCATGGTTTTATAAAATATGCAAGTCATTATAAAAGGATCACACAGTTAGGATTAGAAGCAGATTTAGAATACTGTTGCAAAAAAGATATTATAGATATTGTTCCAGAATATAAGGATGGGATTATAGTTTAAGAAAATGTTATCAAGAATTTAGGGGGCAATTGGTTGGTGAAAAATAGTTATAAAATTGTGATTTTTAGTTTATTGGTAGTTATGTTAGTTGGATATATTCTAATCAATAAAATTACTGCTAAAAAAAATGAGCCATGTGAATCATCACAAGATAAACTAATTATATCTGCTTTTTCCATGGATAATAAAGGTAGTATATTATCGTTGGATGTTAAAAGTAAAATTGAGAAATATCTTATAACTGATAGACAGGTATGTATTACTGGTGATTTATATAAGGATAGTTCTAAAATAGTCTATGTAGATGCTTTAAATGATTATGATCCTTGGCAAATTTATTTGCATAATTTAAAGGATAATAAAAATTTCCAAGTTACAGATAATAAGTCTGGAAAAGCTCATCCCAGAGTTTCGGATGATAATTCAATATTTTTTTTAAATGCTCCTCATGGAATAGTTAAGGTTGCTAAAATAAAAATTGAAACAAAATCATATGACATAATTGACAATACTGATTCAGATAGAGAAGTAGATACTTTTAGCATTAAACATAATAATTTGCTTATATCAACCTGTTCGAATAGCTTAAGATTAAATAGTTGGAAAAAAAATGAAGGACAACTAAAACCATTGATTCATACTATTTTTAAAGTAAATTCAAATGGAAATAAATTAAGCAAAATTGCTACGATAAAAGCTTCACTAATAGATTCGCTTTCATATAATTCTAATTATAAAAAGGTTCTTATCGGTGGTTCTGATATAAATGAAAATCCTGGGGTTGGTATATATGAGTTGTCTTTAGATACAGGGCATTTAACTACTATATTAACAGATAGCACTTTAGCGAATGATAACAATTCAATTGTAAGTAAAATTGCATATCCTGCTTTAGTAGAAATGTCCAAAGATGACAGCCTTGTATATTTTACTGGAGTGCCTAAAAATAGCAAAGAAGTAATGATAAGTGAAATACTCTGCTATCCAACGGCTATATTTAGTTATAATATAAATTCCAAAGAGTTAAAAAACATATTTAATCCTAAAGTTTCAAGTTTTATTTTTGATATGAATATTAAATATTAGTATGGATTTCTCCATAGTGACCTTGCACCAGGGTGCCTTGCACCAGGGTGCTTTGCAATAAGAAGAGCAGAAAAGATTAGAATTTCTTAATGAAATTTCATGTTTCAAGCTCATATTGCAAGCCACGCAGGAGAAAGTTCATAGGGCAAACTCTTATTTTTTTAAACTACTTGGAATATGTAGAATTTCAAGTAGTAGGATTCATCAGAATTCCATAGTATTGGATGGTCTGATGCTTGAGTTCTAAACTCAACTTGTCTAAGTGTTCTTTTAGCATCTAATGCTGCATCGGCTATTGTATCTCTAAATATATCAGGGTACATAAAATGAGAGCAAGAGCAAGTTACAAAATATCCGCCCGGTTTAACCAATTTAATACCACGTAGGTTAATTTCCTTATATCCGCGTGTTGCGCCGTCTATAGTAGAACGTGACTTTGAAAAGGCTGGGGGATCAAGTATTACTACGTCATATTGTCTTTTTTCTCTTGACCATTCTCTTAATACATCAAAGGCATTATGGCATTCAAATTTAACAGTACCTGAAAGTCCGTTAAGCTCTGCATTTTTTCTGCAACAATCTACTGCATATTCAGAAATATCTACTCCAAGTACACTTTTAGCCCCAGCTATACCTGCATTAAGCGCAAAGGAACCTGTGTGGGTAAAACAATCCAAAACATCAGCATCTTTGCATAATCTGTGGATAGCTGCTCTGTTTTCCTTTTGATCTAGGAAAAATCCGGTTTTTTGACCATTTGCAATATCTACATAATACTTAACTCCATTTTCAATAATTTCTATATCGGTATCGAAGGGTTCGGTTAAGAATCCTGTTGTTTTCTCCATTCCTTCAAGCTCGCGAACTCTAGCGTCACTTCTTTCATAGACACCCTTTGCACTGTATTCCTGCATTAGTAACTTAACAACTATATCTTTATATTTGTCGATTCCTAGTGCTAAAGATTGAATAACATAATAGTCTTCATACTTATCTATAATCATTCCAGGTACAAAATCTGCTTCTCCAAACAAGAATCTACAGCTAGAAGTATCTATAACGGTTTGTCTATATTTCCATGCAGCGGCAAGTTTTTTTCTGAAAAACTCTTCATCTATTTCTTCGTGAATATCTCTTGTCATTATTCTTATGGCAATTTTAGAAACGTCATTTATGAAACCTTTCCCTATAAACTCCTGTCTAAAATTGTACACCTCAATTATATCTCCATTTTCATATTCACCATCAAAGTTTTCGATTTCATTTGCATATATCCAAAGGTGTCCATTTTCTGAATTTCTGCCTTTACCTTTATATAAGTAAAATTTGCAAGCCATTTTAAATTCCTCCTGTGTTATTTAAGGAGACATAACAATTTATAATTATTATGTCTCTTATATTTTTTATAGTTAAAACAATCTTTAATAAAATATTAAGCTATTTATCTATAGTAGTATACCACACTGAATTAATTTGTAATATAAGATCCATAAAATTGTTTTGACATAAAGACAATTATAAATTACACTAGTATATGTGTCATTTTTCAATGCACACTCGAATTAAGCATATTTAGATAAAATTGGACGTATTTTCTTTGCATGGGAATCTATATACAACATCTAATTATTAAGAACAAATAGATATATAACTAGAAATAGTTTTAAAATTATAAATATATAAAATCATACTATAGTAAGGAGAAATACAAATGAGTAGATTGGTAGTAAAAAATATGAGCCATGGATTTGGTGATAGAGTAATATTTGAAGATGTATCTTTTAGATTACTTAAAGGGGAGCACATAGCACTTATAGGTGCTAACGGAGAGGGTAAATCAACATTTATGAATATTATTACAGGTTCGCTTATGCCAGATGAGGGCGATGTTGAATGGTCAAGTAGCGTAAGAGTGGGATACATGGATCAGCATACGGTTTTGGAAAAGGGAAGAACTATTAGAGAAGTTTTAAGGGATGCTTTTAAATATCTTTTTGACTTAGAAGATGAAATGCTTAGTGTAACAGAAAAAATGGGCGAGGCATCACCTGAGGAACTAGAAAAGTTACTAGATAGAATGGGAACAATACAAGATCAGCTCGATAATAATGGATTTTATGGTATTGATTCTAAGATAGATGAGGTAGCTGTAGGAATTGGACTTAAAGATGTTGGCCTTGAAAATGATGTTGCAGATTTAAGCGGAGGACAAAGGACGAAAATTCTTCTTGCAAAACTTTTATTAGAAGCTCCAGATGTTCTACTACTGGATGAGCCTACTAACTTTTTGGATGAGCAGCATGTAGAGTGGCTTAAGAGATATCTTCAAAATTATGAAAATGCATTTATCTTAATATCTCATGATATTGAATTTCTAGACGGCGTAATTAATATAATATATCATGTGGAAAATAAAAAACTAACTAGATATATAGGTTCATATAACGAATTTTTGAGAGTTCATGATGCTAAAAAGAAGCAAATGGAAGCTGATTATGAAAGACAACAAAAAGAAATTACCAAACTAGAGATTTTTGTTGCTAAAAATAAATCAAGGGCATCTACAAGTGGTATGGCAAAATCAAGACAAAAGAAATTAGATAAAATTGATAAAATGGAAATTACAAAAGATAAACCAAAGCCGCAATTTGATTTTAAATCTGCAAGAGCTTCAGGGAAGATATTATTTAAAACTGTGGATTTAGTTACTGGATATGATAGTCCATTATCCAAACCATTAAATTTATATATGGAAAGAGGACAAAAGATTGCTTTAGTTGGGGCTAATGGTGTTGGAAAAACAACATTGTTGAAGAGTCTTATGGGTGATATAAAAGCTGTTTCAGGGCATACAAACGTAGGAGATTATCAATATATAGGATACTATGAGCAAGAAATAAAGGGAGTCAATCGAAATAATTGTATTGAAGAATTTTGGCAAGAATTCCCTAGCTTCACTCAGGGTCAGGTAAGATCTGCGCTTGCTAAGTGTGGACTTACTACAAAGCATATTGAAAGTAGAATTACTGTGCTTAGTGGTGGAGAGCAAGCAAAGGTAAGACTTGCGAAACTCCTAAACAGGGAAACTAATATATTGATCTTAGATGAGCCTACCAATCATTTAGATGTAGATGCTAAAGAAGAGCTCAAGAGGGCTCTAAAAGAATATACAGGAAGTATACTTATAGTTTGTCATGAACCAGAATTCTATCAAGACGTAGTAACAGATGTATGGAACTGTGAAGAATGGACAACTAAAATCGTATAATTTACAACAAAAAGAGCTAGAATAATTTCTAGCTCTTTTTATATATATCACTTTTTTAAAACTTCTAATCCTAGGTCTAGAATATTTGCAAATAATGATAATGTATTAGTATTTGGAATAACATTATTTTTAACATCTAATAATTTTCCAAGCCCATAACCCGTGCATATGCTAACAGTAGGAAAATCAATTTCACCGAGGTTACAAATAATATCACTTTCGTTTAATTTTATTTTAGTTGTTTCATCAATAGGTTCTAGTATGATATAAAGCCTTGTAGAAGGGTTGTATCTTAGAACTTTTAAAGTATCACTTATTAGTATCTCTTTAGGTTTAGTGTTAATATCATACTTTGAAGTAGTTGAAGCAATGTTATTTATAACAAAGTAATAAATATTTCGTTTGTAGTTTACCTTATTTTTAAATTCTTGTAATCTTTCTAAATTCAACTCTATATCTACTGAGATTTCATCATTTTCTAAATTGTTAAAGCTTTCTTTTATGTAAGTTAATTCTTCTTTTCCATCAAGTTCTCTAGCTAGGATATCCATACAGTTATCATAAATATCTTGAAATGAACTAAATGGTAAGGAATATTTTATATTATCTAAGACAAGGTAGACCTTGAATTTAGCAGATTTATTACTACTTTTAGATGAATAATTAACTTCAACTAATAAGAGTTCATGGAGTAGCTCTGTATCAAGTGTCATTTTCTGAATTCCTTTACTAAATTGTAGAATGTAATTCTCATTAGTAGATAAGCTTTGTGTATGTTGATTTATTATATAAGTACTTTTAAACCCAGCTTCAGTAATTTCACCAACTCTCAATGAACTTTTTATTGAAAGTTTTTTTAAATTTATATATGGTCTATTTGTACATAGGTTGCTTTTAGATATTATTCTCATATTAAACCCCTTTAGTTCTAACAAGATTGTTAGTTTGATTTATAAATTATAACATAATTAGCATTCTGAAAATGAAAAAACTAATTACTGATGGAAATAAAGATTAATTTTAAAAGGCATATATTTTATGGATATATGCCTTTTGTTTTTTAAGTAGGAATCTCCTCTTGGTGACTAACAGTGTCGTCCAGGGTAATTATGTTATCTTTTTTTATCCATCCTTTATTATTAATGGTGGTCTGAGAGTTTATAGATACTTCATACCATGAAATATCAAAAATATCAGCGGAATCTTGAATCTCTACGGTCGTACTTTTAACTATATTAGATAGAACAGGTGAAATTTCAATAGGACTTAAATACAAACTACAACTCTCTTTTATAGTTCCGCTTTTAAAAAGAGGTAGTTTGTATTTTATTACAATAGGACCCTCAGCACAACGTGAAGTTTCAATTTTTGATTTGAGTTCTCTATTTTGCCTAGAGATAATCTTTAGCTGGGTTTTTTGAGTTGATAATTTTTGGTCCATAATATAACAATAAATACCAAAGCATATCAAAAGAATAGAAAAAAGAAAAATGAGCAATAGTATCTCTCC
Organism: Clostridium sp. CM027; assembly: GCF_024730565.1. Taxonomy (NCBI): domain Bacteria; kingdom Bacillati; phylum Bacillota; class Clostridia; order Eubacteriales; family Clostridiaceae; genus Clostridium; species Clostridium sp. CM027. The sequence continues at coordinate 2,881,666 of NZ_CP077725.1, forward strand.
TTGTAAATTACTTCTTTTAGATAATGATATATTAATATGATAGAGTTTAATCGGCAAGTTTGTGCATATGTTAAATAGTTATATTTATTCTTAGTATATTCTATTCGATAGAAAACAAAAACATTCACAAAAAAACTCATGTATACACATGAGTCTTAAATCGCTGTAGTTAACTCGTTATATCCTATTATATACATATCTGCATGATTAACAATATCGTCCCTTTGTTCTTTGGAGAAATCATCATAGACACCGACTACTCTCATTCCGGCGGATTTTGCACCTTTAACTGCAGGAAGTATATCTTCAAATACAATGCATTCCTCTGGGATTACGCCTAATTTTTCAGCGGCAAGTAAATATACATCGGGAAAGTCTTTCCCGCGAGATACTTCATCAGTTAGAGTTATGCAGTCAAAATAATGGTATATATTATTAGAATGTAGTGCAGCTTCTAACAAAAATTTACTATTACTTGTAGCGAGACCGATTTTTATATTCAGGGTTTTAAGTAAAGATAAAAACTCAACTACACCGGGCTTTAGTTTTACATTATTAAGATACTCCTCATGGGCATAATCGTTCCATTCATTTTTAATTTCGTCTATAGTATCTAATATACCGAAATTATTTTTAAAATATGCCGCAGTCTCATTGAAGCTAAGGTGCTCTATTTGGGTTTTTAGATTTTTAGGTAAATCTATATTTCTGCTTCTAAAATAATTTTTATCTATTCTATCCCAAACCCACATAGAGTCTATTAGGGTTCCGTCTAAATCGAAAATTGCAGCTTTAATATTTTTTAGCATTTAATCACCTCTTATATAAGTATAACAGGTCGAAATGTAATTAAATACTAGGATTTAAAATTAAAAAAATCTGTAAGTAAGAAAAGAACAAGTACTTCCGATAAAAATACCCATAATAACATCGGTAGGATAATGAACGCCTATGTAAATTCTAGAAATTCCTACACAACAAGCTATGGGTATAGTTATAAACCCAAATATAGGGAAATATAAAGCTATTATTATAGCTAATGAAAATGCACCAGTAGTATGACCTGACGGAAAGGAGTATTTATCTATGCCTATTTTTTTTATGTTCAAGTTTGGAACTGTTATAAAAGGTCTTAATCTAGTAACGCTTACTTTGAGAATCTTACCAATGCCAGTGCTGATTGTTATAGAAATCATAGCTTTAATAGCTATGGTGTGAACAATAGTACTATTAAATAGAAAAGCAAGGGTACAGAATATAAACATAAAAGAAAAAGAACCTAAGTAAGTCATAATTGGCATTATAATATCTAAAAACCTACACTTCCAAGAATTATTTATAATTCTAAGCAGGCTAATATCTTTATCGCTTATATATTCAAGTAATCCTTTCATAAAACCCCCCTTTGAATGCAAAAAAATATATTAATTACTGAGTATTATACCATATTTTAATTTGCATTTATATTGCAAAATATTATCTAAAATTCTCTGTTGAATATTTTGGTTTTGTTTTTATCTTTAAAATCATCAACAGTATTAATTCCAATTCTACTTAGAATTTCGTTCATACAATCACTATCTAAGGAAGTTTTAATTTTTGAACTTTCTGCAAACTTATCCACTCTACGTTTTCCGCAGCTTGCGTCAATCAAAGCTTTAGGCCCTCCAACACAACCACCAACACAACCCATACCTTCTATAAAATTTGCATTAACCTCTACATTTTGAGCTTTAGTAAGTAGTTTTTTACATTCTTTTACACCGTTTCCTTGAATAGCATTTAATAAATGATATTTTTCAGGAAATAATTTTTCTATAACGTCTCCAATTGCTATAGATACTCCTCCTGTCCTAGCGTAAAGCCTGCCGCCTCTGGAAGCATACTCACTGGATACAGCTTGTGGAAGTTTTTCTGGGTCGATGTTTAATATATCAAAAATATCCTTAAGTTCTGAGAATGTAAGAACAAAATCAATATCACCTAAAAGGTCTTTTTCCTTAGCTTCACCCTTTTTTGCAATGCAGGGACCTATAAAGACTACTTTGCAGTTAGGGTTTAATTTCTTCAAAATTCTACCGCAGGCAATCATAGGAGATACAGAGGGAGATACATACTTCACTAAATCGTGGTAAATCTTTTTTACCATCCCTACCCACATAGGACAACAGCAGGAGGTGATCATTAAATCTTCTTTTGTTTTAATGTGCTCATCAAATTCTACGGATTCTTTCAATGTAAGCATATCCGCAAAAAAAGCAACTTCAACCATATCTGTAAACCCCATTTTTTTAAAAGCGGTTCTAAGATTATTTATATTAACATTTTCTCCAAATTGACCAGTAATGGCAGGGGCTACAGCTGCTATTACTTTCGAATCTCCTCTTAATAAATTTAAAAGAGGAATAAACTCTACCTTGTCCATTAAGGCACCATTCGGACATGCTTCTACGCAAAAACCACAGTCTGTGCATTTATCATTGTCAATATAAGTAGTATTACTTTTATTATCTATTAATATGGCATCAAAAGGGCAGGAAGCTTGACATTTTGTCTTTCCAGGCTTATCTGTACAATCCATAGTGCAGCCTTTGATTTTATTTACAATTTTATAATTTGATTCATAAGAAAGGATAGCTTTATTTAAATCATCTATGTAATTATGAGAAAAGTCTACTTCAACTCCGCAAAGTGAGGAAATTACGGAGCTTAACTCAGTTTTATTAATATTATCCTTAGACAGTAATTCCTGTACTTTGTTTTCAAAATTATCTTCATAATAGGATTTGGCTAGGGATTTAAAAATTTCATTATACATTTTATTCAAAATAATCACTCCTAAGTTGTTATTAGATATGTAATGACTTTAGCATATTATCTACAAAAAATAATAAAATAGTAGGCTATTATCTATTTTGTCAAAAATGACGAGTTTTATACATACTAACGAATAAAAATTTATAATAAAAAAAGAGTTGTCATTAGACAACTCTTTTTGGTCGGGGTGACAGGGATTGAACCTGCGACCTCATGGTCCCAAACCACGCGCGCTCCCAGCTGCGCTACACCCCGAAGACAACTTAATTATACAAAACAAATGCATAAATGTCAACAAAATTGGTAAATATTTTTGAAAATATAAAACATGAAATATGTAAGTTATAAATTCTACTTGCTGACAACACTAGTTATTATATAAAACAAATGCATAAATGTCAACAGTTTATTTTTGTTTTATATAACTGGATCTTGCCACAATTTTCTGAAAACATTATTGCATTTAAAATTTTTATAGATTACAATTAAGTTCAAATTGTAATCTATAAAAATTAATAATCTCACATAAATAGAGGTGCAGATAAAGAGGTAATTTTTAAGTGATAAGGATATATATGAGTTAGGGGGACCGGAATGTATAAATATATAATACAAGGCTTACTATTAGGTTTCGCATACGTAGCACCCATTGGTACACAAAACATATTTGTAATAAATACGGCTATACGCAAAAGTAGACTAAGGGCATATCAAGTTGCATTTATTACTATATTTTTTGATATATCACTTGCGCTTTCATGCTTTTTAGGTGTAGGGGCGCTTATGGAAAGGTTTAAACTTTTAAAGATACTTATTCTTTTACTAGGTAGTGTAGCAGTAATCTACATTGGAGTAGGTCTCGTGAGACAAGTACCAGAAGTTGAATCGGGAGAAACTGTGGATGTGAATAAATCATTTATAAAAATAGTATGGACATGTTTTGCAGTAACCTGGCTAAATCCCCAGGCTCTAGTTGATGGTTCCTTATTATTGGGTGGGATGAGAGCTTCACTTCCAGTAAACATGTCAAGCTACTTTATTATAGGAGTATGCTTAGCGTCCTTCATTTGGTTTACCTCATTAGCAACTATTATTTCGCTATTTAAAGGGAAGTTTAACATTAAAGTTATTAAAATAATAAACTTAGTATGTGGTATAGTCATAATATTATATGGATTTAAATTAGCATATTCTTTTGTTAAATTAATTATTTAGGGAATGTGTAAAAGAAGAGAGCGGCTTTTAGGATGATATAAAAACAATATTATCCTAAAAGCTGCTTTATATTTATTTATTTATTTATTTTTGCCATTCTTTTCTTTATCACCGGCGCCTCTAGTAGGTACAGTAGACATAACAAAACCTACAAGGATTGATAATAAGGCAGGAGCTAGTATGTTAATATATACTATATATCGTGTTTTGTATAAAACTAGAGCTATGAGAGATGTTACTAGTGCGGTAGATACAAAAATAATAATTACGAATTTTGCGAAAGAACTCATGAATTTCTCATACAATCGGTGACGAGTTGGCCCACTTATAATACTTCTAAATAGAAAATATGAAGCAAAGATTATTACGACATCTACTATAGCTGAAACTAGAAAATTTTTCATTATATATACCTCCAAAACATTTTTTCATATCTAGTGTTACCAAAGACTAATGTTTATACGCAATATAATTATAAATATTGAAATTTAAATATGAGTGTTTACATTAGTAGATAATTTTGGTAGTACAAAATTTAGTTGCTTTAAAATGTAAAAAAATGAAAAATACAATGAGGGATATTATGTTGAAAATTACAGAAATAGTTTTTTGAAATATATAGATGGTTTTAGGATTATTAGATAAAGGTAATATTGTGACCGGTAGAGAATATATAATTGATAAAGATACTTATGAAATAGCCTAATACTAATATCTTTTATTGGAGGTGCCATATGATTTATGAAAAAAGCAATTTGAAAATAATAGGCGATTTCGCAGTAAAGGAAATACAAAAGGATGAATATAACGTTGATTTAATAATCGAAGTGGAGTATCGGTGCGTAAATTTATATTTTGAAAATCTGCCTAAGTACATAAAGTCTAGAATACAATTTCCATCTGTTAAAAGTATATTTATTAGATTTTGTAATATAGAAGATAATAATATATGTACAGTGCATTTTTTAAGTGATAGTGGAATCCATTCCACTATGGCAAATTTTGAAATAGATTATAGTGAAGTATATATTGAAGTAACAGATAAAGAATTTTTCGTGGAGCTGAAAATATACAAATAGTATCTTAGGAGGGAAGCAATTGAAAGAAATTAAATTTAGTAGAGTAACAAAAAAAATGGCTATGAAGCAAGGTGCATTCAGCATTTTAATGAGCTTTGCATTATTAATAGGAGTCATAGGATCATTTGTTCGTGGAAGAACTGGAATTGCGGGAATATTTCTAATGGTGACATTTGTATCTATAGGATTTTCAATATCTTTTATTATAAAACTTAGAAAACTAGAAAATTTAAATTATTTAAAATTTGAAAAGGATAGATTTGAACTTAATAGTAACTTTGCGTCAAAGGGGAAGACTATTATGTTTAATGATATAAGTAAGGTTGCAATAACAAAAAAATATATTGCAATAAAAGTAGGTAAAAAGCCATATAATATCCTTCTTCAACATATTGAACCTGAAAGCGTTAAGGCAGTAGAACAGCTTTTCATGAGATATAATAGAAAGTAAAAAAGCTCATATCCTTATTTTAGTATAAGGATATGAGCTTTAATTTTTTTAATTTATGCAGATTAAATAAGCCCCTCCATAACAATGACCGATTTACCCCCAACCTTTACTGTTAAGTTTTCTTTGCTTCCTTCTAATCTTACGATTATTTTACTAGGTCTATTCATATAGTAGCCTTGTTCACAGATTATAGTTATATTATCTTCAAATTTAAGCACATCATTTTTTACTAGATAGGCACCAAGTGCCCCATTAGAAGTTCCTGTGGCAGATTCTTCATTTATGCCAGCAGCGGGACCAAAGTTTCTACAAGATAGAGTGGAGGAGTCTTCTTCAGTTTCAAGCGTAAAGGCATGTACCCCAATAATATTTAGATTATTACTATATTCAGTTAATCTGGTATAGTTTGGATTTAGGGATTTTAATGCAGACAAACTTTTGACCGGAAGCATAATGTCTGTAAGGCCGGTAGATACAGCTTGAGGAATGAGGCTATACCCGGATATTCCTATGTCACGTGCATTGATACCCATGATTTGTGCAAGTTCATATGTATTTGCAACATCAAAAACAAATTTGGGTTTAGCTTGAGTCATCATTACACTATCGATTTTATTATCTTTAAAATAAAGTTCAACTGGTAAAATACCGGCCTTTGTTTTTTGTTTTACAATTTTAACATTATCAGTTCCAGTAATAATACCTTTTGAAGCTAAAGAAAAAAAAGAACCAATTGTAGCATGACCACATAAGTCTACTTCTTGGGTAGGTGTAAAAAATCTTACCTCATAATCTGCTTCCTCATCTTTCATAGGAAAAACAAAGGCAGTTTCCGATAAATTCATTTCTCGGGCGATATTTAACATATCGGTATAATTTAATCCAATAGCGTTAGGTACTACACCGGCTGGATTACCACCGAAGGGCAGATCTGAGAAGGCATTTACTTGGTAAATAACTTTTTTCATAAAGAACACATTCCTTTCTAAGGTTAATTTTAAATAAATTTTCAGGATTACACTCCTAATATAGTGGTTGTAGACAAACACATAAATAAAAAATAAGCCTACATCTGAAAGACGTAGACTTAAGCCTTAAGTATTATGGATTATTTTATAATTTCATAAAAATACTTTAGATAAATATAAACAATTATTTTAGGTACATTTCTCCTATTTTAACGATGTCTCCTGCACCCATTGTAAGAAGAATATCTCCTTCTTTTAAATTATTGTTAAGATGATCAACAATTTCATCAAAGCTATGAAGATTTATGCAATTTACACCTTTCTCTCTTATTCTATCTCCAAGCATACTTGAACTTATTACTCCAGTATCTTTTTCCCTGGCAGCATAAATATCTGCTAGTATTAAATTATCCATATCATAAAAAGAATCTGAAAAATCTTCAAATAAGCTTAATGTTCTTGAATAAGTATGGGGTTGGAAAACACAATAAATTTTATTATGAGGATAATTTTTTGTAGCACTTAAAGTTGCTTTAATTTCTGTAGGATGGTGGGCATAATCGTCAATAACAGTTACGCCATTTTTAATCCCCTTTAACTCAAATCTCCTATGTGTACCCTTGAAACTAGAAAGGCCGCGCGTAATTGAGTTTTCAGAAAAATTAAGGATTAGTGCGGTGCCTATACTTGCAAGAGCATTTAGAACATTATGCTGCCCAGGCACATTAAGATTTATTTGAAATAATCTGTGACCCTCTTTGTATACATCAAAGGTGGCACAACCTAATTCATTATAACTAATATCTTTTGCCTTAAGCATTCCGTTATTTATTCCGTAAGTAAGTATGCTACAGTTGTAATTATGATTATGGAGAATAGTTTTAACATTTTCATCTTCCACATTCGCAACTAAATAACCTTCTTTTGGTATAATATTAATGAATTTTATGAAGGTATCTTTAATGTGATTTATGTCTTTATAGTAATCTAGGTGATCCGCATCTATGTTTAATATTGTTCCTATATAGGGAAAAAACTTTAAGAATGATGCTTTATACTCACAGGCTTCTGTAATAAAATAGTCGCTATTTCCAGCTAAAACATTACCTCCGATAGCATCTAATTCTCCACCCACGAGTATTGTAGGGTCTACATCCTCTTTTAAAATGATGTGGGCAAGCATTGAAGTGGTAGTAGTCTTACCATGTGTACCCGCTACTGCAACATTATATTTGTGACCTTTCATAATTTGACCTAAAAATTCAGCCCTATCTATTAAAGGAATGTTTAACTCTTTAGCCTTAATGTATTCTGGATTTTCAGGAGAAATAGCAGCAGTGTAAACTACTAAGTCTGCAGTATTTATGTTATCACCATTATGGCCTATATAAATTTGAACACCTTTTTCTTTAAGTTTGCTTGTGATATGTGATGAATTCATATCAGACCCAGAGACTGTATAGTTGTTTTTTATGAGTATTTCAGCAAGACCACTCATACTTATACCACCGATTCCTATGAAATGAACTTTTTTGTTTTTATCTCTTATAAAATCAAAAGACATTATATCAACTCCTTAAAAATGATTATGACTATTTAGTATATGCAAATCGCATTAGTATTGATTATAACAAATAAATGTATATATGTACGTCTTAATTATATACAAAAATACAAAAAAACTAAACACATTATAGAATAATATTTTTTGAAAATGCCTTGCATCAAATTATAAAGCTTAAAAGCTGTCAACAAGTTTTTGCACGTAAAGTAACTAAATCTCTTGAAATTAGCTATTAGGCATTGTAATAAAGATAAAAAAGATTTACAATTAAAATACGAATGATAGTAAGAATTTTACAAAGTAAAATTCGTAAAATAAAGATATGGGTGAGATATTATGAATAAATATAGTAGAAATCAAAGAGTTACAGGTATTACTAAAATATTAACAGAAAATCCTAATAAGACAATTAATCTAAAGATGTTTACGGAATTATTTAATGCAGCTAAATCCACAATTAGCGAAGATATTGTTATTGTCCGTGAAACTTTAAGTGAGTTATCTATGGGAAGAGTGGAATCGGTGGCAGGCGCAGCTGGTGGAGTGAAATATATTTGCGGGGTCTCAAGGCAAGAAGGTATAACATTTGCAGAAAAATTATGTGAAATTTTAACACAGAAGGACAGGGTGATACCAGGAAATTTTATATATATGACTGATATTATGTATAATCCAGAAATAGTGCACAAAGCAGGAGTAATCCTTGCATCTGCTTTTAGTGAGTTAGACATAGACTATGTTGTAACAGTCGAGACTAAAGGGATACCACTTGCGTATGAAGTGGCAAAAATGCTTGGCGTTCAATTAGTTATTGTAAGGCATGATCCGAAGGTTACTGAGGGCAGTACTGTTAGTATCAACTATGTATCTGGATCTAGTAACAGAATTCAAACTATGTCTCTTTCAAGAAAGTCTATAAAAAAACAGAGCAAATGTATTTTTATAGATGACTTTATGAAAGCTGGAGGAACTGCAACAGGTATAATTAATTTGCTTAAAGAATTCGAAAGTAAACTTTTAGGTATTGGAGTTCTTGTTGATAATATTCAAAGCGGTCATAAATTAATAGCAGAATACATATCGATTATTCAGTTTAAAGGAATAAACGAGGAAGGTAACTCTGAGTTAACTCCATCAAAAAACTTTGAAAAAGTGTAATATTCAAAAGATTTAATTTTTATTTACAATTTAAGAAGGAAAAACCCAAGTTATAGAGAAATAGTATAACTATAACGCAACTTGGAGGTGGAGTGTATGGAAATCACAGACGTTAGAATTAGGAAAATAGCTACAGAGGGGAAAATGAAGGCGATTATATCAATAACTTTTGACAATGAATTTGTTGTTCATGATATTAAAGTGATAGAAGGGCAAAGTGGACTTTTTATTGCTATGCCAAGTAGGAAAACTCCAGATGGGGAATTCAAGGACATAGCACACCCAATAAATACTCAAACAAGAGAGAAGATTCAATCAGCTATATTGGATGAGTATGAAAAAGTAAAAAATGAAAAACCAGTAGAAGAGGTAGAAGAAAATTTAGAAGTATAAAAAAGGGGGTTACCCCTTTTTATTTTATAAAGAAAATATTAAAAACGGCCAAGGTTGGTTGCAATTAAATGTTATATAAAATATAATATAAGAAGTGTTTTAATTGAAGAAAAGATAAAATAAAATGTGTGAATATGTCGAATTAATATATAAAGAGGTGTTTAATTTGTATAAATGCGCTATAATATTAGCTGCAGGTCAAGGAAAAAGAATGAATTCTAATATGCCTAAGGTTGTACATAAGGTTTGTGGTAAAGAAATGATAAACCATGTTATTGACATTATGAGAAAGGCAGATATTGAAATGGTTGATGTGGTAATTGGAAAAGGAGCCGCGCAGGTTAAAAAAGTATCAGAAGATAGAAAAATTAATTACTCCGTCCAAGAAGATCAGTTAGGCACAGGACATGCAGTAATGTGTGCTAAAGAGTTCCTAAGTGGGAATGAAGGTACGGTAGCAATATTTGTTGGAGATGGTCCACTAATTACTGAATGTACAGTTAGGAGACTATTAGATTATCATGAAAAAGGTGATTTTAAAGCGACTATATTAACTTCAAGTATGGCTGAGCCTGCAAAGTATGGTAGAATAATTAGGGATGAAAATGGTGAGGTTAAAAAAATTGTTGAGTTTAAAGATTGTACAAAAGAAGAAGTATTAGTTAAAGAAGTAAATTCTGGAATGTATTGCTTTAGCATAAAAGAATTACTTAATAGTTTAGATAGATTAAATAATAATAATGCTCAAGAGGAATACTATTTAACAGATGTTATTAGTATATTAAAGGAGCAAGGGTTTAAGGTTGGAGCTTTTGATGTGCCAGTTGAAGAAATTACTGCAGTTAATTCAAAGGTAGAGCTTGCAGATGCAGAGGCCATTATGAGAAAAAGAATAAATAGAAAACATATGGAAAATGGAGTTACAATAATTGACCCTAATAATACATACATAGATTCAGAAGTTATAATAGGAAAAGATACTACTATATATCCAGGGAATATTTTGCAGGGTAAGACTATTCTTAAAGAAGAGTGTGTTCTTTACCCTAATAATAGAATTGCGGATAGCATTATAGGAAACGGAGTTTCAGTTCAAAGTTCTGTTGTAATTGAAAGCCAGATAGGCGATCAAACTACTGTTGGACCTTTTGCGTACATTAGACCAGAAAGCAATATAGGTAAACATGCTAGAATAGGAGATTTTGTTGAAATTAAAAAATCAACTATTGGAGATAATACAAAGGTATCTCATCTTACTTATATTGGTGATGCAGAGGTAGGAAGTGGATGTAATTTTGGCTGCGGAACTGTAGTTGTAAATTATGATGGAAAAGCAAAATACAAAACTATAATAGGCAATAATACGTTTATAGGATGCAACACTAACCTAGTAGCACCTGTAAAGGTTAATGATAACGCGTACATTGCGGCTGGTTCTACAATTACAAATGAGGTGCCTAAAAATGCTTTGGCAATAGCTAGAGCAAGGCAAAAAAATATTGAAAATTGGGTAGTGAAATCAGGACACAGCAAATAAAATAACAAGCATACAATCAATAAGTAAATTATAAAGGGAGGTGTAAAACTGATTTTTTCAGCAGAATGTGTATATAAAAACTACTAAACGCGCATTGAATGGTATGTAAGATTTTAATGTGAGAGTATTAACCCTAGTAGTTGAGTCTCGTGATGCTGACGTTCTATTTAGTGTATAGAATGAAAATTTATATGAATTGTATTAAAATATGATTTGTTATGATTTTAGGAATCAGAACTACATATGATAAACCACGGAAAGAATATTAAAATTTTTACGGGCAACTCAAATCCTAAATTAGCCGCAGATATAGCTGACATACTAGGATTACCAATTGGAGCTTCAGAAGTAGGAACTTTTAGTGATGGAGAAATATCTGTTAATATACATGAAACTGTCAGGGGCGCAGATGTATTTGTTGTTCAATCGACTAATGCACCAGTAAACGATAATTTAATGGAATTACTTATTATGATTGATGCATTTAAGAGAGCTTCAGCAGGAAGAATAACTGCGGTTATACCATATTATGGGTATGCAAGGCAGGATAGAAAAGCAAAAGCTAGAGATCCAATTACAGCAAAACTTGTGGCAGATATTATAACAACCGCAGGAGCAGATAGAGTACTGACTATGGATTTACACGCAGCTCAAATACAAGGATATTTTAATATTCCTGTTGATAATATGACTGGGACACCTATACTTGCAAAATACTACATCAAGAACGGATTTAAAGATAGGGACGATGTAGTTGTAGTTGCACCAGATCTTGGAAGCGTTGCTAGGTCAAGAAAATTTGCAGATAAGCTACATGCATCAATAGCGATAATTGATAAGAGAAGACCAAAAGCTAATGTTGCAGAAATTATGAATGTTATAGGTGATATTAAGGGGAAAACTTGTATCATGATGGATGACATGATAGACACTGCGGGAACAATAACTAATGGAGCGAATGCTTTAGTTAAACTCGGAGCAAAAGATGTTTATGCTTGTTGCAGTCATGGCGTATTATCAGGGCCTGCTATTCAAAGAATAAATGATTCGGTAATAAAAGAATTGATAATATTAAATACAATTGATATGCCAGAAGGTAAACAATGCGAAAAATTCACTACATTATCTGTAGCGCCAATTTTGGCGGAGGCTATAAAGCGAATATATGAGGATGTTTCGGTAAGTAAATTATTCGAGGAAGATTCCAGTTTATAATACATATTTTAAAATAGTGATGCTCTATTATTTTTATAATTGGGCATCGCTATTTTTTTATAATCTGGATTTACATAATAATGGGATAGTAAGTATACTATATAGACTCAGTACTTATGTAGAATGTTTAAATTATTATCGGAAGTGGTGAATAATTTGTAACATTTAATAAAAACTAATAACTTATCATTAAAGTATGATAAATTATTAATAAGATAAATTAGCATGTTGACTAGTTATTTTTCAAAGATGAATGATAGAAAAAAATAGAGGGAAAAAATAGAGGAAATAATTTGGAGGTACTGATATGGAAGGAACTATAGGGAAAATACTAATAGTTGATGATGATAAAAATATTGCTGAGGTAATTAAAATGTATCTTGAGAATTCAGGATATGCAACAAAAGTAGCATATGATGGCAGGGCTGCACAGGAAGCATTTCTAAGTTATAAACCAGATTTGGTGCTTTTAGACATAATGTTACCGTATATTGATGGAATCGATGTTTTGAAATGGATAAGAAAAGAGAACGAAACACCGGTTATTATGCTTACTGCCAAAGGGGAAACATTTGATAAGGTATTGGGGCTAGAACTTGGAGCGGATGACTATGTAGTTAAGCCTTTTGAGCCAAAAGAAATAATTGCAAGAGTGAAAGCTGTGCTTAGGCGTTATAACTTAGATAAAGGTGGTAAAGAGGTTTTAAATTTTGAGGATCTAGAAATTGATATTAATTCTTATAATGTTACATATAAAGGCTCAGAGGTAAAAATGCCACCTAAAGAATTTGAACTAGTACATTATTTAGCTCTTAATAAGAATAGAGTTTTCACAAGGCAACAACTCTTATGTGAGGTTTGGGGATACGATTATCCAGGAGACTCTAGAACAGTGGATGTGCATGTTAAAAGGGTAAGAGAAAAGCTTCAAGGAGGTCCAAATTGGCAAATTGAGACTGTTTGGGGAGTGGGATACAAATTTGAGGTGAAATAGATGTTTAAAAGAGGGCTGTTTTTTAAGATGTTAGCCACCTATACTATTATAATTTCAATGAGTTTAATAATTATTGCCTCTTTTTTGTCTTATTGGTTCCAAAATTATTTTTTCGAGCAAAGAAAAGAACAATTTTTGGATAAGTCATATATGATACAAGGGCTTGCTATGAAATATATGGCTGGGGATGCTACTTCGGAAAAATTAAATGACGTAATGACAATCATTGCTGAGTATATAAAATCCGATATTTGGCTTACAGATAGCTACGGTTGTGTTTATTTGGTATCTAATAAAGAGCATAAGGAGTTTATGGGAAAACAGGTTTTTGCTGAGCAACTAGATCAGCTTAGGCTTGGGCATACGTTTGAGATTACAGGCCCTTATGCTGGAATATTTGATAACACGGTAAGAGTTTACGGTACGCCAATAAGAACTGAGGCGGGCACTTTTAAGGGAGCTATAATATTATGCAACTCAATTGAAGAATTAAGCCAATCTTTAAAACGTGTTTATGAAATAATTTGGATATCTGCAATTTTTGCAATAATATTCTCTTGTATAGTTATATATTATTTTTCTCAAAAAATAATTATAAAGCCTTTAGCAGAGATTAATTCAGTAGCTAAGAAGATATCTAATGGGGATGTTTATAAGAGGGTTTATTTAAAATCTAATGATGAAATAGGAGAACTCGCTCAATCATTTAATTTTATGGCTGATTCTGTAGAAAAAAACGAGAAAAATAGACGCGAATTCATATCCAATGTATCGCACGAGATTAGATCTCCTATAACATCAATTAAGGGGTTTATTGGTGGGATACTAGATGGGGTAATTCCAGAGGAAAAGGAAAAATACTACTTATCTATTGCCTATGAGGAAATTCAAAGACTAACAAGGCTTGTAAATGACTTATTAGATATGTCTGCAATTGAAGCTGGGGAGTTTAGTTTGAAGATTATGGAAGTGGATATTAATGAAATCATTAGACTTACAGTTATAAAAAATGAAACAAAAATTAAAGAGAAAAAGGTCTCTGTAGATGTATGCTTTGATGAAGATAATTTATTTGTAGCAGGAGACAAAGATAGATTAGTACAAGTGATTACAAATCTATTGGACAATGCAATAAAATATGTAAGTGATGGTGGGAAAATAAAGATTAGTTCAAAATCTAAAGGAAGAAATGCATTAATATCTGTGTTCAATGCTGGTCCGCAAATAGCTGAGGAAGATTTATTGCATATTTGGGATAGATTTTATAAAGCGGATAAATCAAGAACAGCAAAAGATAGTACTGGACTTGGATTATCTATAGTTAGAAATATAATAACTCAATTACAGGGTGATATATGGGTTGAAAATAAGGACAATGGTGTTTATTTTACTTTTACATTAACGAAAGTGAATAATTTATAATGAAATAAAATTTATATAATATAGATATGACCAGTAGGGAGGGGATGATGCTATGGATAATAAGGATAACTATGAATCTTGTAATGAAGTAAGAGATGCTTTGTGGAAGAATGCAGATTTTGGCAAGGACATCTTTAGCGAAATTAAATTTAGAAAAAACAACAAGAAAAATTATTTCAAGACATTTTTAAAAGTAATTAGTTTTATGCTGATAGCAGCCCTATCTGGGGGGATTACAGCCCAGTATATAATTAATAAGGGGAAAGTACCAAAAGTGACTAGTAGCAATTTAAATTCAGGTGTAAGAGAAAACGATAATATTCAAGAGGCAGATGATAATCCTATTTCACAAGTTGCACAAAAGGTAGCACCATCAGTAGTTGGCATTAGTAGTAAAGCAGAAGAATTGTGGGATACACCAGAAGGCAATGGTTCAGGGATTATATTTAAAAGTGATGGATATATTATTACTAATTATCATGTAATTAAAGGTGCGACAAAAATAAAAGTGAAACTGAGCAATGATAATATTTTGAAAGCAACAGTTGTAGGCACGGATGTTATATCTGATTTGGCGGTTATAAAAGTTGAAGCTAGTAACTTGCCTATTGCAAAATTTGGCGATTCATCAAAGGTTAAAATTGGTGATATAGCTATTGCGATTGGTAATCCACTAGGAAAACAGTTTTTAGGAACGGTTACTGCGGGTATTATAAGCGCATTGGATAAAAGAATTAATATTGTTGATAAAAAAACAGGTGAACAAACTATCTATAAAGTAATACAAACTGATGCAGATATAAATCCAGGGAATAGTGGTGGAGCGTTATGCAATATCTATGGAGAAGTTATTGGTATAAATAGTTTGAAAATTGATTCATCCAGTGAAACTTACGGAATGGGGTTTGCTATTAATATAAATGAAGCTAAAGAAGTTATTAATGATTTGATGACTCATGGTAAAGTTATTAGACCACTAAAATAGCTTAATTAAGGTTAATAATATAATCTTAGCAGTTATATAGGTTAGGCATAGCAGACTACTAGTTATTTTTAAAGATAAATCATAACAAAAGAATAAATTATATGGTAATTTTTATGTAAAGTTGTGGATTAAAATACTTTTTTAGTATAATATTATAAATAAGGCATATGAAAAAATAATTATGTGGTAGACATAAGGTTTAAACATAATAATATTTGGGGGTAATAATGTATTTGGTAGTTGGACTAGGAAACCCAGGAAATGAATATAGGTATACAAGACATAATGTAGGATTTGATGTAATAAATTTAATGGCAGAGAAGTATAATACTTCAATTAATAGGATAAAATTTAAAGGAGTATGTGGAGAAATTATCATATCAGGGGAAAAAGTTATTCTTTTAAAACCTAGTACATATATGAATTTAAGTGGAGAAAGTGTGCGCGAAGCAGCTTCTTTTTATAAGATTCCAAATGAAAATATCATCATAATGTATGATGATATTAGTTTGGATGCAGGTAAATTAAGAATACGAAGTAAGGGTAGTGCTGGTGGACATAACGGGATAAAAAGTATTATAGCTAACATGTCGTCCGACATATTTCTAAGAATAAAAATAGGGGTAGGACAACCGGAAAAGGCGCTAATACCTCATGTTTTAGGGCGATTTTCTAAAGAAGACCGGGTGCTTGTAGAAAAGACTTTTGAGGCTAGTATAAAAGCTGTTCAAACGATAATAGCAAAAGGATATACGGAGGCTATGAATCAGTTTAATGGATTTAATGCTTAAATAAAAATATTATTGGAAGATTATCTATATTTATGGAGTGAGTGAGAGGTGTTAACATGAGACTGAGTGGGCTTATGAAGCCTTTGAAAGAGAGTAATCAATTTAAAAGTATACTAAGCAATATAGAAGAGAAAATATATCCAATTGGCGTATATGGACTTTCGGAATCAGCTAAGAACTATTTAGTGAATGGTGTGTACGAGCAATTAGATAAATCTATATTGATTTTAACGCATAGTGATGTAGAGGCTAAAAATATTTACGAAGACTTATCTTTTTATGTAAATGATGTGTACTATTTTCCAACTAGAGAAATGGGATTTTATAATGCGGATGCTGTATCTGGCGACTTGAGATGGGAAAGACTTAAAGTAATGAAAAAAATTACTGAAAGCGGTAAAAAAATAATAATTACTTGTATTGAGGCTTTGGCAGCGACTTATATGCCTATAGATTTGCTCCGAAAATATATTTTCAAATTAGCTGTAGGGGGCAATTTAAATTTAAATGCGTTTTCGGAAGAATTAATTGAATGTGGGTATGAAAGGGTAGAAAGAGTAGACACAAAAGGTCAATTTTCAATAAGGGGAGGAATTATAGATTTATATCCCCCTATTTCTGCGTTACCTTTTAGGATAGAACTCTATGACGACGAAATAGATTCTATAAGGACATTCAATATTGAAACTCAGAGGAGTATTGATAAGGTATCCGAAATAGATATATTTCCAGCAAAGGAAATGATATTAACCCAGGAAATTAGGGAAAAAGGATATAACAAAATAAAGGAAGACCTAATCAATGTGGTAGGTAGCTTTAACAAGAAAAAAGATAAAGAAATTATAAAAAAAATAACTTCATTAGTTGATATTAATTTGGAATCACTTAAAGAAACGTGGAGTTTTAAAGATGTTGATAGCTATATGCCTTACTTTTATGATAATGTATCTTCTTTTTTAGATTATATGAAGGGATCATTTATAGTGGTTGATGATTCACAAAGGTGCCTAGGTAAACTAGATAGCGTGTATTTCGAATTTGAAGAAAATTACGAGAATTTTTTAAGACGAGGAAGTATACTGCCTAAACAAGCAGAAATTTTAATTGATAAGCAATATATATATGAAGAGTTAGAGAACGTAGAAGTTATTACAATAAACGCTATTGCTAAAAGCACAACAGTGCTTAAGCCAAGGGACATAGTATCTTTTTCTCAAATTACCAATTATGATTACCATGGCCAATTAGACATGCTTATTGAGGATATAAAGGACAAAAAAAGTAAAGGATACAAGATCGTAATTCTTTCTGGTACAAGAACTAGAGGGGAGAAATTAATAGATATACTTAGGGATAGAGGCATTGAAAGTGTCTATAAAGACAGCATTTCTCAAATTGAGTTTGGAGAAGTGGTTGTAACCTTTGGTAATCAATTAAAGGGCTTTGAGTATCCGCAGCTGAAATTATGTGTTATTTCCGATAAAGAGGTTTTTGGTGGATCAAAAAGAAAAGCTACTAGTCGTTCTAGTAAAAAGGGAGTAAGTAAACTTAAAAGCTTTACAGAACTTAAATTGGGAGACTACGTTGTTCACGTAAATCATGGAATAGGCGTATACAAAGGAATTAAGCAATTGGAAGTTCATGGACATAAAAGAGATTACTTGCAACTGAGTTATAATGGTTGTGATAACCTCTATGTTCCGGTAGAACAATTAGATTTAGTACAAAAATATATTGGAAGTGAAGGCAAAGCTCCAAAGATTAGCAAATTAGGTGGGCTAGAATGGGTTAAGGCTAAGAATAAAGTTAAAAACTCTATTGCAGATATTGCAGAGGATTTGGTAAAACTTTATGCAGCAAGGGCTACACTTAAGGGCCACAGATATAGCAAGGATACTGTATGGCAAAAACAGTTTGAAGAAGAATTCCCATTTGAAGAAACTCCAGATCAAATAATAGCAATTGAAGAAATCAAAAAAGATATGGAGTCGGATAAACCAATGGATAGATTGATATGTGGTGACGTTGGGTATGGAAAAACAGAAGTAGCCGTTAGAGCGGCATTTAAAGCGGTTATGGATGGAAAGCAAGTAGCGTTCTTAGTACCAACTACAATACTCGCTGAGCAACATTATAAAAATCTTACCAAAAGATTTTCAGACTTTCCAGTAAAGGTTGAAATGGTAAGTAGATTTAGGACACCTGCTGAGCAAAAAGTTGTCATTAAGGCGACAAAAGAAGGAAACGTAGATATATTAATAGGAACGCACAGAATAATTCAGCAAGATGTAAAATTTAAAGACCTAGGGGTATTGATTATAGATGAGGAACAACGATTTGGGGTTACTCATAAGGAAAAAATAAAAAGTCTAAGAAAAAATATAGACGTGATTACGCTAACAGCTACTCCAATTCCAAGAACATTGCATATGTCGCTTACTGGAGTGCGCGACATAAGTGTAATTGAAACGCCACCAGAGGAGCGGTATCCAATACAAACCTATGTGGTAGAATTTAACGATCAATTAATAAGGGATGCGATGCTGCGAGAACTAAATAGAAAGGGGCAAGTTTTCTTTGTGTACAATAGAGTAGAAACTATCAAAGAAATGGCAGCATTTATAGGAAAGCTAGTTCCTGAAGCTAGAGTGTGTATTGCGCATGGGCAAATGACAGAAAGAGAATTAGAATCTATTATGATAGATTTTATGGAGAACAAGTATGATATATTGATGTGTACAACTATTATTGAGACGGGAATAGATATTCAAAATACAAATACAATTATAATTTACGACGCAGATAAGATGGGACTTTCTCAGCTTTACCAATTAAGAGGTAGGGTTGGTCGATCAAATAGAATAGCTTATGCATATCTTGCTTATAAAAAAGATAAGGTGTTAACAGAGGTTGCTGAAAAAAGACTTAAAGCAATTAAGGATTTTACGGAGCTAGGGTCAGGTTTTAAAATCGCAATGAGAGATCTGGAAATTCGGGGTGCTGGAAATATGATGGGCGGTGCCCAACATGGTCATATGGCTGCGGTAGGCTATGATTTATACTGTAGGATGCTCGAAGACACAGTGAAAAAAATAAGAGGCGATATAGAAATGGAGCCTATTGAAACTTCTGTTGAAATTAAAATAGATGCGTATATTCCTAGTACTTATATTGAAGATGAGTCGCAGAAAATTGAAATTTACAAGAAAATTGCGGCTATTGATTGTAACGAGGATATGGTAGATATACAAGAGGAAATAGAAGATAGGTTTTCAGACATACCATCAAGTGTTGTAAGTCTTATGAATATCGCTTATCTTAGGTGTATATCAAGCAAGGTGGGGATAATAGAAATCAAAGAGGTAAAGGAGGAGATAATATTACAATTTGATAGTAGCGAAAGAATAAATCAAAAATTAGTTAAAGCCTTGATTAGTAAATATAATAGAAGTATTGTATTTAAATTAGGGAATAAGCCTGCCTTTGCATACAAGATTAAAAATTTAAACAAAGAAGAGGTGATTGCAAATCTCATAGAGATTGTGAATCATATAAAAAGTATAGTTGAAATAAAGTAAAATTGTGTTAAAATTAATGGGTATCGTAACAGAGCTTTACACGGCGATATTACATATAGAATGGGGGAAATATAATGAAAAACGTAAAAAAAATAATTGGCGCGGCTTTAATAACTATATTAGCTACATCATTAAATGGTTGTAATATGATTGAAAAAACACCTAAGGGCATTGCTAAAAGTGTAGTTGCGAAGGCTTTCGATGCTAAAATAACTAAAGGACAGGTTGACGAACAATTAGTAGGTGTTATTAAACAATTTGAAACGCAGTATGGAGCAAATTATAAAACTAATGCTGAGGCTATGGCAGAATTAACAAAGCAAAAACAGCAAGTAGTAGAAGGTATGATTACTGAAAAAATTGTGGATTATAAGGCGGAAGAGTTAAAATTAATGCCTACCGAAGCTAAATTAAATGAAGAAACAAATAAGCAATTAGCAGAAATTAAGAAAAGTTTGGGAACAGATGCGAAATATAAAGAGGCTTTAGCACAAACAAGCCTTACAGAAGAATCTCTAAAAGCAAGAATAAAGCCAAGTATTATTCAAGATGCACTATTCACTGAAGTTACAAAAAATGTTAAAGTTACTGAGGCACAGGAAAAAGCATATTACGATGCTAATCCAAACCAGTTTACAGAAAAACCGAATACAATTCATGCAGCTCATATTTTAGTAGCAACAGAACCGGAAGCTATAGCCATTAAGAAACGTTTAGACGCTGGTGAAGATTTTGCGAAAGTCGCAAAAGAAAAAGGTACAGATGGAACTAAGGACAATGGTGGAGATTTAGGAGATGTAGAGTATAATGATGCTCAAATGGATAAAACCTTTATGGCAGCAGCTATTGCTTTGCCAAAAGGTAAAATCTCAGCACCTGTTAAAACTCAATATGGATGGCATATAATAAAGACTATAGAAAAAAAAGAATACCCTGTAAAGAAATTTACAGCTGTTAAGGCAGAAGTAGAAAAAACGCTTATAACACAGGGAAAAGAAAGTGCATGGACAGAGGCTATGACAAAATGGAAAAAAGAAGCGAATATAAAGCAATATCCGAAAAATCTATAGCATTTTAATGACATTTCAGAAGGAAAGTCCCCCACTTCTATAAGTGGGAGTATAAATCTACTTCTGGAGTCGTTAAAATTGCAGCTCCGCAGGAGACGATTTAATGTATAAAGAATACCTTTAATATGGAGGTATTCTTTATTTTTATTTAAACATTTGCAAATGTGCATAAAAATTCAAGTTTAGAAAGATAATAATAAAGCTAGTATATTATATAAAACTTTATATAAGGAGGGAATTATTTAAATGAAAGCAACCGGAATAGTAAGACGTATAGATGATTTGGGAAGGGTTGTTATACCTAAAGAAATAAGAAGAACACTGAGAATACGAGAAGGAGACCCACTAGAAATATTTACTGATAGAGAAGGTGGAGTTATTTTAAAGAAATATTCACCTATAGGTGAATTAAGTGAATTTTCTAGAGAATATGCTGATTCATTACAACAAAATATAGGAAACATAATAATTATATGCGATAAAGACAACATAATATCTGTAAGTGGTTGTCCTAAAAAAGAGTATGTAGATAAAAAAATTAGTAATGAATTAGAAAAAGTAATGGAAAATAGAAAGGCTGCTGTATTAGGTGAAGGTTCAGAAAAAGTTATATCACTGTATGATGATGAAATGGAAAATAAATACCATGCTCAAGTAATTGCGCCTATAATAGCAGAAGGGGACGCAATTGGAGCAGTAATAATAATATCTACAGAGCTAGAAGCTAAATTTGGAAATTTAGAATTAAAGCTAGCTGAAACTGCAGCCTCTTTTCTAGGAAAACAAATGGAACAATAAACCTAAAAGTATATATTACTCAGCGAAGTGAAACATATTTGCGGTAATATATACTTTTGTTTTTTGAAGTATTAGTAATAATAAGCCCTTAAATCAAATATTCATAATTAGAGAATGTAATTCTTACATACACCACGGGAATATAAGGAGGTTATTATGAAGAAACATTCATTGATAAAGGGGACTATTATACTTGGGATGGCAGGAATATTTGCTAGATTTTTAGGGTTGTTTTTTAGAATTCCAATACAAGCACTTATAAAAGATGAGGGGATGGGATACTACCAGATGTCTTATCCATTGTATATGATGTTTGTAGCAGTAGCTTCAGGTGTGCCCATTGCTATGTCTAAGATTATTGCGGAGATGACCGCTAAAAATGATCAGGAGGGAGCGCACCAAGTCTTAAGACAAACACTTGTTTTAATGATTATATTAGGCGGAGCAGCTACTACACTTATGTTAATGTTTGCAAGGCCTATTATATCAATGCTTAAATGGGATCCTAAATCATATTACTCTTTTTTGGTAATTGCTATAGCTCCAATTTTTGTTTCCGTTATGTGTACTTTTAAAGGCTTCTTTCAAGGGCTACAAAATGTTAGACCTACTGCTGTTTCGCAAATAGTAGAACAGTTTGGAAGAGTTGTCGCTGGAGTTTTATTTGCATATTTATTGTTTCCAAAGGGGATTGAATATGCGGCTGCAGGAGCGGCCCTTGGAACCCTTGTTGGTGCAATTATGGGAAGTATATACTTATTTTTAACTTATACTAAAATGAAAAAAGGGCAGTCAGTAAGGAAAAAAACAAAGCACAAGCATATTTTAGCTGATTTAAGTAAGGCTGCATTACCAATATCTTTGGGTGCTGCAGTGGGTACGGTTATGGCACTGATAGATTCTATGTTAGTACCGCAGCAACTTCTAAAAGCTGGATTTTCGCAAACACAATCCGCCGTAATGTATGGTCAGCTGACTGGGAAGGTATTTACATTGATGAATGTACCTTTGGCTCTTTCAATGGCTCTGTGCACATCTCTAGTGCCTATAATTGCTGAAGCGTTTTATTTAGGAAGAAGTGGGGAACTTATTAAAAGAGTAGATATGGCTGTGAAATTGTCTAATGTTATCTCGCTGCCGTCTTCTTTAGGGATGTTTTTTATGGCTTATCCTATAATGAATTTGGTTTTTATGAAAGATGCGGCCGGATATGAAATACTACAATATATATCAATATGCATACCTTTTGTAATTTTAACGCAAACCAGCACTGCGATACTTCAAGGCGTAGGCAATTATATGAAGCCTGTATACAATTTGGCATTAGGGTGCATCGTAAAGGTTATTATAACGTACGTATTAGTCTCGCTTCCATTTGTAAATATCTATGGGGCAGTTATAGGAACCATTTTAGGATATGTTACAAGTTGTTTATTAAATATGCACGATCTAAAGAGAAATTTAAATATAAAAATCAACAGTGTAGACTCTTTTGTAAAACCAGCTATTGCTGCTATTATAATGATAGTTGCAGTTGTATTTAGTAACGCTAATGTCTATAATTATACAAGGAGCAGTGGATTATCTTGTTTAATATCCATATTAATAGGCGTTATTGTTTATTTAATATTTATTTTTTTGCTTAGAATATTTGAATATGAGGAAATTAAAAAGAAAGTTTTAAAGCAAAAATAAAGGAGTGGAAGCTAATGATTAAAATAGTGGGATTGGGTCCTGGGTCAGTAGAATCACTAACTGTAGGAACACTTGAAATTCTTAAAGGTGGTAAAAAGATTTATTTAAGAACAGAAAAGCACCCTACTGTGGATTACCTAAAATCGATATGTATAAAATTTGAAACCTATGATGATAGATATGAAAAATATAATAGTTTTGATGATGTGTATAGGGCTATTGCAGAAGATCTTATTAAGAAACACGAAATATATGGGGACATCGTATATGGAGTTCCAGGTCACCCGCTTGTGGCAGAAACTTCTGTTAAACTTTTAATAAAGCTTTGTGAAAAAAACAAAATAGATATAGAAATTCTTCCCGCGGTTAGCTTTATAGATGCAGTGATTCAAAGCTTAAAACTAGATCCTATTGAAGGACTAAAAATAATAGATGCCTTTGATATAAAAAATCAAGTTTTAGATAAAAGGGTAGGACTTTTAATAACTCAAGTTTATAACGTTTCTATAGCTTCGGACGTAAAACTTGCTTTGCTTGAGTATTACAAAGATGATATGGAGATTTGTTTTGTTAGAGCTGCAGGTATAAAAGGGTTAGAAAGTATAAGGAAAATTAACTTATATGAATTAGATAGACAAAAGGATATAGACTATCTAACCTCAATTTATATACCAAAAGAATTAGAGGCTACAAAAGATTTTCACGATTTAATTCAAGTTATGGACACATTGAGAGCTGAAAATGGATGTGCATGGGATAGACAGCAAACGCATGAATCTTTGAAAAAATATCTTATTGAGGAATGTTATGAGGTTATAGAAGCCATAGAAGACAATGATGAAGATAATATTATTGAGGAACTAGGTGATGTATTACTACAGGTTGTACTTCATGCACAAATAGGAAAAGAAGAGGGATATTTTAATATAAATGATGTTATTTGCGGCATCACAAATAAGATGATAAACAGGCATCCTCATATTTTTAAAGTTTCAGAAGGTAAAAATAGTAACGAAGTTTTAGAAAGTTGGGAAAATATTAAGAGTGAAGAAAAAGGGTTTAAGAGTTATACGGATACGCTAAAGCATGTTCCGAAAAACCTGCCAGGGTTAATGAGAGCAGAGAAGGTTCAACAAAAAGCAGCAAAAGTAGGTTTTGACTTTGACTGCGTTGAACTTGCTATGGGAAAGATTCTAGAAGAATTACAGGAAGTGAGAGATGTATATAAAGGTAATAATAGGGTAAAAATAGTAGAAGAAGTGGGAGATTTGGTGTTTTCTACTGTAAATGTTGCTAGACTACTTGACATAGACCCTGAATTTGCAGTAAATTATACTATAGATAAATTTATCAATCGCTTTGCGTACATAGAAGAAAGTGCAAGGAATAAGGATTTAGATTTAAAGAACATGACACTTACTGCGATGGACGAATTATGGAACGAATCTAAAAGACGATAAATTTATTTGTAAATAAAAATTAGACTAAAAGAAGGAATTTCAAAATCAGTGAAGAATATGCTATTTAATAGTATAATCACTACTAAGTAATGTACTCAATAACAAGGAGGCAACAAAAGTGAATAAATCAGAATTAATAACAAGCATATCAGAAAAATCTAATTTAACAAAAAAAGATGCAGAAGCAGCTCTAAAAGGTATTATAGAAAGTATTGAAGAAACATTAGAAAAAGGTGAAAAAGTCCAATTGGTTGGATTCGGAACTTTTGAAACAAGAGCAAGAGCAGCTAGAATGGGTAGAAACCCAAGAACAAAGGAAGAAATTCAAATTGCAGCATCAACGGTTCCAGTATTTAAAGCTGGTAAAGAATTTAAAGATATAGTTAACAAATAATATTATTATGATGTGAAAAACCTGGATGTATATCTAGGTTTTTTATTTTAAAAACTTTGGTTGAATTATTGAATGGGTAAAGAACATTAAAAAGGGGAAGTATAAATGAGATTAGATAAATATTTAAAAGTGTCAAGAATTATAAAGAGAAGAACCATTGCAAAAGAAGCTTGCGAGAGTGGCAGAGTTTCTATAAATGATAAAGTGGCAAAAGCAGGAACTGTAGTAGGCGAGAGTGATATTATAGAAATTAAATTTGCAAATCAAATTTTAAAAGCTAAAATTATAAATATTGCAGAGCATGTGACAAAAGAGAGTGCAAAAGAAATGTATGAAATAATTTCAGGAAGAGAAGACAAAGAATAAATGTTGCTAAATACAATTCTTAATTAAGTTTAATAAGCATATATATTTTATAGGAATACAATTGTATGTCATTAATTAAGAATTGAGAATAAGATTAGCTTCTTAATTCCCAATTTTTTAGAGCAAAACTAATAAGGGGGATATTATGGAAGTGAAGAAAGAAATAAAAATAGAAGATAAGAAAAGCAGTTTAATGCTTGAAAACAGAAAAAAATTAACTGTTAACGGAGTTGTAGAGGTTATAAATTTTAATGAAAGCCAAATATTATTGAATACAGATGTTGGAACAATGATAGTAAAAGGACGAGAATTAAAGATGAACAAGTTAGATGTTCAAAATGGGGATGTTATAATAACTGGGCAAGTGGATTCTTTTGTGTATACTAGCGACAAAAGTAAAGAAAAAAAAGATAGCATAATATCAAGATTGTTTAGGTAGAAGAATTATGATAATTTCTTTGATAGGCCAAGTTAATCTTATAATTTTCAGTTTGCTAGCAGGAATAATAACTGGAGTATTTTTTGATATATATAGATTGATAAGGGGATTTGAAAATCCTAACAAGGTGCTGACTATAATACAGGATTTGTTATTTTGGACATTAACTTCTATAGTGGTTTTTATATTTTTGATGTATACTAATAAAGGGTACATAAACTTTTATGTGTATGTATGTTTAATATTAGGAGTATACTTATATTTGAAACTATTAAGTGGAGTATTTATAAGGGTACAATATAAATTAATAATATTCAATGGGAAAGTATTTAGGGTTGTATGGAATGCTATTTTATACCCAGCAAATTTGTTAGTTTATAAGCTCAAAATAAAAAAAAAAGATAAATTATAAAGAAATAGCTTGAAGAAATGTGGAATACAAATTAGAATAGGTTTATGAAGCGTAAACAATACTCATTCCATTGAAAGGAAAAGGGTATGGGATATGAAAAAAAAATTTAGTATTAAAAGTGCCGTATTAGTTTTTGCTATGATGTATGTATGTTATCTTTTAATTCAGCAACAATCAATTATGAGCAGACAAAAGAAAGAGCTGCAAAAGTATAATGTTGAATTACAAAAGAAAAAAGAACAAAAAAAAGTATTACAGGATGAAGTAGAGTTATCTAAAACTGACAAATATATAGAAAAATTAGCAAGAGAAATATTAGGTCTTGTTAAAGAAGGTGAAACTCCTGTTATGGATAATAAAAACTAAATGCTATAATTATTGTTACGCTTATTATTAAATTAATATATAAAATAAAAACATAATTTTTAAGGAGGAGTATTTTTAATATGACCTTAATGGCTGGAAGTATTGTAGAAGGTAAAGTAGTAAATATCACCAATTTTGGTGCGTTTGTAGAAGTGGAGGGTAAGACAGGATTAGTGCATATATCTGAGGTTTCAGATACATTCGTTAAAAATGTTAATGATCATCTAAAAGAAAATGATATAGTAAAAGTTAAAGTAATCTCTGTAGATGATAATGGGAAAATCAGTTTATCAATAAAACAAGCTGGAGCGCCTAAAAAATCTATTAAACCTATGGAAATAGATTGGGAAAAGGAAAAAAGCAAAGCAAATGCAAGTGGATTTGAAGATATAATGACTAAATTTCTAAAAGATAGTGAAGAAAGATTTCAAGATGTTAAAAAACATCAAGAAGGAAAAGGAAGAGGTTATAGTAAAAAAACTTCAAGCTATTAGTAAATCTGTAGGAACTAAGTATTTAGTTCCTATTTTAACAAAAAAAAGTTATTGACAACGGTTTATACATCATATATAATAAAACATGTTGCCAAGAGGTAGCATTTTCTAAGCTACAAGTAAGTATACTGCAAGTAAGTATACTGCAAGTAAGTAAGCTGGAGTGGCGGAACTGGCAGACGCACAGGACTTAAAATCCTGCGGTGGTTAAACACCGTACCGGTTCGATTCCGGTCTTCAGCACCAAATATCGCGGGATGGAGCAGTTGGTAGCTCGTCGGGCTCATAACCCGAAGGTCGTAGGTTCAAGTCCTACTCCCGCAACCAACTATGGCGGAATAGCTCAGCTGGCTAGAGCATTCGGTTCATACCCGAAGGGTCGTAGGTTCAAGTCCTATTTCCGCTACCACTTTGGCATATGATGAGTTTAAAAACATAATATGTTTTTTATAAAAAACTATTGACATATGTAGCAAATTAGTATAACATTAAAATGATTTTAAGAAACTTATTTAACAGTAATAGTAAGCTGGTATGAAAAAATAAATAGACACATAGAGCTTAAAATAATATGATAGTTAAATATTGTATCAATTAAAGTTTAGGCTTTAGCATTAATATCGCGGGATGGAGCAGTTGGTAGCTCGTCGGGCTCATAACCCGAAGGTCGTAGGTTCAAGTCCTACTCCCGCAACCAATGAGTTTAAATCACTCATTATTTCAGTTAAATAAGATTCTAAATATAATTAGCTAAAAGCAAACAAGTGCCGTATTAATTCAAATTTATTCTTAAATACAATATCGCGGGATGGAGCAGTTGGTAGCTCGTTGGGCTCATAACCCAAAGGTCGTAGGTTCAAGTCCTACTCCCGCAACCAATAAGTTTTAAATTACTTAATACGTAAGTTAAATAAGATTTCATAATAGGTAAGTTAAAAGCAAGTATACTGCAAGTAAGTAAGCTGGAGTGGCGGAACTGGCAGACGCACAGGACTTAAAATCCTGCGGTGGTTAAACACCGTACCGGTTCGATTCCGGTCTTCAGCACCAAATATCGCGGGATGGAGCAGTTGGTAGCTCGTTGGGCTCATAACCCAAAGGTCGTAGGTTCAAGTCCTACTCCCGCAACCAATAAGTTTTAGATTATTTAGAACGTAAGTAAAATAAAACTTCATAACAAGTATACTACAAGTAAGTAAGCTGGAGTGGCGGAACTGGCAGACGCACAGGACTTAAAATCCTGCGGTGGTTAAACACCGTACCGGTTCGATTCCGGTCTTCAGCACCAAATATCGCGGGATGGAGCAGTTGGTAGCTCGTCGGGCTCATAACCCGAAGGTCGTAGGTTCAAGTCCTACTCCCGCAACCAACTATGGCGGAATAGCTCAGCTGGCTAGAGCATTCGGTTCATACCCGAAGGGTCGTAGGTTCAAGTCCTATTTCCGCTACCATAACTCACAATTTATATTGTGAGTTATTTTTTATTTGCTGGAAAACTATAAAACTTAAACTATAATGTGCAAAAACATATAAGTATAAATTTCTCGAATATACAATGCCATGAAGTGACATGCTTCATTTAATATTTTAAAACCTACTATATTAATATGGTAGGTTTTTTTATATTATAGGGAATTGTAAAAATCTAATGTAAAAAATATACAAATTATTGTCTCATAAAAAATATATGAGCGCCCCATCTTATGACATTTATTTCCAAGAGACGTTGCTATAATGGAGTCCTAATGATTAAAGGGTGGGTGATTTTTAATATGCAATACGGGATTGATATATTTCCATATGAAAGACTTAGAAAGATAAAAGATGAAGTAAAAAAGAAAAATGCATTAAATACTAATTTAATTATTACAGGAATTGTTTATTTTGTTATAAGCTTATTAATAAGTAGGGTCTTGCTTCTTAATAATACTGCCCCATTTGGTATAGCTTTCTTAATAGCTACAATATTTGTAAATAATCATAGAATTTCAATAATTACAGCCAGTGGTACATTTTTAGGTTATATTACTTTAAATGGTAGTGCAAAGAATATACCATCATATTTACTAGTAATAGTTACAATTGCTTTTTTGAGTCATGTTTTCAACAAAATAAAATCAAAAACTAAAGTTTTAGCTAGCATGTTTGCTATTATTATATTTGAGTTGTTTACCTATAATTTCTTCATAACCCGGGTAAGTGGGTTAATGGCTTTTTTAAATTCATTTTTTCTAGTTTTATGTATCTTCCCATTATATTTTATTCTGGACTATAGTCTTTTATGCTTTAAGGAGATTAAAACAAAACATATATTTTCGAATGAAGAAATAATAAGTATGTCAATTATAAGCTCTTTAATTATAGCAGGTACTTGGGGACTAAGTATATTTGCCATATCAATTACGAATATTTTAGGCCTGGCATTTGTTATAATAATAGCTTACATTAACGGAAGTGGAGCTGGTGCTGCATCAGGAATTGCCATGGGTATTATTGTAGGAATGTCTTCTGAAAATATGATTGTGTTTATAGGAATGTATGGTGTTTGTGGCTTAATAACGGGTGTTTTTAAAGAAACTGGAAAGATATTAAGTGCAACATCTTATTTAGTGGCTTTTTCAATAATAAAAATATATTGTATTACGGGATCTGATTTTATGATATTTGAAGCTTTTGTAGCTGCTGTAATATTTTTGCTAATACCACAAAAAGTTTATAGCGAATTATCCACAGAATTTAATTCCGATAAAAAAAAGCAAAATGTAGAACAGGGGTATATAAATAAAATTAAAGATACATTTGTAGGAAGGCTAAATAATTTTTCAGATGTACTTTCTAATATGTCAGATATATTAAATAACTTAGTGGATAATGAAAAATTGGCGATGAAAGGTAAAAGCAGCGCGTTGGTTGAAAATCTTGCGGACAGGGTGTGTAGTAATTGTAATATGAAGTCTATGTGTTGGAAAAGGGAATTACATTATACATATGCAGCATTTGAAGAATTAATTCAAAATTTTGAGAGGAAGAATAATAGCGTACCGGAAGAAATTGAAAGAAAATGTATAAAGAGAACCGCCATACTTAAAAATACAGAAGATATTGTTAATAAGCACATTATAAATGAAATGTGGAGAACGAGGCTTAGTGAAGGCAGAGAGCTTTTAGCAAATCAGATTAGTAATATGGCGGGTTCTGTAGGAGAAATTGTTGAAGATTTTAATTCTGAAATTCAAATAGATACTTCTATGGAAAAACTTATATGTAGAGCCTTAGATAAAAATAGAGTTAAGCACAATGATCTTATGTGTTTGAATGATAAGCTCGGACGATTGAGTATTAAATTGTCACTTAACGCTTGCAGTGGAAGGCAAATGTGTGTAAAGGATTTATTGCCGATTATAAATGGGGTCACAGGCAAGTGCATGTGTGTTAGTGATGAAGGGTGTAATATAAATCCGAAGACCAATATATGTAAGGTAACTATTGAAGAAACACCTAAGTTTCATGTGGTATCTAATGTGGCTAGGCAGTGTAAAGATGGTGAAAAGTCCAATGGAGATAGCTATAGCTTTGGTAAGCTTCCTGATGGAAGTTATATGTCAGTTATTAGTGATGGCATGGGATCGGGACCCCAAGCGGGTAGAGAGAGCGAGGCTGCGGTTGAATTAATAGAAAAGTTTACATCAGCAGGTTTTAGTAAAATTACGGCTATAAACACTGTGAATTCAATAATGACATTGAGATTTTCCGAAGAAGAAAAATTTTCAACTATAGATTTAAGCAGCATAGACTTATACACTGGGGAAATTGATTTCTTAAAAGTGGGGGCAGTTGCAACTTTTCTAAAATCAGGTGAAAGTTTAGAAATTATAAAATCAAAATCTCTTCCTATCGGTGTTTTAGATAAAGCAGATATAGATATACAGCAAATGGAATTAAAAAATGGAGATATTATGGTTATGCTTAGTGATGGGGTATTAGATTACAATGATGAAAATGTAGGGAGGGTGGATTGGGTAGTTGATTATTTAGGTAAAAACAATTGCAACAATCCCAAGGATTTAGCTGAAGGGTTGCTCTCAGAAGCAAAAAAATTAAGTGGCAATAGAGTAAAAGATGATATGACAGTTCTTGTTTCAAAGATATATAGTCTATACTAAATGTATTTTATAAAAGAGATATTTTAATGCCCTGTAAATTGAGAGAAAAATCAGGGAATATATAATAAAAGAGATTAAAAAATGGAGAAAGTATTTATGGGGGTAAGAACCTCTTTTACATTCTTCATTTTTCCCATTTTTAACGGCATTTCAGAAGGAAAGTCTCTCATTTCTATAAGTGGGAGTTACATGCCCTAACAAATTGAAAACTTCGGTGGGAGTTTAAATCTCCTTCTAAGTCGTTAATATTGCAGCGACCCAAGAGACGATTTAAAGGTGTGTCTAAAAAAATGGAAAATATATATTACTAAATGATATAGTAATATGATATAGTGATATGGTATTAAAAAATATAAACCTGCAAAAAACAGAAAACATTTTAAAAATAAATTTGGGAAGTGAAAATTTTGTCAGAAACAGTTATGGACTTTATAAAAGAGAATTCAATGTTTGATAAGGGAGATAAGGTTATAGTTGCATTTTCTGGTGGACCTGACTCCACGTGTTTGCTCTATATTTTAAACAACTTTAAGGAAGAACTTGGGATTACACTTATTGGTGCACATCTAAACCATTGTCTTAGAGGAGATGAGTCTGATAAAGATCAGGAATATGCAAAAGAAATTTGTGAGAGTTTGAATATAGATTTTTATAGTGAAAAAGTGGATGTACATAGAATTTCAAAGGAAAAGAATTTATCTTGTGAAATGGCAGGACGAGAAGCTAGATATGAATTTTTTGAGCAACTTATGGTTAAATTAAATGCTAATAAAGTCGCTTTGGCACATAATGCTAATGATCAAGCTGAAACTATTTTAATGAGGATAATGAGAGGAACGGGTATCGAGGGAATAGTAGGAATAAGACCTGTTCGCGACAAAATATATGTAAGACCCATACTTCGTCTTAGTAGAAAAAAAATAGAGAAATATTGTTTAAATAATAATATCAATCCAAGAATAGATAAATCGAATTTAGAAAATATTTATGCGAGAAATAAGGTAAGATTAGAATTGATTCCATATATGGAACAAAATTTTAATAAAGATATAATTAAAACATTAAACCGATTATCAGATATTGTAAAAAAAGACAATGATTATTTGGAAAATATTTCTGAAAAAGAGTATAAAAAACATTGTGAGATAGGTCAGCAAAGGGTTATAATAAATAAGGCGGCTTTTGCGGAGCATGAAGCAATTTTAAGTAGGATTATTAGGAGTGCTTTGCTTGCGGTGAATCATAATTTATATAATTTTGAAAAAGTTCATATATATAGTATTATAGAACTTCAAAGACATGAAACAGGTAAAAGTATAATGCTACCTCAGAATATAATAGTTGAAAACTGTTATGGGAATATACATATATATATTTGTGTAAAAGCTACTGAAGCTAATAACAATCAGTACTCTCTAAATATAAATCAGGAAAACTTTATTCATTCTTTAAATAAAGTAGTAAAAATTGATGTTAATCCTAAGCTACAATTTACAGAATTTAAAGAAAATGATTGTATTAAGTATTTTGACTATGATAAAATTAAGAAACCAATAATATTTAGGTATAGAAAAGATGGGGATAGATTCATTCCACTAGGTATGAAGGGTAGTAAAAAGATAAAGGATTTATTTATAGATTTAAAAATACCTAAAGCCCAAAGAAATGCAATACCGTTAATATGTTTTGGCGATGATATAGGTTGGGTAGTTGGATATAGGGTTAGCGAAAAATTCAAGGTTACAAAGGATACTAAAAATATATTGCAGATTAGAATTGGAAGAGAGGAATAAGAATGAACAATGATATTAAAGAGGTAGTATACAGCGAAGATCAATTAAGAGATAAAATTAGGCAAATGGGCGCAAGAATAAGTAAGGATTATTTAGGCAAAGAGCTTATACTCATTGGTATTTTAAAAGGATCAGTCATATTTATGTCAGATTTAGTAAAGCAAATTACAATTCCATGTAAAATGGATTTTATGGCAGTTACAAGCTATGGGAATTCCACTAAAACTTCAGGAGTTGTAAAGATCTTAAAGGATTTAGACTTTGAAATTGAGGGAAAGGATGTATTGATAGTAGAGGATATTATAGATTCTGGAGTTACACTTAAATATCTAATGAAGTTACTATCTGCAAGGAAACCTAATAGTTTAGAAATTATATGCTTACTGAATAAACCAGAAAGAAGAACGGCCAATATAGATGTTAAATATTTAGGTTACGATGTACCAGATTACTTCCTTGTAGGATTTGGCCTGGACTATGCAGAGAAATATAGAAATTTACCATTTATAGGAATACTTAAGGAAGAAATTTATAAGTAAATGTGTATAAAATAATATATATATTATTGTCAACTGCTTTTTAATGTGATAAAATTTTAAAGTGAATAAAAAGAGAGGGGGGTTTCTAATGAAGAAAATTTCTAGTGCATCAATCTGGATCGTAGTGTTTGTACTTGTGATTTATGCAGCACTAACCGTACTTGATAGTAGCAAAGATGTTAGTCAAATCAGCGTTAATAAATTCCAAGAATATTGGATTAAAAAGGATATTAAAACTGTTCAGGTAAAAGAAGATAAAACAGTATCAGGAGAACTAAAGAACGGAACACGATATGAAACTATAGTCCCATTGACGAGATTGCTTCAAGTTATGGACCAAAACCCAAATGCAAGCGTTACAGAAACATACTTAAAGCCAGCTAGTATGCCAATGTGGTTAAATGTCTTGCCAACACTCCTTATAATTTTAATGTTAGTGGCCTTTTGGTTTATGTATATGCAGCAATCGCAAGGTGGCGGCGGTGGCGGTAATAGAGGTGTAATGAATTTTGGTAAAAGTAGAGCCAAAATAGCAACGCCAGATAAGAAGAAAGTTACATTTGATGATGTAGCTGGTGAAGATGAAGAAAAGGAAGAACTTGCAGAAGTTGTAGATTTCTTAAAACAACCTAAAAGATACCTAGAAGCAGGTGCAAGAATTCCTAAAGGTATTCTTCTTATAGGACCACCGGGTACAGGTAAGACGTTACTTGCGAGAGCAGTATCAGGAGAAGCAGGAGTTCCATTCTATAGTATATCAGGTTCGGAATTTGTAGAGATGTTTGTAGGTGTTGGGGCTTCAAGAGTAAGAGATTTATTTGAACAAGCGAAAAAAAGTGCTCCTTGTATAATATTTATTGATGAAATTGATGCAGTAGGTAGACAAAGAGGAGCTGGCGTTGGCGGTGGTCATGATGAAAGAGAGCAAACTCTAAATCAGCTATTAGTTGAGATGGATGGATTTGGTGTAAATGAAGGCATAATTATGATAGCTGCAACAAATAGACCAGACATACTTGATCCTGCTCTTTTGAGACCAGGCAGATTTGATAGACATATATTAGTGGGTGCGCCTGATGTTAAAGGAAGAGAAGAAATTCTAAAGGTACATTCCAAAGGTAAACATTTAGCAGAAGAAGTAAAACTTGATGTATTAGCTAAAAGGACACCTGGGTTCACTGGTGCAGACCTTGAGAATTTAATGAACGAAGCTGCACTGCTTACAGTTAGAAATAAAAAAACAGTTATAGAAATGAAAGAGCTTGATGAAGCAGTAACTAGAGTTATTGCTGGACCGGAAAAGAAGAGTAAAGTTATCAGTGAAAAAGATAGAAAATTAACAGCATATCATGAAGCAGGGCATGCTGTAGTAATGAAATATTCTCCATTATCTGATCCGATTCATCAAATAAGTATTATACCAAGAGGAATGGCAGGTGGGTACACAATGCATCTACCTGAAGAGGATACTGCTTATACTTCAAAACTAAAACTTAAAGATGAAATGGTCGGGTTATTAGGCGGTAGAGTTGCTGAAAAATTAGTATTAAAAGATATTAGCACAGGTGCTAAGAATGATATTGATAGAGCATCGGCTATTGCAAGAAAGATGGTTATGGAATATGGTATGAGTGATGAACTCGGACCAATATCTTTTGGTAATGATCATAATGAAGTATTCCTTGGAAGAGATTTAGGCAAAAGTAGAAACTTTAGTGAAGAAATAGCTAATAAAATAGATTCAGAAGTTAAGATGCTTATTGATGAAGCCTATGGAAAAGCTGAAAAAATTCTTGCTGAAAATGCAAGTAAACTTCATGCAGTAGCTCAAGAACTGTTGTTAAAAGAAAAACTCGAAGGCGTGGATTTTGAGGCTATAATGGCTAAAACAGATTCAGGTGAGATTGATTTAACAAAGATTTAACTTGGTAAAAGACATACAGTGAGTTAGGAGGCCGCTGAAAAAAGCACTCTTTATTTAGTAGAGTTTTCAAGCTTGAATAGAAAAAGCATGAGATGTCCATATTTTGGATATCTCATGCTTTTTATTTTATAATTAAGTTTTAAAAGCCCTATTTCATGCTTTTCAACTTAATTATTCTCTTTAGATTCACAGTGAAGATTGATAATGCACCTTGCATTTGCATGCTAATTAAGCCTGACGATATTGCTACATCATAGCTATGTTGGTGCTTAAGTTCACTGTTTTTAGCCTCTATCATATAACGTTCCCTAGCTCGTTTTTTAAAATATTCACTTTTTTCGAACTCTATTTGATCTTTGTGAGTATTTGACTTTATTGAAACTGAATAAGTTTTAGATTTAGCGCCTTCTTTATAACACCCATCTTTATGAACACAATTTTTACACTTTTCTACATTAAAATAGTAGGTTAGCACTTGATTTTTACCAACATTCTTCTTTCCCTGTTTTGCTTTTTTAATAGCCATATGACCTGCCGGACATACAAATAAACCAGCATCTTTATTAAACTCAAATTCATCTTCTTTTTTTCGCATTCCTTGTGAAATTACAGGATTTAGTCTTGAAATTAATGCAATTTTATTTTCTTTTGTATATTCTAGGTTTTTCTTTTCAGAATAAGCTGTATCTCCAATTACTTCATTTACATCTATACCAGCCTCACGGCTTTTTTCTATTAAGGTTATGAGCTCCTTTCCATCACTTTTTTCGCCAGTTGTAATAACAGCTGCTGTAATTAAACGTTCTTCACTCATAGCAAGGTGTGATTTATATCCAAAAAAAGAACTATCCTCAGTTTTATGCCCCACTTTTGCATCCTCATCTTTTGATATTTTTAGATTTTCTAAGTCATCATTAATAGCTTCCATTAAGTAGTTTAATTTAGTTTTCACAGCTGGATTTGCTGCAGTTTCTGGCTTCTCGTTTATGGTATCAATTAATAATTTGCAGTACTCAAGAATATCTTCAAGTACTCCAGTTGTAACTTTATTAGGTAACTCTTCTTTAATACCAGGATGTACTCCGTACAATGTTTTTCTTAAGTTTTTTGCACGTTTCAATAATTCCTCGCTTGCTGACTTTTGGTTATAACGTGACTTGGTATGCGTAGCATCAACTATTATTGCTTTACTTTTTAAAACTCCCTCTTTTATAGCAAGTTCTACAGTCTTGTTTATTAATAAATCCAATAAATTCATGTCTTTAAGGCGAAGCTTTCTAAATTTAGTTAGTGTACTTGAGTTTATTAAATTTGTTTCTTCTGGGGCTAAATTTAGAAAATATTTAAAGGACATGTCATAAAGAGTTCTTTCAACAACATCTTCATCAGACAATTCATATATTACTTTCAAAAGTAAATATTTAAATAGCATTATGGGGTTAATAGCACCTCTACCCATAGATGAACTATAGTTAATCATCAATTCGTCATAAACAAATGAAAAGTCAACAAGGTCATTAATTTGCTTTAAAATGTTATCTTTCGGAATAATTAACGAATATAAGCTATGGTATGTATTTATTTTTATTTCCAATTGTCCTTTTAGCATAATAGTTTAGCCCCTTTTATTTTATTCTACTATACTAATTCGACATATCTTTTAAAATTCCTTTTTGTTTTTTAGTCTTTTATATAAAAAAATCGCCATCTTTAATTAGATGACGATTTTTTTATATAGTTTTTCAGTGGCCTCTGAGTTAGCTGTATGTCTTTTTTTATATCATTTAACCAGTAAAGAGAGTCCATTCTAACAGAAACTTTATATTAGTGCGATTTACTAAGAAACTTACTGTAATTATATACCAACATTTGTTGAGGATTGTGGTATAATATATAGAATTAGCGTTATAGGTGTAACTTTCACTGTAACCGTTAATATTGCAGTGACCTAGGAGATGATTTAATTAAACAAAACTTCTTATAAAGATTTAACTTGACAAATTTGTTCAAATTGTTAAAATTAAATTGTTAAATTAGGAACGGTTGAAATTAATATTTATAATATTGGATACATTATTTTGTGTTTTTATAATGGCAAAAATATAAAACGACTTGCAAGTTGTTTTAAATTATATAGGTGGTGTATAAAGTGATTTTAGTTTTAGATGTTGGAAATACTAATACTGTTTTAGGAGTTTTTAAGGAAAAGGAGTTAATTGTAGAGTGGAGAATATCAACTGATGCAAAAAAAACCGCTGACGAGTACGGAATTCAAGCAATGCAATTATTTAATCAGCGAAACATAAGAACAGAACATATTAAAGGCGTAATAATTTCCTCGGTTGTTCCCAATAGTATGTATTCACTAGAACATATGATAAGAAAATATTTCGATTTGAAACCAATGGTAGTAGGCCCGGGGATTAAGACTGGAATAAATGTAAAATATGATAATCCTAAAGAAGTAGGTGCGGATAGAATTGTTAATGCTGTTTCAGCTCATGAAATTTATAAAAGATCATTAATACTAATAGATTTTGGTACAGCTACAACCTTCTGTGCTATAAGCAAAGAGGCTAATTACTTAGGTGGAACTATATGTCCTGGTATTAAAATAGCTTCTGAAGCACTATTTGAGAGAGCGGCAAAGCTACCTCGGGTGGAGCTTGTAAAACCAGAAACAGTTATATGTAAAAATACTGTTGAAAGCATGCAGTCTGGAATAATATATGGATATATTGGTCAAGTAGATTATATTGTTAATAAAATGAAAAGTGAAATGATTAGTATGGGAGAAGAAGAGCCTTTTGTAGTAGCTACAGGTGGACTTTCAAAACTAATAACCAAAGAGTCTTCTGCTATCGATGAGTTTCATCCGAATTTAACCTTAGAAGGCCTTAGAATGATTTATGAGAAGAATAGGGAATAGGTGATTTAATGAAAATATCAAATATTAACTTTGAAAACGATGTTTTTTTAGCCCCTATGGCAGGAATTACAGATATTGCTTTTAGAGGGTTGTGCAAAGAATTAGGGTGTGGTCTACTATATACTGAAATGGTAAGTGCTAAAGGGTTATATTATGGAAGTGACAATACAGAATCTCTTATGCGAATTTCGGGTCAAGAGAAACCTGTAGCCGTTCAGATATTTGGTAATGATCCTAAGATTATGGCTAGTTCCTGTGAAATTTTCAATGCAAGAAGCGATATATGTATGGTTGATGTAAATATGGGGTGCCCTGTTCATAAAATAGTGAAAAATGGAGAGGGATCAGCTTTGATGAAGAATCCTAAACTAGCAGCGCAAATAATAAAAGAAATGAAAAAGGTTTCAACAAAGCCTGTGACAGTGAAGTTTAGAAAGGGATTTGATTCAAATAATGTTAATGCTGTAGAATTTGCTAAATATATGGAGGATGCGGGGATAGATGCTATTGCAGTGCATGGCAGGACTCGCGAACAAATGTATGAAGGCAAGGCTGATTGGGATATTATAAGGGCTGTAAAAGAAAATGTTAAAGTGCCGGTAATAGGTAATGGGGACATATTTTCCGTAGAGGATGCTGTCAAAATAAAGGAAATCACTAATTGTGATGCTATAATGATTGCAAGAGGGTCTAGGGGTAACCCATGGATTTTTAGAGAGATTAAGCAGGCAATAAACGGAGAAAAAGTTATATACCCTACTCCTGAAGAAAAAATAGATATGTGTATAAGGCATTTAAATTTAGCTGTAAAATATTATGAAGAAATTAAGGCTGTTAGAGAAATGAGGAAACATACAGCCTGGTATATCAAAGGGCTTAACAACTGTGCTGAGATTAAGAATGAAATTAATACTAAAAATACTTATGATGAGGTAAAGCAGGTACTTTTGGTTTATAAAAATTATTTGAAAACCATAGAAGCATAATTTAAAAATTAAAACGGGAATTTATATAATTAACACTGAATAAGATAATAGTACATTAATGTATAAGGTGCAGATGTATGAAGCCAATTTTATGTATAACTTCAAATATAGATAATTTATATAATGAATTTGGATTTTTAAGTAAAATTAAAGATAAACTAAAGATGAAAGTAATAAGTAATGAATACATTAAAGAATTAGATATTAAAGTTACGAGTGTAAGGATGCCACCTAATTTTAATAGAAAAGCATATTTAAACAATTTAACTTATGCTAAAAAAATATGTAAATGTAATGAAGTGCAATTATCGCCAAAAACACTGAGGCCTATGGATTATAATTATTTTAATGAATTTCAAAAGCGATTCTTAGCTTTTAGTGTTATAAAAAGTATACAACTTATGATTAGAATGAGAAACAAAAGTTTGAAAAATTGCTGCATTGTTATATATGATGCTGTAGAAATAATAAACTATAATATTATTGTGGAATTAGCAAAGCATTGCAAGTATATTGTATTTTTATCGCCTGATTTGGTAAAAGCTAGAAAGCTTGCAGATTATATTATCGCTAATTTTGGTGTATCTCCTATTGTTACAGATGATGAACTATATGCTGTTAAAATAGCCGATTTTATTGTTTCATCTAAAGACTATGAATTCGGTGATGGGAAATTAGTCTGGTTCTTAGATAATAGTATAAGCACGCCAAAAAATATTATAGCTGTAAATGATGTAAGTTATAATGTGCCTTGGAAAACTTTTAAAGGAGATTTTTCTATCGAACTTTTAGGATCGATATTATGTCAAATGCAAGAAAGTGACATTGAAAAAGCTCTTAAGTATAATGGTATATATCTTAAAAAAATAAAATTCAACAATAATGTAATATATTAGACTATTTTGCTCGTAACATATTGACAATAGTAACGCTCTGATTTATAATGGCTAAATGGTTACATGTATTGTTATTCTAAGAATAAATCTTAGAATCGATAATTTATCAATTTGAACTAATAGTCTTATATTATATAAATTATATGAAATTACTATATTTCGAGGAAAACAGTATTGTAGTTGGGGTGTAATATGCTAGGGTATTGTTAGTTGATAGTGAATTTTATGGATGTTTACTAATTTATTTAATAAAAATTAAAAAGGGGAGAAATAAATGAGCGTACCAAAACAATATGTAATGACCTATGAGGGAATTACGAAATTAGAGGGAGAATTAGAATTTCTTAAGACTGTCAAGAGAAAAGATATTACTGAAAAAATAAAGGTAGCACTTGGGTATGGGGACTTAACCGAAAACTCAGAGTACGATGAAGCTAAAAATGAACAAGCATTTGTTGAAGGTAGAATAATACAATTGGAAAATATGCTTAGAAATGCAAGTGTTATAGATGAAAACGATATTGAAATAGATGTAGTAAGTATAGGATCTATAGTTAAGGTTAAGGATTATGAGTTTGATGAAGAAGTTGAATTTTATATAGTGGGTTCAGCAGAAGCAGATCCAATGATAAATAAAATATCGAATGAATCACCAGTTGGATGTGCACTCGTTGGTAAGAAATCAGGAGCAATTATAGAAGTTGCAGTTCCAGATGGTGTTGGTAGGTATGAAGTATTGGAAGTGCGACGTGGGTAATTGTTTAAAAATTATTTAATTTTTATAGAACATAGGGGTACTTAACAATTTATAATTGGTAGGTGCCCTAAAGAAATATATACATAGAAGAAATATGGCAGAATAAATGATTAGTAATTATTTTCTGACCTGGGAAAAACAGGAGGGATATTAATGTCGAACGAAAAAAACAATGAAGAAAAAAGCGAAGAGAAAAACTTGCATGAACTTGAATCTAAATATAATGAACAGGTAACCATAAGACGACGAAAATTATCTGCTTTAAAAGAAGAAGGCAAAGATCCATTTGATGTGTACAAAGTTGAAAGAACTCATACATCACAAGAAGTTAAAGAAAATTTTGAGAAATTAGAAGGCGCTCAGGTTATTGTAGCAGGTAGACTCATGTCTAAAAGAGTTCATGGTAAGGCAGGTTTTTCTGATATTCATGATAGATATGGTAAAATACAACTATACATAAAAATAGATGATGTAGGCGAAGAAAAATTAAAAGAATATAAAAGTTTTGACATAGGAGATTTTGTAAGCATAACTGGTACACCTTTTGTTACAAAAACTGGTGAGATATCACTACATATAGTAGATTTTCAGCTTGTAGCGAAGGCTCTAAAACCACTTCCAGAAAAATGGCACGGATTAAAAGATCCTGATTTAAGATTTAGACAAAGAGAAGTAGATATAATAATGAACCCACAAGTAAGAGATACGTTTATGAAGAGAATATCAATAATTAAATATATCCGAGAATACTTAGATAACAAAGGATTTTTAGAAGTTGAAACTCCGAT
Organism: Clostridium sp. CM027; assembly: GCF_024730565.1. Taxonomy (NCBI): domain Bacteria; kingdom Bacillati; phylum Bacillota; class Clostridia; order Eubacteriales; family Clostridiaceae; genus Clostridium; species Clostridium sp. CM027. The sequence goes on from NZ_CP077725.1 coordinate 2,924,102, forward strand.
TTTATCCACAGTAGCAGGAGGAGCCGCAGCAAGACCATTTAGTACTCATCATAATGCGCTTGATATTGAGATGTATCTTAGAATTGCAACAGAGCTATATTTAAAAAGACTTATTGTTGCTGGTTTTGAAAAGGTATATGACATGGGTAAAAACTTTAGAAACGAAGGAACAGATATAAGACATAATCCAGAGTTTACAATGATAGAATTATATGAAGCTTATGCAGATTATAATGATATGATGGAAATTACGGAAAATATGATAGCTTACGTTTGTGAAAAGGTTCATGGAACTATGAAAGTAAATTATCAAGGAACTGAGATAGATTTTACACCACCATGGAGAAGAATTACTATGGTAGATGCAGTAAGAGAATATTCAGGTGTGGACTTTGATAAAATAGCTACTAATGAAGAAGCTAGGGTTATAGCTAAAGAAAAGCATTTACAATTTAAAAAAGAATTAGAAAATTGCTCAAAAGCAGATATATTAAATGAATTATTTGAAGTATATGTGGAAGAGAAACTAATTCAACCAACATTCTTATGTGATTACCCTGTAGAAATATCACCTCTTACAAAGAAGAAGAGAGGGAATGAAGAGTTTACAGAGAGATTTGAAGGCTTTGTGTTTGGAAGAGAAGTGTGTAATGCATACTCAGAGTTAAATGATCCAGTAGTTCAGAGAGAGAGATTTATGCAACAAGCAAAAGAAAGAGAACTGGGTGATGATGAGGCTTATTTAATAGATGAAGAATTTATGAGCGCATTAGAAACAGGAATGCCACCAACAGGAGGACTGGGTATAGGAATTGATAGAATGGTAATGTTCTTAACGGATTCTTATTCAATAAGAGATGTTATCCTATTCCCTACAATGAAACCAATCCAGTAGTTTAAAAAAATTAAAGGGGTATTTTAGTTAATCTAAAATATCCTTTTTACTTCTTAAGCGTAATCATCAGTGCTTAAAATCATGAAATTTAAATAAAAAAGAAAAAACTATTGAATTTTTAAAAGTATATGTTATAATGTTGTTGTAAGCAATAATAATCCGCGATAGCTCAACGGTGGAGCACTCGGCTGTTAACCGATAGGTTGAAGGTTCAAATCCTTTTCGCGGAGCCATTTTTTATTTTTGGAACTCAATATTATAAGAAATCTAATGTATAATAAAATAATTCACTGTGATAAAGAAGAGTAGTAGTAGTACTTCATAAGAGAGGTTGTGGCTGGTGTAAACAATCAAAGTATTATTGTGAAAGGAACTTTTGAGTGTATAGAACTTAAAGTAGGGCATGTGCCAATAAGGGTGGAACCGCGGAAATAATTTTCGTCCCTTGGGGTATAGTCTTTTTTTTGTACGTAAAATAAAAGAGCATGCCTTTATGCGGGTGTGATGGATTGAATTGGTTATATTTAGGTCAAATAGGAAAGGATACAAGATGTAATATTAATATATTTGTAATGACCATTGAGAAGTATATAAAACGAGATATCATTAGATTATAAAAAAATAGGAGGGATTAATATGACATTTGAAAAAAGTATGGATAAAATAGTTGCGTTATGCAAAAACAGAGGGTTCGTATTCCCGGGATCCGATATATATGGAGGGCTCGCTAATTCGTGGGATTATGGTCCTCTGGGAGTTGAATTTAAAAACAATGTTAAAAAAGCTTGGTGGAAAAAATTTGTTCAAGAAAGTCCATATAATGTAGGCGTTGACTGCGCTATACTTATGAACCCAGAAGTATGGGTTGCGACGGGTCACGTTGGAGGATTTTCAGATCCACTAATGGATTGCAAAGATTGCAAAGCTAGATTTAGAGCGGATAAGTTAGTGGAAGACCATATGACGAATCAGGGAGTAGAAGTAGCTAGTGCTGATGGATGGTCAAATGAAGAGTTAAAAGAATATATAGCAAAAAATGAAATAGTATGTCCTAAATGTGGAAAGAAAGACTTTACTGATATTAGAAAATTTAATTTAATGTTTAAGACTTCCCAGGGGATAACAGAAGATGGAAAATCAGAGATATATTTAAGACCAGAAACGGCTCAGGGTATCTTTGTAAACTTTAAAAATGTTCAAAGAGCTTCAAGAAAAAAAGTTCCATTTGGAATAGGCCAAGTAGGAAAGGCTTTCAGAAATGAAATAACACCAGGGAACTTTATTTTTAGAACTAGGGAATTTGAGCAAATGGAATTGGAATTTTTCTGTAAACCAGGTACAGATTTAGAATGGTTTGCATATTGGAAAGAGTATTGTGCTAATTTCTTATATAATTTGGGAATGGAAAAGGAAAATTTAAGATTTAGAGACCATGGAGAAGAGGAATTATCTTTCTATAGTAATGCTACTTGTGACATAGAATTCTTGTTCCCTTTTGGATGGGGAGAATTATGGGGCGTTGCCGATAGAACTGATTATGACTTAAAGAAGCATATGGAACATTCAGGGAATGATTTAAGTTATCTAGATCCTATTACTAATGAAAAATATGTACCATATTGTATAGAACCTTCTCTGGGTGCAGATAGAGTTGTTCTTGCATTCTTAGTTAATGCATATGATGAAGAAGAACTTGAAGGCGGAGACGTAAGAACAGTGCTTCATTTACATCCAGCACTTGCACCATTTAAGGCGGCTATTCTACCTTTAAGTAAAAAATTATCAGAGAAATCGCTCGAAGTTTTTGCTATGCTAGGTAAAAAATTTAACGTAGACTACGATGAAACCGGAAGTATAGGAAAAAGGTATAGAAGAGAAGACGAAATAGGAACTCCATACTGCATAACCGTAGATTTTGATACGTTAGAAGATAATACTGTAACAATTAGAGACAGAGACACAATGGATCAAATAAGGGTAAGTATAGATGATTTAGAAAAGTTTATAGAAGAAAAACTACAATTTTAAATTTTAAATTGGAATAGTTAGTTTGGTTTAGAGAATGGCGTGTAGTATATAATGAGGCTTGAGTAGGCTGTGGTTATACTATGCGTTGTTTTTTTATAGAATAAATCTAAAAAATTATAAAATAAATAATATAATATAATATAAAGTATATGGAGATTACATGGAGGGTTATATGAAAAAGGATTTCAATGAATTTAAGGAATTTATAAAAGGAAAAAAAGTTGGAGTTGTAGGTATAGGAGTTAGCAATATTCCTTTAATACATTTTCTAGTGAAGCTTAAGGCAGTTGTTACAGCTTTTGATAAAAAAAATTATAGTTTACTGGGACAGGTAGCAATAGATTTCGAAGAAGAGGGCGTGAAGCTGGTATTAGGGGAAGATTACTTAGATGATCTAACGGGGTTTGATGTTATTTTTAAAACACCATCTATGAGAGTAGATAACCCTGCTCTTTTGAAAGCAAAAAAAGAAGGAA